>NZ_LN997848.1:1200000-1552500 GCF_001511835.1 Magnetospirillum sp. XM-1
AGCAGCGATCTGGTGGGCTATGGCCTCTATCTCGACCTGCTGGGCCACGCGGCCCAGGGCAAGGAGCGGCACGAGAGCGCGCTGGGTGCCGAGGAGGCCCGCGCCGCCAGGGCGCTGGACCTCGCCGCCGAGGGTCGTACCGTCAGCCTGGTGTGTTCCGGCGATCCCGGCATCTACGCCCTGGCCACCCTGGTGTTCGAACTGCTCGACCGCAGGAAGCGTGCCGACTGGAACCGGGTGGACGTGGTGGTGGTGCCGGGCATCTCGGCGCTGCAGGCCGCCGCCGCCCGCGCCGGCGCGCCGGTCAACCACGATTTCTGCACCATCTCGCTGTCCGACCTGCTGACCCCGTGGGAGAGCATCGAGACGCGGCTGAAGGCCGCAGCCCAGGCCGATTTCGTGGTGTGCTTCTACAACCCCGTCTCCCAGCGCCGCCGCGACCAGCTGCCGCGCGCCCGCGACATCCTGCTCTCGGGCCGCGGTCCCGACACGCCGGTGATCCTGGCCCGCCAGCTGGGCCGCCCCGGCGAGACGGTCGAGGTGATCCGCCTGGGCGATCTCGACGCCGACAAGGTGGACATGCTGACCATGGTGGTGGTGGGGTCCAGCGAGACCCGTACCTTCGCCGCGGGACAGAACACCTGGACCTACACGCCCCGGGGCTACGGCAAGAAGATGGTGTAAAGCGAGGCTTGCTCCCGCCTGCGGACGTCGTATCATTTCCCTCTTACGGCTTCTCGCCCCGAGGGAAATATGCGTCGCTCCTCCGCCCTGATTGCCGCCTTGCTGGCTTCGACCCTGCTCTCCTCGTGCCAGGTCACGCCGGGCACGGGAAAGAGCAACTTCAACATGCTGTCGGCCGAGGACGAGCAGAAGATGGGCGCCGAGGCCCATCCCGACATTCTGAAGCAATACGGCGGCGCCTATGACGATCCCAAGGTCCAGGCCTATGTGGCGGGTATCGGCAAGCGGCTGGTGGGCCATACCGAGACCCCCGGCGCACCCTTCCGCTTCACCGTCCTGAACGGCACCATCGTCAATGCCTTCGCCCTGCCGGGTGGCTATGTCTACGTCACCCGCGGCCTGCTGGCCCTGGCCGACGACGAGGCCGAGCTGGCCGGCGTGGTGGGCCACGAGATCGGCCATGTCACCGGACGCCACACCGCCCAACGCTACAGCCAGGCCATGGCCGCCAACGTGGCGACCGGCGTGCTGGGCGTGGTGGTGGGCGTGCTGACCGGCGTGTCGGGGGCGGGCGACATCGCCCAGCTGGGCGCGGCGGCCTATATCCAGGGCTATTCCCGCGACCAGGAGAGCGAGGCCGACCAACTGGGCATCCGCTACATGACGGTCAGCGGCTGGAATCCCGACAGCATGGCGACCTTCTTGGGCAAGCTGCGCGACCAGGCGCGGCTGGAGGCGGTGCTGGCCGGGCGTTCCCCCGACGAGGTGGACGAGACCTCGCTGTTCGCCAGCCATCCCCGCACCCTGGACCGCGTCAAGGACGCCGCCGCCGCGGCCAAGGCCGCCGACGGCAAGGGCGCGGTGGGGCGCGATCAGTATCTGACTCATATGGACGGCCTGCTGGTGGGCGACGATCCCGACGAGGGCGTGGTGAGGGGGCGGGTGTTCTCCCATGCCGGGCTGGGCATCCGCTACGAGGTGCCGGCCGGCTTCAACCTGATCAATGGAGCCAAGGCGGTGACGGCCACCCACAAGGACGGGTCGCTGATCCGCTTCGACATGGGGGCCGAGGCCCATGGCGACATGACCAACTACCTGCAGACCCAGTGGGCCAAGGGGGCGCGGCTGACGGGGATCGAGGCGCTGGAGATCAACGGCATGCCGGCCGCCACCGGGATGACCAAGCTCAACACCAACAAGGGCACCATGGATGCCCGCCTGCTGGCGGTGAAGAACGGCAAGCAGACCTACCGCTTCCTCTATCTGACGCCACCCAACCAGACGGCGGCCCATGCCCAGGAATTCAAGACCTCGGGCCTGTCGCTTCGGAAGATGACCGAGGCGGAAAAGTCCGCCACGAAGCCCTTGAAGCTGAAGATCATCACCGCCAAGGCCGGCGACACCGTGGAGAAGCTGGCCGAGCAGCTGCCCTATGACGACCACAAGGTCGAGCGTTTCCGCGTGCTCAACGGGCTCGGCGACGGCGAGGGCGTGAAGCCGGGCCAGAAGCTGAAGACAGTTATCTGAGGGTGAGCGAGCGGGCCAGCGGCAGGAACTCGGCCACCACCTGATCATAGAGCGCCCGTTTGAACGGGATGATCAGGGCCGGCACCTCGGCCAGATCCATCCAGCACCAGCGCTCGAATTCCGGGTGCTCGGTCTCGAGATTGATGTCGGCATCGGTTCCGGTGAAGCGGGCGCAGAACCATTTCTGGGTCTGGCCGCGAAAACGGCCCTTCCAGCTCCTGTCGGCGATCTCGGGCGGCAGGTCGTAGGAGATCCATCCCCGGCTTTCGGCGATGATCTCGGCCCTGTTCGTGCCGATTTCCTCTTCCATCTCGCGCAGCGCGGTGGCGCGCGGGTCCTCGCCCTCGTCGATGCCGCCCTGGGGGAACTGCCAGGCGTTGCCGGGCGTGTCGATGCGCTGGGCGACGAAGGCCAGCCCCTGGGCGTTGAGCAGCACCAGCCCGATGCCGGGGCGGTAGGGGCGCTGGTCGTAGGGCAGGACGGGGGCCTTGTTCTTCTTGCTCATGACTTTCCGGGGGCGGGCGGGGGCTGGACCAGGGTGGAGACCGGCACGATCACCAGCTTCTGGCCGTCGAAATCGTTGAGCCAGGGCAGCAGCCGGTCGAAGGACAGCGGCCGGGGATTGATCACCACCAGGGCCTTGCCCTTGGTGCGCGCCGCGATGGACACCTGATTGAGGCGCATCTCGATGGCCTCGCGGAACAGGTCGGAATCGGCGACCGCCGTTATGGGGGCGATGGCCGGAACGCGGTCGGCGGGCGCGGCTCCCGGTCCAACGTAAAGCAGGCCGTGCTCGCGCAGCTTGGCCAGGGTCTGGACGATCTGTTCGCTGGCGGCGAACTTGTCACCCAGCGAGATCAGGCCGGTATAGCCGGTGGCGCGGGTCATCACCCCTTCGATGCGGGCCAGATTGGTCTCGGGCGGGACCGCGTTGGTCATGCCCAGCGGGCCGGGGTCGCGGGGCTGGGCGCCGTTGGTATCGGCGGGCAGCACCATCATCACCTCGTGGCCGTGGTCGCGGGCCTTCTTCACCCATTTGTCCAGGCCCTGGGCATAGGGGCTGAAGGCCAGCGTCACCTCGGGCGGCAGCTTGGCGATGGCGGCCTCGGTGGCGTTCTTGTCCAGGCCCATGTCCATCACCACCACGGCGACCTTGCCGCGATCGGCGGGGCCGGACCACGGGCGGGCGTAGACCTGCCAGGGCTGCTTGCCGTCGGGGCCGGGGGCGGGAATGTCGCCGATGGCGGTCTTCTTCACCAGCTCCTTGACCGGGGCGGCGGGCAGCGCCTTGACCTCACCCTTCAAGGCCGGCAGGCCCTCGTAGCTGGGGGGCTTGTCGGCGTTGCGGGGATTGGGCTGGGTGGGCACGCCCGAGGCATCCACCGCCGGCGGCGCCTTGGGGGCGAAGGCCTTGGAGACCGGCGATTCCGGCTCGGCCACGTAATCGCCCGGCGGCAACGCCGCCATTTTACCATCCGGCGGCAGGGCGGCGGTCTTGGACACGGGCGGGGCGTCCGGCCTGGCCTCGGCCGGCGGCAGGGCCGCCTTTTCCGGGGCGATGGCGGGCGGCAGGGAATCGGGCGACGGCGTGTCGTCGGGCACCGCCTTCAGCATCTCGCCGGCCGGCTTGTCGGCGCCGGGCGCCGCCGGCGGGGTCAGCAGGCCGCCCCCGGCCCCCGGCTTGGCCGCCTCGCCCCGTCCGGGCAGTTCGAAGGACAGCTTGGGCGGGTTCTCGCCCACATCCATCAGGCCGATCAGGTCGCGGGCCTGATAGGCGGTGAACAGATAGGCCGCGCCGCCCAGTCCGCCGCCCGCCACTAAAATCCCCAGGCCGATGAGAATCGGCCTGAGGTTCAGCGGCTTGCGTTCGGGCTTGATCTCCTCGACGACGATCTCGGGAATGGGCTCGTCGTCCAGTTCCTCGAGATCGAAGTGGGTGTCTGCGGCCATGGATGCGGACCCGTGCCCCGCTTACCGCTGGGCCGGGCGATAGAGCGACAGGCCGCGCAGCAGATCCAGGGCCCGGGCCAACTGGTAGTCCTGGGCCGGGTCGCCCAGCTTGATGGGCGTCGGCGCCTCGGCCTTGCCGCCCTCGCCCTTGGGCTCGGGGGCCTTGGGTTCGGGCGCCGTGGCCTTGGGCTCGGCGGCGGGCTTGGACTCCTTGGCGTCGGGCTTGGGCTTGTCGCCGTTGGGATTGGGCAGGGCCTTGCGCAAGGACGCTTCCGAGCGGCGCTCCACGGCGGCGCCGGCGATGGGCTCCACCTTGGATTGGGCCGCCTTGATGTCGGGTTCGATGCCCACCGCCTGGATGGAACGGCCCGAGGGCGTGTAGTAGCGGGCCGTGGTCAGGCGCAGCGAGCCGTGGCCGTGCAGCGGCATCAGGGTCTGGACCGAGCCCTTGCCGAACGAGCGGGTGCCCAGCAGCACGGCGCGCTTGTGGTCCTGCAGGGCGCCGGCGACGATTTCCGAGGCCGAGGCCGAACCGTCGTTGATCAGCACCACCAGCGGCAGGCCGTCGGCGATGTCGCCGGGCCGGGCGTTGAAGCGCTGGGTGTCCTCGGGCCGGCGGGACCGCGTCGAGACGATCTCGCCCTTGTCCAGGAAGTCGTCGGACACCGCCACCGCCTGATCCAGCAGGCCGCCGGGATTGTTGCGCAGGTCGATGACGAAGCCGGTCGGCGTCTTGCCGATGTCCTTCTTCAGTTGACCCATGATGCGCACCAGATCGGCGTGGGTGGTGGCGCTGAACTGCGAGATGCGGATGTAGCCGATGTCGCCGTGGGTCTGGCCCTTGACCGTCTGCACCTTGATGACGGCCCGCGTCAGCTTGATGTCGAAGGGCTGTTCCACGCCCACGCGGCGCACGGTCAGCTTGATGTCGGTGTTGACGGTGCCGCGCATGCGGTCCACCGCCTCGGACAGCGACAGGCCCTGGACCGGCTCGCCGTCCAGGTGGGTGACGAAGTCGCCGGGCTGCATGCCGGCGCGGTAGGCGGGCGTGTCGTCGATGGGCGAGACCACCTTGACCCAGCCGTTCTCCATGGTCACTTCCAGGCCCAGCCCGCCGAACTCGCCACGGGTCTGGATGTCCATGTCCTTAGAGTTTTTGGGGTTGAGATAGGCCGAGTGGGGGTCGAGCGAGGCCAGCATGCCGTTCAGGGCGGCCTCGATCAGCTCCTCGTCATTGACGGGTTCCACATACTCGCTGCGGACCTTTTCCAGCACTTCGCCGAACAGGTCGAGAAGCTTGTAGGTTTCCTTGCGCTCGGCGGCGGAAACGGGGGTGAGGGCGGTCGTCGACAGCAGGGCGAAGCTGCCCGCCGCGATCAGAATCTTGCGAATCATCCACTAGCCTTACTTTTTTGTGCCATGAGCCAAGGCAACGGGTTGACCGGCTGGCCATTGCGGCGCAGCTCCACGTAAAGGTTGGGCTTGCTGTCGTCCTGCCCCATGACGCCGACGGGCTCGCCCGTCAACAGCTTCTGGCCGACGGCGCAGTCGATCTGCGCCATTCCCGCCAGCAGGGTATGATAGCCCTCGCTGTGTTCGATGATCAAGAGAAGGCCGTAACCCCTGAACGGACCAGCAAAAGCCACGTGTCCGTCATAGGGGGCGATGACCTGGGCGGCCTTGCGGGTGTTGATGGTGATGCCCTTGGAGACGTGGCCGACGTCGTTGGGCTGGCCGTAGGTTTCCACCACCCGGCCACGGGCGGGGTAGGGCAGGCGGCCCTGGGCCTGGCTGAACGGCCTGTCGTTCTTCACCGGGCGGGTGGCGGCGGCTTCGCGGGACGCCACCTCCGCCTCGTGGGCGGCCTTTTCGGCGGCCAGCTGCTTTTCCTTGGCCTCGGCCTGGGCCCTGAGCTCGGCTTCCTGGGCGGCCCTGGCGGCGGCCTCCTGGCGGGCTCTCGCCTCGGCGGCGGCCTGCTGGGCGGCCTTGCTCGCCTCCTCGTCGCGGGCCTTGGCTTCGGCGATGGCCTGCTGCGCCGCCCTTTGCGCGGCCAGCTCGGCCTCGCGGGCGGCCTTGCTCGCGGCCAGCTCGGCCTCGCGGGCGATGCGCCGCGCCGTGGCCTCGGTCTCGCGGGCCAGCTTTTCCGCGGCCGCCTTGGCGGCGGCCTCGGCCAGCCGGCGTTCGCGTTCCTGGTCCAGGCGGCTCAGCAGATCGCGCAGGTCTTCCGCCTGGCCGCCCAGGTCCTGCAGCCGGGCCTCGAGCGCGCGGCGTTCCTGTTCGGTGGCGTTCTGCACCTGGAATTTGCGTTCGAACATGTCCTTGATGCGGACATGCTCGCGTTCGAGCGTGCCGGTGGTGGCGGCGATCAGCTTGCGCTGCTCGCTGATTTCGGTGCGCAGCTTGGCGACGCCGTCGATTTCCACCCGCAGGTCGCGGGCCGATTGCTCGATCTGGGGCACGGCGGCGCGCAGCAGGATGGCCGAGCGCACCGTGTCGGCCGGGCTTTGCGGCTGGGCGATCAGCGCCTCGGTGGGGCGCCAGGCCAGGCGTTGGAGCGCGGTGAGCACGCCGACCATCTGGCGCGAGCGGCGCTCCAGGGCGTCGGAGCGGCTGATCTCGCGCTTGCGCAGGTCCTCCAGCTGGGTTTCCAGCTCGGACAGCAGGTCCTCGCTCTCCTGGGCCTTGCCTGCGGCCTTGACCATCTCGGCGCGCAGCCGTGCCGTCTCGGCGGACAGTTCCTCGGCCTTGCGCCGCACGTCCTCGTGCTCGGCGCGGGAACGCTCCAGCTGGCCTTCCAGTTCCTTGAGGCGTTCGCCGGCATCCACCGGGCGGTCCCAGGTGGCAAGAGCGGGCGCCGCTCCCAGCAGGAGCAGCGCCGCCGCGGTGACGAGGGTTTTAGCCTGCGGCACGGAGGGTCTGGCGGAGCAGGGACTGCCCGCTCATCTCGGCCGGCTGGGGAAGTCCCAGCAGGGCCAGCAGGGTGGGGGCCACGTCGGCCAACCTGCCGTCGCCGATGCCGCTCACGCCGGCGGGCGGGGCGACCAGGACGGCCGGCACCGGGCCGGTGGTGTGGGCGGTATGGGGCTCGCCGGTGGCGGGGTCCTTCATCTGCTCGGCGTTGCCGTGGTCGGCGGTGACCAGCATGGTGCCGCCGGCCTTGGTCACGGCGGCTTCCAGCCTCCCTAAGCAGGCATCGACGGTCTGGGCCGCCGTGATGGCGGCCTTCATGAAGCCGGTGTGGCCGACCATGTCGCCGTTGGCGTAGTTCGCCACGATGACGTCGAAGGTGCCGCCCTCGATGGCGGCCACCAGCTTGTCGGTGACCTCGACCGCGCTCATCTCCGGCTGCAGGTCGTAGGTGGCGACCTTGGGGCTGGGGACCAGAATGCGCTCCTCGCCGGGGAACACCGTTTCCTCGCCGCCGTTGAAGAAGAAGGTGACGTGGGCGTACTTCTCGGTCTCGGCGATGCGCAGCTGGGTGAGGCCGGCCTTGCTCAGCACCTCGCCCAGGATGTTGGAGAGCGTCTCCGGCCCGAACAGGGTGTCGAGGAAGGCGTTCAGGTCCTTGGAATACTCGGTCAGGCCCAGGCGGGCAGCGAAGTCGACCTGACGGGCGCGGGCGAAGCCGTCGAAGGCCGGGTTGACCAGGCAGTCGAGAATTTCCCGCGCCCGGTCGGCGCGGAAATTGCCCATCAAGAGGCCGTCGCCGTCCTTCATGCCCTGATAGGAGCCGATCACGGCGGGCAGCATGAACTCGTCGGTCTTGGACTCGGCATAGGAGGCGGCGATGGCCGACAGCGGATCGGCGCCGACCACGCCCTTCGCCTCGACCAAAGCGTTCCAGGCCAGCGAGACGCGGTCCCAGCGCTTGTCGCGGTCCATGGCGTAATAGCGGCCCGAGACGGTGGCGACGGCCACGTCGTGGCCCGCCACGTCGGCCAGGAAGCGCTCCATGAAGCCCTTGGCGCTGGACGGCGGCGTGTCGCGGCCGTCGAGGAAGGCGTGGACCTTCACGGGCACGCCGGCATCGGCGATGGTCCGCGCCAGCGCGGCCAGGTGGTCCTGGTGGGAATGCACGCCGCCGGGGCTCAACAGTCCCATCAGGTGCATGGCGCCGCCCTTGGCCTTGATGGCGGCGATGGCCTTGGTCAGCACCGGATTGGCGGCCAGCGAACCGTCGGCCACGGCGGCGTCGATGCGCGGCAGGTCCTGCATCACCACCCGTCCGGCCCCCAGGTTCATGTGGCCCACCTCGGAATTGCCCATCTGCCCGTCGGGCAGGCCGACCTGCAGCCCCGAGGTATGCAGCAACGCATGGGGATAGCTGGTCAGGAAGCGGTCCCAGTTGGGGGTGTCGGCCTGGGCGATGGCGTTGTCGGCGGTTTCTTCACGCCAGCCCCAGCCGTCCAGGATGCACAGGACGACGGGACGGGGGCGGCGGGGAGCGGCGGAGGACATGGTGTTCGAGCCTGTTATGACGAAGGTGGGGCGGCTGGCCCGCACCTTATACGTAATCGGCCTTTTCCGCCAGTTCTAGGCGGCGGGAAGCCTTTGTCGCAGGGTTGCCGGCAGCAGGGCCAGGACCATGCGCCGCACATGATGCCAGAAGGCCGACAGGCTGAGCAGCAGCGAGCCCACCACCAGGGCGGTGAGCGCGAAAGCCTCGGCCGACGAGCCGGCGGCCTCGAACAAGGTGGTGGCGGCGTAAAGCACATAGGCCAGTGCCGAGACCAGCAGGGCGCGGCGGTCCACCGCCAGGGCGACCACCGCCAGCACCAGATAGACGGCCACCGCTCCAGCCGCTCCGGCGACGGTGCCGCCGCCGCCGCCCAGGGCCGAGAAGACCGGATGGACGATCATGGGGGCTGCGGCCAGATGCAGCCAGAACGCCACGTCCGAGCGCCGGGTCTTGCGCGCCAGATCGCCCGCGTCCCACCAGAGCGCCAGGGCGAACAGGGCCAGCCCGGCGACGAAGACCAGCGGCAGGAAGAAGTCCCGGAGCGCGGGAACCAGGGCAAGGCCTAGGGCCAGCAGGGCGCCTGCTCCGGCAGCCGCTCCGGCGGCGATGGTGATGGGCACCATGAAGCGCCGCCAATGGCCCCAGGCGGCCAGGGCGGCGGCGGCGGCCGAGGCGGCGACGCCATAACCGCCCCGGGCGAAGTCGTCGACGCCGACCACGCCCAGCCCGGCGGAGAACACCCCGTAGACGAAGGCCAGCAGCAAGGCGAGGCTGGGCAGGGCCATGCGGCGCAGCCTCGTGAAATACTCGGCGAAGGCCCAGGCGGCGACGGCCACCGAGGCGCCGCCAAGGATCGGGCTGATCTTGCCCGCCAGCCAGCCGAGCGCCGAGAGCAGCAGCACGGCGGCGATGGTGACGAAGATGTCGTTGAAGCTGGTGACGAGACGCACGCTCTCCTCGTCCGCGTCGTGGGACGATTGCCGGCGGGCGACGAAGGCGCGAAACGCCGTCGCTGCGTCGCGGCTGAGGATGCCTTCCCCTACCGCCGCGTCGAGATCGTCGTCAGTGTACATGGGAGATCCCTTCGCTCCAGGTTCCTATCGCCAGCCCACTTCGCGGGCCAGGGCTTCCAGCACCGAGCTGGATGCCTCCCATTCCTCGGGCGGGGGGGCGCCGTCGGACTGGGCGGCGGCCCGGGCGGTGGCGATGGTTTCGGCCAGGGGCGCCAGACCCGCGGCGGCGCGGCGTGCATCCACCTCGGCCTCGTCCTCGATGGGGAGCGGCGACAGGCGGCCGCCCTGCCAGTCCAGTTGGGTGCCGAATTTCTGCGGGCGGCCTTCGAGCGCCCGGATGCGGTCTTCCAGCATGGCGGCGTGACGCCGGGGCACCTCGTCGCGGTTGGCGGCGGACTTCAGCAGCCCTAGGCAGCGGCGCATGAAACTGGGGCGCGACACGGCGTGCATGGCCACCAGCCAGGCGGCCTCGGCCCCGTCGGGGCCGGCGGAATCGGCGGTGGGCCAGCCCTCGTCGTCGACGATCAGCTCCAGCTCGCGGGCGTTGGATTCGTGGAGGCGGCGCAGTTGCGGCGGATACCCGCCCACCGGTTCGCCCGATTGCAGCAATTCATGGCGCAACGCCTGCTCGGCGTCCTTCAACGCCAGTAAGCGGTGGCGGAAATGTCCGGCCAAAGGCTGCGCTCCCGAGGGGTAAGACCAGTGCTATGCCCCAGGCAGATATTCGATTTATGGGCTGAGATCAACAAATTGCTGGGAGAGGGGCCCCCTCCCCGGCCCTCCCCCGGCAAGGCCGGGGGAGGGGGGAAGCTCTCGTCTAGTCGCGGGCGCCCGACAGCAGGCCGCGGGCGATGACCTGGGCCTGGATCTCGGCGGCGCCCTCGAAGATGTTGAGGATGCGGGCGTCGCACAGGATGCGCGAGATGGGGTATTCCTCGGCATAGCCGTTGCCGCCGTGGACCTGCAGCGCGTTGTCGGCGTTGGCCCAGGCGACGCGCGCCGCCAGCAGCTTGGCCATGCCGGCCTCGATGTCGCAGCGGTGCCCCTCGTCCTTCTCGCGGGCCGAGAAGTAGGTCAGCTGGCGGGCCACCATGGTTTCCACCGCCATCCAGGCGATCTTGCCGCCGACGCGGGGGAACTCGTAGATGGGCTTGCCGAACTGGACGCGCTCGTTGGCATATTTCAGGCCCACTTCCATGGCGCACTGGGCGACGCCCACGGCGCGCGCCGCGGTCTGGATACGGGCCGATTCGAAGGTTTCCATCAGCTGCTTGAAGCCCTGGCCCTCGACGCCGCCCAACAGGTTGGCGGCGGGAACCTTGAAGCCGTCGAAGCCCAGCTCGTATTCCTTCATGCCGCGATAGCCGAGAACCTTGATCTCGCCGCCGGTCATGCCCTCGGCCGGGAAGGGGTTGGCTTCCGTGCCGCGCGGCTTGGGCGCGATCAGCATGGACAGGCCCTTCCAATCCTTGGTGTTGGGATCGGTGCGGGTCAGCAGGGTCATCACGTCGGTGCGCGCCGCGTGGGTGATCCAGGTCTTGTTGCCGGTGACCACATACTCGTCACCCTGCTTAACGGCGCGGGTGCGAAGCGAGCCTAAGTCGGAACCGGTGTTGGGCTCGGTGAACACGGCGGTGGGCAGGATCTCGCCCGACGCGATCTTGGGCAGCCAGTACTGCTTCTGCTCCTCGGTGCCGCCGAGGCGGATCAGCTCGCCGGCGATCTCGGAGCGGGTGCCCAGGCTGCCCACGCCGATATAGCCGCGCGACAGTTCCTCGGTGACCACGCACATGGACATCTTGCCCAGGCCCAGGCCGCCGTATTCCTCGGGCAGCGTCAGGCCGAACACGCCCATCTCGGCCACATGGTCCACCACCTCGATGGGGATCAGCTCGTCCTTCAAGTGCCATTCGTGGGCGTGGGGGATGACCTCGTTCTCGGCGAACGAGCGGAACTGGTCGCGGATCAGGACCAGGGTCTCGTCCTCCAGGCCCGGCTCGCCGAAATGATGGCCGTCCTTGATCAGCTCGGCGATGCGGGCGCGCACGACCGCCGTGCAGCCGTCGCGGCGCAGCAAAGAGGTCGCGTCGTTGGAGAATTCGTGCACGGCCTTGGCATCGAGGCCCAGATCGCCGGGGCGCACGATCTCGCCCTGGCTCATGGGGATGCCGCCATAGATCTGGGCGGTGTATTCGCCATAGGCCGCCTGGAGCATCAGGGTCTCCAGCTCGCCCAGCTTGCTCTCGTCCTTGAGGCGCTTGGCCCAGCCCAGCATCTGCTGCAGGGCGGCGACGTAGGTGGCCAGCCAGGCATAGCCGTGGGCGGCGGTCTGGTTGGCGTCGAACAGGGCGCCGTTGACCTTGCCGTCCTTGCTGACCATGGCGGTGACATTGGCCTTGGCGGCCAGCCGCAGCTTGTCGAGGACCGCGACGGCGGACTCGCAGGTGGGGATCAGATCGGGAAGCAGGATGGCGGTCATGGCGACGTCCTCAAAGACCATAGGAAAAGAAAAAAACCCTCTCCCGGCGTGGGGAGAGGGTTTTCACTCAAGGTTTAGCCCTCGATGCAATCCTCGACGGTGTAGCGGCCGGGCTTGTAGGCCTGGACCAGCACCGCCATGTTGCCGGGCTTGTGCTCGTTACGCAGCATCTTCATGTGGGCCTGCGGGATGTCCTCCCACGAATAGACCTCGGACATGCAAGGATCGATGCGGCGCTCGATGACCAGCTGGTTGGCCTGGGCGGCCTGCAGCAGGTTGGCGAAGTGGCTGCCCTGGATGCGCTTCTGGCGCATCCACACGAAGCGGGCGTCGAAGGTCAGGTTGTAGCCGGTGGTGCCGGCGCAGAACACGACCATGCCGCCGCGCTTCACGACGTTGCACGACACCGGGAAGGTGGACTCGCCGGGATGCTCGAACACGAAGTCGACGTCGTTGCCCTTGCCGGTGATGTCCCAGATGGCCTTGCCGAACTCGCGGGTCTTCTTCATGTAGTCGCCGAAGGCCTTGGGGTCGCCGTCCACATCGGGCAGCTGGCCCCAGCAATCGAAGTTCTTGCGGTTGATGACGCCCTTGGCGCCCAGGCCGAGCACGAATTCGCGCTTGTCCTCTTCCGAGATCACGCCGATGGCGTTGGCGCCCGACACGGCGATCAGCTGGATGGCCATGGAGCCCAGGCCGCCGGCCGCACCCCACACCAGGACGTTATGGCCGGGACGCAGCACGTGCGGACGATGGCCGAACAGCATGCGGTAGGCGGTGGCCAACGTCAGCGTGTAGCAGGCGCTCTCTTCCCAGGTCAGGTGCTTGGGACGCTCCATGACCTGCTGCGCCTGGACGCGGCAGAACTGGGCGAAGGAACCGTCAGGAGTCTCGTAGCCCCAGATGCGCTGGCTGGCCGAGTTCATGGGGTCGCCGCCGTTGCACTCCTCGTCGTCGCCGTCGGTCTGGTTGCAGTGAACCACCACCTCGTCGCCGACCTTCCAGCGCTTCACCTTGGAGCCGACCTTATAGACGATGCCCGAAGCGTCGGAACCGGCGATGTGGTACTCGGCCTTGTGGTAGTCGAAGGGCGAGATGGGCTTGCCCAGCGCGGCCCAGACGCCGTTGTAGTTGACGCCGGCGGCCATCACCATGATCAGGACTTCATGGGAGTCGATCTCGGGGGTATCGACCACCTCGACCTGCATGGCGGTCTCGGGCTTGCCATGGCGCTCCCTGCGGATGGCCCAGGCGTACATCTGCTTCGGCACATGGCCGATCGGGGGAATCTCACCAAGCTCGTAGAGATCCTTGACCACCTGCTCGCTCATCCTAGAACTCCTTGACCCTCTGGACGACACTTCCCCGACGCGGCCGGCCTCGGCGCTCGGTACACCGCCTTTTAGCGTTTTGTCGCTTTCTTCGCAATGCACAAAATGATAGTTTGTTTCGCGAAGTCGGGGGAATGAGAAATTTTAGGTCGCATGCCGATCCTAACCCCTGGCAAAGAGACATTTTTTTGAATGGATTCAGTCTGGAGCCCCCGATGACCGAAAAGACCGCCCGCGAAGCCACAGCCCCCGCCCGTGAGAAGCCCTGGCTGTTCCGCACCTATTCGGGCCATTCCTCGGCGGCCGAATCCAACAAGCTGTACCGCACCAATCTGTCCAAGGGGCAGACCGGGCTGTCCATCGCCTTCGATCTGCCGACCCAGACGGGCTATGACAGCGACCACGCCTTGGCCAAGGGCGAAGTGGGCAAGGTGGGCGTGCCCGTCTGCCATGTGGGCGACATGATGACGCTGTTCGAGGGCATCCCGCTCGAGAAGATGAACACCTCCATGACCATCAACGCGCCGGCCGCCTGGCTGCTGTCGCTTTATATCGCCACGGCGGAGAAGCAGGGCGCGCATCGTTCGGTGCTGAACGGCACCACCCAGAACGACGTGATCAAGGAATACCTGTCGCGCGGCACCTATATCTTCGCGCCGCAGCCCTCGTTGCGCCTGACCAGCGACGTCATCGGCTTCACCTATACCGAGGTTCCCAAGTGGAACCCCATGAACGTCTGCTCGTACCACCTGCAGGAAGCGGGCGCCACGCCCGAGCAGGAGTTGGCCTACGCGCTGGCCACCGCCGTCGCCGTGCTCGACACCGTGCGCCCCACCGTGCCGGCCGCCGATTTCGAGACGGTGGTCAGCCGCATCTCCTTCTTCGTCAACGCAGGCATCCGTTTTGTCACCGAGCTGTGCAAGATGCGCGCCTTCACCGAGTTGTGGGACGAGATCTGCGTCAATCGCTACGGCGTCAAGGATGAGAAGGCCCGGCGCTTCCGCTATGGCGTCCAGGTGAACTCCCTGGGCCTCACCGAGCAGCAGCCCGAGAACAACGTCTACCGCATCGTCATGGAGATGCTGGCCGTCGTCCTGTCCAAGAACGCCCGGGCGCGCGCCGTGCAGCTGCCCGCCTGGAACGAGGCGCTGGGCCTGCCGCGCCCGTGGGACCAGCAATGGTCGCTGCGTCTGCAGCAGATCATGGCCTATGAATCCGACCTGCTGGAATTCGGCGACATCTTCGACGGCTCGCACGAGATCACCCGCAAGGTCGAAGCCCTGAAGGCCGGCGCGCGCGAGGAACTGGCCCGCATCGACGACATGGGCGGCGCCGTCTCGGCGGTGGAATCCAGCTACATGAAGCAGAAGCTGGTGGAATCCAACGCGCGCCGCATCGGCGCCATCGAGACCGGCGAGCAGATCGTGGTCGGCGTCAACAAGTGGACCGAGACCGAGCCCAGCCCGCTCACCACCGGCGACGGCTCCATCATGACCGTCGATCCCAAGGCCGAGGCCGAGCAGATCGAGCGCCTGAAGGCGTTCAGGGCGTCCCGCGACGGAAGCGCGGTGGATGCCGCCCTGGCGTCCTTGCGCGCCGCCGCGCAGGAAGGCCGCAACGTCATGGAGCCCTCCATCGCGTGCGCCCATGCCGGCGTCACCACCGGCGAGTGGGCCCAGACGCTTCGCGACGTGTTCGGCGAATACCGGGCGCCGACCGGCGTGGCCCGGGCCGCCGCCGAGGTCAAGGGCGAGAAGATGGGCGCCGTGCGCGCCAAGGTGGAGGCGGTCTCCGCCAAGCTGGGCCGCCGGGTCAAGATCCTGGTGGGCAAGCCGGGACTGGACGGCCATTCCAACGGCGCCGAGCAGATCGCCGTGCGTGCCCGCGACGCCGGCATGGAAGTGGTCTACGAGGGTATCCGCCTCACCCCCGCCCAGATCGTCAACGCCGCGCTCGAGGAAGGCGTCCACGTGGTCGGCCTCTCCATCCTGTCGGGCAGCCACGTGCCGCTGGTCACCGAGGTGCTGGAGCGCATGAAGGCCGCCGGCCTGACCGACATCCCCGTGGTGGCGGGCGGCATCATCCCGCCTGAGGACGAAAAGGTGCTGCTGGCCGCCGGCTGTGCCCGCATCTACACCCCCAAGGATTACGACATCACCGCCATCATGGGCGACATCGTCGATCTGCTGGCGGCGTAAGGCGGGGGAAGGGAAGCGGTGCGAAGGGACTCGTCCCTTCGCGCATCCCGGAAGTTAAAAGGCGAGGGGGCCATCCGGGGAAAAATGGCCGGCCCCCTCGCCAAAAGCCTGTCTTCCCTGACGAGGAGGAGACGGCCCGTTCCGGCAATCTATGCCAATTCCAACTCTCACGCCAAGCGTCGGAGCGTTGCGTTTCGGTGAAGGCCGCCCTTACAGAATCGCCAGCACGCTTTCCGGCGGGCGGCCCAATGCCGCCTTGGTGTCCGTCACCACGATGGGGCGCTCGATGACGATGGGGTTGGCGACCATGGCCCGGATCAGGGCGTCGTCGTCCAGCCCGGCCGGGTCGATGCCTGCCTCGGCGGCTTCCTTCTTGCGCAGGATCTCGGCCGGGCGCTTGCCCAGCAGACCCAGGATGCGGGTCAGTTCGGCGGCCGAGGGCGGCTCCTTCAGATATTCCACGATGGCGGGGCTGATGCCCTTGTCCTCGATCAGCTTCAGCGTATCGCGCGACTTGCCGCAGCGCGGGTTGTGATAGATGGTGACCTGACCGGACATGCTCGATCCTCGAAAGCGGTTAAAGACCATGAGTGCTGTTGCCCATAATGGCGTCTTCGCCCGCCTGCTCGCCACCCTGATGTTGCTGGGCATGCTGACCGGCGGCGCCCTGGCCCAGGATGCGGCCCCGCCGCCGCCCGCGCCCATCCCCGAACTGCCCGGCCAGATCAACGCCATCGGCGACAAGGCCGCCGACGTCATGGTGCAGAAGCTGGCCGACCATTCGGGGCGCGACCAGTGGCGCCATACGGCGGTGATCGTCGTCATCACCCTGGCGGTGGCCTTCGGCGCCGACCGCCTGTCGCGGGGCGCCTGGCACCGTTTCGCCGGGCGGCGGCTGTCGGACGAGCAACGTCTGCGCATCCGGCTGCGCCTGGGCTGGCTGCGCCGCATCCTGCTGGTCGGCCTGGTCGGCGCGGTCGGGCTGATGACCATCCAGTCCCTGGGCGTCTACGACGTGCTGGCGGTGGTGGGCTCGGAATGGGGGCGGCGCATCCTGTCGGGCGTCATCAACATCATCTTAGTCCTGGCCCTGGCGGTGGTGTTCTGGGAGGTGCTGCGCGCCCTGATCGAGCGCTATCTGTCGGCCACCGATTCCGACGGCAACCAGCTGCAGCGGTCGGGCCGGGCGCGCACCCTGCTGCCCCTGGTGCGCAACGCCGCCTTCATCTTGCTGGTGGTGACGGTGGGGCTGATCGTGCTGTCGGAGATCGGCGTCAACATCGCGCCGCTCTTGGCCGGCGCCGGTGTGCTGGGCATCGCCATCGGCTTCGGTTCCCAAAAGCTGGTCCAGGACATCATCACCGGCGCCTTCATCCTGTTCGAGGACACCGTGGCGGTGGGCGATTCGGTCAAGGTGGGCGAGCATGTGGGCACGGTGGAATCGCTGTCCATCCGGGCCCTGAAGATCAGAGACGGCAACGGCTCGCTGCACACCGTGCCGTTCGGCGCGGTTTCCACCGTGATCAATTCCAGCCGGGGCTTCAACTACGCCGCCATCGACGTGCCGGTGGCCTATGAGGTGGACACCGACCGGGCGACGGAAATCATCCTGGCCCTGGGCGCCGAGATGCGGGGCGAGGCCGTCTGGGGCGCCATGATGATCGATCCCGTCGAGGTCCAGGGCGTCGAGCGCTTCGATTCCGCCTCGGTGATCCTGCGGGTGCGCATCAAGACCACGCCCGGCGACCGCATGACCCTGATCCGCGAGTTCAACCGCCGCCTGAAGCAGCGTTTCAGTGCGGCGGGCATTTCCATGAGTTCGCCCCAGGCCCAGAAGGTGGTGTCAGGCTGACGAGGGGATCTCTTCGGCCTCGATCACGGCGCGGGCGGTTTCCCAGGAAAAGCCGGCGCGACCCAGGGCGGCCAGGTCCTTGGCGCGGAACTCGGCCCGCTTGTCCGCCGGGCGCCAGGGCCCCAGCCGGCGGCGGCGCGCCAGGGTGAAGGCGGCGTCCAGTTCGGAGTCCGGCTCCTGCTCGGCCAGGGCGGCGGCGACGGTTTCGGCCTCGACCCCCTTGGCGGCCAGCGCGGCCTGGATCAGACGGGTGCTGGCCCCCTTGCGCCGCAGGCCCCGCACCTTGGTCCCGGCATAGGCGGCATCGTCGAGATAGCCGAGACCGGCCAACTTGGCGATCACCGCCTCGACCATGGGCGTCGCCTCGTCGCGCTCGCCACCCCAATGGGCGAGCGAGCGGTCCACCTTGCGCATGAGTACCCTTCGCAGATTGGCCCTGGACGAGGAATAGCGTTCGAGATAATGCAGCGCGGCATTCTCGAGGTATGATGGCGTGATCTTGGACGGAGGGCGTCTGCCGGTCCGGGGGGCGAGCTGGGTCATGGAAAGCGAGTGTAGCATGAGAGACGACGTGAACATCCTGCCGCCCGCGCCGCGCTCCTACGGCGCGGTCAACTGGCTGGGGACCTGGACCCTGTTGTGCAAGGAGGTGCGCCGCTTCCTCAAGGTCTATTTCCAGACCATCGTCGCGCCCGTGGTCACCACCTTGCTGTTCCTCTCGGTGTTCGCCCTGGCGCTGGGACCCGTGGCGGCCCAGGTCAAGGGCGTGCCCTTCGTCCAGTTCCTGAGCCCCGGCCTGATCATGATGGCCATCGTCCAGAACGCCTTCGCCAACACCTCGTCGTCGATCATCATCGCCAAGGTCCAGGGCAACATCGTCGACATGCTGATGCCGCCGCTCACCGGGGCCGAGCAGACGGCCGCGGTCGCCCTGGGCGGCGTGGCGCGCGGGCTGGCGGTGGGCATCGCCGTGGGCCTCGCCATGGCCCTGTTCGTCCACCTGCCGGTCCACAACCCGCTGCTGATCGTCTATCACGCGGTGATGGGTTCCTTGATGCTGTCGCTGCTGGGCATGATGGGCGGCATCTGGGCCGACAAGTTCGACCACATGGCCGCCGTGACCAATTTCATCGTCACGCCGCTGTCCTTCCTGTCGGGCACCTTCTATTCCATCGAGCGCCTGCCCCAGGCCTTCCACGCCGTCGCCCTGGTCAATCCGTTCTTCTACATGATCGACGGATTCCGGGCCGGATTCATCGGGGTGAGCGACGGCTCGGTGGCAATCGGCGTCGCCGCCATGGCGCTGGCCGACCTGGTTTTGCTGCTGGTCACCTGGCGCATGCTGGACAGCGGCTACAAGCTTAGAAGCTGAAAAGCCGCCAGCCCATTGACATTTGTCGGTTTCCAACCGATATTCTGCCGCTTTCCATGAGCGCATCGGCCTTTTCGCTCGCACTTGCGAGGCCGCCGGGCATTCTCGGGAGAGTGACGTGATTCCAGTGGTGATGCCGACCTATGCGCGTGCCGACCTCGCTTTCGAGCGGGGCGAGGGTGTCTATCTGTTCACCGGCGACGGCCGACGCTTCCTCGATTTCGCCGCCGGCGTCGCCGTCAACGCGCTGGGGCATTGCCATCCGCGCCTGGTCAAGGCCCTGACCGAGCAGGCCGGAAAGGTCTGGCACACCTCCAACCTGTACCGGGTGCCGGGACAGGAGAAGGTGGCCGCCAAGCTGGTGGAGCGTACCTTCGCCGACACGGTGTTCTTCTGCAATTCCGGCGCCGAGGCGCTGGAGTGCAGCATCAAGATGGCCCGGCGCTACCACTACGCCGCCGGCAATCCCGAACGCTACCGCGTCATCTGCGCCGAGGGCGCCTTCCACGGCCGCACCCTGGCCACCGTGGCGGCGGGCGGGCAGAAGAAGCACATGGAGGGCTTCGCGCCGGCGGTCGAAGGCTTCGACCACGTGCCCTTCGGCAACCTCAACGCCATGCGCGCCGCCATCACCAAGGAGACCGCCGCCATCCTGGTCGAGCCGGTCCAGGGCGAGGGCGGCATCGTCCCCGGCGATCCCGATTACCTGCGCCGCCTGCGCGCCACCGCCGACGAGTTCGGCGTGCTGTTGATCTTCGACGAGGTACAGACCGGCATGGGCCGTACCGGCACCCTGTTCGCCCACCAGCAGGCGGGCGTCGCGCCCGACATCATGGGGGCGGCCAAGGGCCTGGGTGGCGGCTTCCCGGTGGGCGCCTGCCTGGCGACGGAAAAGGCCGCCTCGGGCATGGTGGCGGGCACCCACGGCTCGACCTTCGGCGGCAACCCGCTGGCCATGGCGGTGGCCGACGAGGTGCTGAACGTCATGGCCGAACCCGGCTTCCTGGACCGCGTCCAGGCCATGGGCGCTCTGCTGCGCGCCCGGGTCGAGGAAGTTTGCGCCCGCTATCCCGGCGTGGTCACCGAGGTCCGGGGCCTCGGCCTGATGCTGGGCTTCAAGCCCGTCATGCCCAACACCGAGATGGTGGCAAGGCTGGCGGCCGGCGGAATGCTGACCGTGGGGGCCGGCGACAATGTCGTGCGGCTGCTGCCGCCGCTGATCATCGACGAAAGCCATGTGGACGAAGCCGTGGGCATCCTGGCCCGTGCCTTCGATGAGGTGAAATGATCCCTTCCAACGCATCGGGCGCACCGCGCCATTTCCTCGACCTTGACGGATTCGACACGGCAACGCTGCGCCATATCCTCGATCTCGGCCTGGCCTACAAGCAGGGCAAGGGGCCCAAGGCGCCGCTGGCCGGCAAGATGCTGGCCATGATCTTCGAGAAGCCCTCGACCCGGACCCGCGTGTCCTTCGAGGTGGGCATGAAGCAGCTGGGCGGCGACGTCGTCATGCTGGCCGCCGGCGACACCCAGCTGGGACGGGGCGAGACCATCGCCGACACCGCCCGGGTGCTGTCGCGCTTCGTCGACGCGGTGATGATCCGCACCAACCTGCCGGAAAAGCTGACCGAACTGGCCCGGCATGCCGGCGTGCCGGTGATCAACGGCCTGACCGACGAATCCCATCCCTGCCAGGTGATGGCCGACGTGATGACCTTCGAGGAGCATCGCGGCTCGCTCAAGGGCAAGGTGGTGGCCTGGGTGGGCGACGGCAACAACGTGGCCGCCAGCTGGATTCACGCCGCCGGCCATTTCGGCTGCGAGATCCGTCTGGCCTGCCCGGAAAGCCTGATGCCGTCGAGGGCAGCGGTGGACTGGGCCCGGGCCCGGGGCGCCAGCGTGGTGCTGACCACCCATCCCGCCGAGGCGGTCAACGGCGCCCATCTGGTGCTGACCGACACCTGGGTCTCCATGGGCTGCACCGATGCCAACCGCCACGAGCTGCTGGAGCCCTATCAGGTCAACGAGGCGCTGATGGCCAAGGCCGCGCCCGACGCCCTGTTCATGCACTGCCTGCCCGCCCATCGCGGCGAGGAAGTGACCGACCCGGTCATGGACGGCTCGCAATCGGTGGTGTGGGACGAGGCGGAAAACCGCATGCACGTCCAGAAGGGAATCCTGACCTGGTGCCTGGCTTGACCGATACCGTCCTGCCCTTTTCCGTGATGGGCGGCGCGGTGCGCGGCCGCCTGGCCCGCCTGGGCGCCTCGCTCGACACTATTCTCGACGACCAGCACGCCTATCCTGTGCCGGTGGCCGCCCTGCTGGCCGAGACCATGGCACTGGCCGCCGTGCTGGCCACCTCCATGAAGTTCGACGGCATCTTCACCCTGCAGGCCCAGGGCGACGGCCCGGTCTCGCTGCTGGTGGCTGACGTGACCAGCGGCGGCGACATGCGCGCCCACGCCCGCTTCGACGCCGCCCGTCTGGGGCAGGTGCCGGTGGCCGACCGGGCCTCGGTGCCGGCGCTGCTGGGCAAGGGCTATCTCGCCTTCACCGTGGACCAGGGGCCGGATACCGACCGTTACCAGGGCATCGTCGAGCTGGAGGGCGCCACCCTGGAAGACTGCGCCCGGGCCTATTTCAAGCAGTCGGAACAGCTCGACACCGCCATCGAGGCCGCCGTGCGCCCGCCCGCCGGCGGACGGGGCTGGGCGGCCGCCGCGCTGATGATCCAGCGCATGCCGGCCGGGACCGGCAGCGCCCCCATCCTGGTGGCCGAGGAGGCCGAGGAAAGCTGGCGCCGCGCCGAGATCCTGCTGGGCAGCGTCACCGGGGCCGAACTGACCGATGCCGTCCTGGCGCCCGAACAGCTGCTTTATCGCCTTTATCATGCCGAGCAGCTGCAGGCGTTCGAGCCCAAGGCGATCCAGGCCCGCTGCCGCTGCTCGCGCGACAAGGTGGAGGCGACCTTGCGTTCGCTGCCTGCCGCCGAGATCGCCTCGGTGGCCGACGCAGAGGGCAAGATCGTGGTGACCTGCGAGTTCTGCCGCACCGACCATGTCTTCCGGCTGTCCGAGCTGCAGCATTCTTGACGGCTTGCCGCACCGCACCGATATTGAACCCACATGTTTCGTACGCCCAAAGGGAGTCATTTCCGATGATCGCTCGGCATTTCCGTCTGGTGGTGGCCGTTGTCGCCGCCCTTACCGCCAGCGCCTGCCAGAACGCCAAGCCGCCCATGCAGAAGCTGCCCGAGATCAGCTTCTCCAACCTGCGGCCGTTCCAGCTGGACGTGGGCCAGCTGGAGATCGTCTCGGAATTCGTCGCCCCCGGCCGTTCGCCCCATATCGAGCACCTGATGCCGGTGTCGCCCGAAGGCGCCATCCAGCGCTGGGCTCAGGACCGGCTGAAGCCGGTGGGCCGCACCGGCTCGGCCCGCGTGGTGATCAAGGACGCCAAGGTGGTCGAGGTGCCGCTGGCCATCGACAAGGGCCTTACCGGCGCCTTCAAGAAGGAGCAGGAGGTGCGCTACGACGCCGCGCTGAACGTGGCGGTGCAGATCCTCGACGCGCGCGGCATGGTCCAGGGCGAGACCGTGGCCCAGGCCACCCGCTCCAAGACCGTGGCCGAGGGCATCACGCTGAACGAGCGCGACCGGGTGCTCTACGACATCAGCGAGAGCCTGGCGAAGGACATCGACCAGCAGATGTCCCAGCTGATTCAGAGCTATCTCGGCCGTTGGGTGAGGTAGAGTCCATAAGGATTTGTATCGAATCGGATTCCGCGCTTGACGGGCGGCTCTCGCCACCGTAAAAACGCGGCTTCCTCCGGTATGCCCCGGCCAACGGGCGCTCTTCCGGGACCGAATTTTTGGATATGAGGATTTCGCTATGGCTCGTCGCTGCGCCATCACCGGCAAGGGCGTTCTGACCGGAAACAACGTCAGCCACGCCAACAACAAGACCCGTCGTCGGTTCCTGCCCAACCTGCAGGAGGCCTCGCTGCTGTCTGACGCCCTGGGTCATGCCGTGCGCCTGCGCATCTCGACCAACGGCCTCAAGACCATCGAGCACAACGGCGGCATCGACTCCTACCTGCTGTCCATCGCCACCACCAAGCTCAGCGCCGAGGCTCGCCGCCTGAAGAAGCGCATCGAGCGCGCCCTGGCCAGCAAGCAGGACGCCGCCGCGGCCTAAACCGCGTGCCGCAGATTTCCCAAAGGGTCCGTGGGCAACCACGGGCCCTTTTGGTGTTTCCTGCTGCCGGTATGGGGGCTGTACCCGCCGACATTTCCCCCCAGCCCAACCCTCCCCCAGCAAAGCCGGGGGAGGGGGCTTAGAGCAAAAAAGCCCCTCCCGGTGTCCCAGAAGGGGCTTTGTGCCGTCTGGAGCAGACGGAAAGCTACTTGGTGGTGCCGATGCCGGCCGGAGCGCGGGTGGTGGAGTAGACGCCGCGCTGGTCGGGGATGGGCTTGAACTTGTCCGAGATTCCCAGCACCGTTTCGGCGCCGCCCAGATAGAGGAAGCCGTCGTCGGGCACCACCCGGCTGATATTGTCCAGCACCCGGGTCTTGGTGGGCTGGTCGAAATAGATCAGCACGTTGCGGCAGAACACCACGTCGAACTGGCCCAAGGGCTTCAGGTCGTGCAGCAGGTTGTACTCGCGGTACTGGACCATGCCGCGGATGGCGGGGTCGATCTGCCACATCTCGGCGGTCTTCTTGAAGTACTTGACCAGCAGCTGGATGGGCAGGCCGCGTTGCACCTCGAACTGGGAGTAAAGGCCGGCCTTGGCCTTCTCCAGCATCTCGGTGGAGATGTCGGTGCCGACGATCTCGATCTTCCAGCCTGCCAGCTTGGCGCCTTCTTCCTTCAGCACCATGGCGAGCGTATAGGCTTCCTGGCCCGAGCTGGACGCCGCCGACCAGATGCGGAACGACTTCTTGGCGGCGCGGGTGGCCAGCAGATGGGGCAGGACGACGCTCTTGAACTGGTCGAACGGCTTGATGTCGCGGAAGAAGAACGACTCGTTGGTCGTCATCGCCTCCGTGACCTCGCGCAGCAGGTCCTCGCCGGCGGTGCGCAGGCCGGAGACGAGGTCTTCCAGGCCCTTGAGGCCGCGCTTGCGGGCCACCGGGGTGAGACGGCTTTCCAGGAGGTAGGCCTTGTCGCGGGTGATGACCAGACCGGAACGGTCCTTCAGCAACTTGGCGACGAAATCAAAATCTTCGGGCCGCATGGGTTTAGCGCCTCGCCGCCAGTTTCATGATCCAAGGGGCAATTTCCGGCAGAGGCAGGACGGCCGAGCAAATGCCCGCCGTCGCCGCTGCCCCCGGCATGCCCCACACAACCGAGCTAGCCTCGTCCTGGGCGATCACGGTGCCGCCCGAGGCAACCACCGCCTGACCGCCCTTCATGCCGTCGGCGCCCATTCCCGTCAGGATGCAGGTCAGCACGCGCTTGCCATAGGCGGCGGCGATGGACCGCAACATGGGATCGACGGCCGGGCGGCAGAAGTTCTCAGGAGGGTTCTTGTTCAATCGCAGTACTTTGTCCGTACCCTTGGTTTCGACCACCATGTGGAAGTCACCCGGCGCGATATAGACGCGTCCGCTGGTGATCACCTCGCCATCGACGGCCTCGTGGGCGTTCCAGCCCGAGACGCGGCTGATGTGCTCGGCCAGGATGGTGGTGAAGGTGGCGGGCATGTGCTGGGTGATCAGGATGGGCTGGCGGACGGTGCCGGCCTTCATGGTGCCCAGCACGGTGAACAGCGCCTGGGGGCCGCCGGTGCTGGAACCGATGGCGATGACGTCCGGCGGCTCGGGCGTGTTGCTGCGCAGCTGCAGCGGCCCCGGCGGATGGATGGGAACCGGGGTGCGGGGCGTGGACGGAGAGATGGTCGGCCGGGTGGCCGGCGGGCCGCCGGGTCGCGCGGGCCGCGCGCCGGCGCGGCGCGCCTGGCCCAGGGCCCGGATCTTGCCCACCAGCTCGCTCTTGAAGTCGGCGCCGCCCGCCAGGTCGCGGGTGGAGGTGGGCTTGGGGATGTAGTCGGCGGCGCCCATCTGCATGGCGCGCAAGCTGACGTCGGCTCCCTTCAGCGTCAGGGTCGACTGCATGATCACCTTGAGGCCGGGGTCGATCTGCAGCAGCTTGGGAAGGGCTGTCAGACCGTCCATGACCGGCATCTCGATATCGAGGATGACCACGTCGATCTCGTTGCGCTCCAGCGAGGCGAGCGCCATCTGGCCGTTGCCGACCGAGGCGACCACCTGAATGCCGGCTTCGCCTTCCAGGATACGGGTGACGAGACCGCGGACCACTGCGGAATCATCGACCAGCATGACCCGGATGGGCTCGGCTGCCGAAGAAGGGGAATCGATGGCCATGGGTGAAATCACCGAACCGGGGGCTACAGCAATCCGACCTGCGAGAACTTCGCCTGAAGGATTTCGCTGTCAAAGGGCTTCATGATGTATTCGTTGGCGCCGGCCGTGATGGCTTCCTGAATATGCTCGATGTCGTTCTCGGTGGTGCAGAACACCACGACCGGATGATCGCCGCCGGGAAGCTGGCGCAACGCCCGCAGGAAGTCGATGCCGTTCATCACCGGCATGTTCCAGTCGAGCAGCACCGCGTCCGGCATGGAGCGCTTGCAGGCTTCCAGCGCCGCGGAGCCGTCCTCGGCCTCCTCGGTCTTGAAACTCAGCTCGTGCAGGATTTTCTTGGCCACCATGCGGATGACCTTGGAATCGTCAACGATCAGACAGGACTTCATTCCCAAGCTTGCCTCCGATGGAGGGGCGGTCTTGTTCCCTGAGCGGGAGTGCCACCCCTTCGTGGTCCCTTACCCCATGCCTATACTATTCGTTCCGCGTGAAATCCAGCAGCTTGCCGACGTCGAGCACCACGAGCAGCTTATCGTCCAGGCGGTAGATGCCGATGGAGAAATCCCGCCAATGGGGATCCAGCGTCGGCGGATTGCGTTCGAACTTGGCCGCCGGCAGCGACAGAACCTCGCCCACCTGGTCGACCATCAGGGAGTAGAGCTCGCCGCCCATGTCGACGACCACGCTCATGCCCTTCTTGTCCTCGGCCCGCTTCTTCAGGCCGAGGCGGAGCCGGACGTCGATGGCGGTGACGATGCGGCCGCGCAGGTTGAGGCTGCCCGCAACCTCGCGGGGCGCCAGGGGAATGCGGGTGATCTTCTGCGGGCCCAGCACGTCCTGGACGGTCAGCACGGGAATGCCGAACAGCTGACCCTCGATGAACATGGTCACGAAGTCCTGGGTCTCGGGAGCGGCCAGCTCCGTTCCAGGGCGCTTACCAGCGGGGACTAACTGATTCATGCGGCACCTTTAGAGGCTGCGATGGTCGTGGCCAGGGTCTGCAACAGGGCATCGCGGTCGAACTTGGCGATGTAGTCGTTGAAGCCCACCTGACGGCCGCGTTCGAAGTCCTTTTCGGTGGCGTGCGACGACAGGGCGACCATGGGGATGGTGCCCCAGCGACCGTCGGCGCGCACCGCCTGGGCGAATTCGAAGCCGCTCATGCCGGGCATTTCGATGTCGCTGATGATGGCGTCGAACTCGTCGCCGCGCTCGCGGAGCGCCAGGGCCTTGTCGGCGCCGTCCACCGAGATCACCTCGTAGCCGGCGACCGACAGCAGAGGCGTCAGCAGGTTGCGGAAGAACGGCGAGTCGTCCACCAGCAGCACGCGCGGCTGATGGTATTCGTTGCTGCCGAATTCCTTGTCGTTGCGGCCGAACCAGTCGCCGAACGCCTGCGGCAGGTAGTAGCCGGCGTCGATGATGGTGGTGGCCTTGCCGGCGATGACGGCGGTGCCGATGACGCCGGGATTGTCGGCGGACAGTTCCACCTTCAGGGTGTCCTCGACGATGTCGACGATCTCGTCGACCACCAGGCCCATGGTGTGGTCCTTGTCCGAGAACACCAGCACCGGCTGGCGACCCTCGTCGCGGAAATTCATGATGCCGTCGATGGCGATCAGCGGCATCAGGTGGCCACGGTACTGGACCATGGGCTTGCCGTGGCTGTGCTCGATGTCGCCCACCTCGATCTCCTCGAGGCGCGCCACCAGGGCCAGCGGCACCGCCTTGAGGTCGTCGCCGCCGGCGCGGAACACCAGCAGCGAGGTCTTGCGGTCGGCGTGGCTCTCGCGGATGGTCTGGGCCTCGGCGTCGCGGGTGCCGGCGCCCATCATGCCGGATTCGCCGGTGGCGCCGGCGATGCCGTTGGGGTCGAGGATCATGATCACCGAACCGTCGCCCAGGATGGTGTTGCCCGAGAACATGGAGATGTGGCGCAGGATGGGAGCCACCGGCTTGACCACGATTTCCTCGGTGTCGAACACCCGGTCGACGATGATGCCGAAGGTGTAGGTGCCCACCTGGGTGACGACGATGAAGGTTTCCTGCTGCTCTTCCTCGTTCTCGGCCAGCTTGAGCAGGCGCTTGAGCGAGACCAGGGGCAGCAGGCGATCACGCAGGCGCAGAACCGGCGCGTTGTTGATCATCTCGATGCCGTGCTCGGAATTGGCCGTCACGCGCACCAGTTCCAGCACGCTGATCTGCGGGATGGCGAAGCGCTCGACGGCGCATTCGACGATCAGGGCCGAGACGATGGCCAGGGTCAGCGGGATCTTGATGACGAAGCTTGATCCCTTGCCGGGCTGGCTCTTCAACTCGACGGTGCCGCCGATCTTCTCGATGTTGGTGCGCACCACGTCCATGCCGACGCCGCGGCCCGACACGCTGGTGACCTTCTCGGCGGTGGAGAAGCCGGCCTTGAAGATGAACTGGTAGATCTGCTGGGGCGTCAGCGCCTCCAGCTCGGATTCCGACGCCAGGCCGTTCTGGATGGCCTTCTGCTTGATGCGGTCCAGGTTGAGGCCGCGTCCGTCGTCGGAGATCTCGATGATGATGTGGCCGCCCTCGTGGAAGGCGTTCAGGACGATCTTGCCGATTTCCGGCTTGCCGACCTTCTTGCGCTCCTCGGTGCCCTCCAGGCCGTGGTCGGCCGAGTTGCGCACCATGTGGGTCAGCGGGTCTTTGATCAGCTCGAGGACCTGACGGTCCAGCTCGGTCTCGGCGCCGAGCATCTGGAGGTCGATCTTCTTGTTCATTTCGACCGCGAGGTCGCGGACGATGCGCGGCAGCTTGGCCCAGGCGTTGCCGATGGGCTGCATGCGGGTCTTCATCACACCTTCCTGGAGGTCGGTGGTGATGTGGCTCAAGCGCTGCAACGGGGTGGCGAACTCGCTGTCGTCCTTGCCGCGGACCATCTGGAGCAGCTGGTTGCGGGTCAGCACCAACTCGGACACCAGGGTCATCAGGTTTTCCAGCAGTTCCACGTTGACGCGGATGGTCTGGGCGGCGACGGCGGATTCCTTGGCCTCGCCCGCCGGGACCGGCGGCGCGGCGGCGGCGGCCACGGCCGGCGGCTGGGCGGCGGTCGCGGGGACGCTGGCCTTGACCGGCTCGGGCTCGGGTTCCGGCTCGGGCTCGGGCTCCGGCTCGGGGGCCGGCGCGGCGGCGGCGGGCTCGGGCGCGGCGGCCACCGGCTCGAAGGTGGGCATGGGCGGCGACGGCGGCGGCGGCGCGGACGGCGCGCCGACGGACCGGCCCTCGGCCATGGCGTTGAGACGCTCGATCAGGTCGGCGTCGCTGCCCTCGGGCTCGCACTCGTTCTGTTCAAGATGGCCCAGGATCAGCTTGATGCGGTCGATGGACTGCAGGATCAGGGTCACGGCGTCGGGGGTGACCTCCAGCTCGCCGTCACGGAACTTGCCCAGCACGTTCTCGCCGGCGTGGGCCACATGCTCAAGGCGCGGCAGTCCCAGGAAGCCGCAGGTGCCCTTGATGGTGTGGACCAGACGGAAGATGTTGCCCAGAATCTGAGGGTCGTTGGGATTCTGCTCCAGATTCACCAGGGCAACGTCGAGAACGGAAAGACTTTCCGATGTCTCAGTCAGAAATTCACTGAGGAGATCATCCATGATCGACTCCAGTACGGTCCTGTTTCAGCACTCGCGCGCGGCACCAAAACCACCTCTCCCCCTATCCGAACTGGACAGGCCATGCCGACTAATAGCACGGCGAGGAGGTCTTTAGAAGAACCCAGACCAGGGTAAATCCGCTTGCGAAACGATTTTTTCCACGATCCCTGTCAGGCCATGATGGAAATCTCCCCAGGCCTTGGATCCAAACGGATTTTCAGGCCCTTGGCCCTGGCGAGGTGAAGCGCGAACCACGCCTGTGCTCCGCGGGGGCCCGAGGGCGGCGCGCCGTCGACCAGCACCAGCCGGGCTTCGGCCGACAGGCCGAGGCCTTCGCCCACGGCGTCGATCCGCAATCCGGCCGAGCCGTCGCCGCTCTGCCCGCACCGGGCATTGATCCGCCCGCCGCGCGGCAGGGCGTCGCGGGCGATCAGCACCAGATTAAGCAGCAGCCGGGCGGTTTCGCCGTCGATCTCGGGGCGTTCGCTGGCCCAGTCCAGCGCGATGCCGCCGGCCACCGCGCCGCTTAAGTAGGCGCGGACCAGGTCGCCCAGCGCCTTGGGGGCATGGGGCAGGTCGTTGGCCGGCCCCAAGGTGGCGCGCAGGAATTTCAGTCGGGCGGTGGCCGCCCCCATGCTGGCCGAAACCAGACCCAGGGTTTCCGGGTCGCTGCCATCCTCGAGCAATTCCAGGCCGGCCGCCGCCGCGCCCAGCGGGCTGGCCAGATCGTGGCACAGGCGGGCGCAGAGCAGTTCTGACAGCTTGGTATCGGGAAAGTCATTCATGGGAAGGCAGCATCCGGGATTTCACCTACAGTACATAGTCATACTATAGGCACAGTCAATACGTCATAACCGAAGGGTCGCCACCGCTTCCAGATGAGCGGACCAGGGGAACTGGTCGATGGGAGAGATTCCTTCGATGCGCCAGCCGCCATCGCAAAGGGTGCGCAGATCGCGGGCCAGGGTGGCGGGATTGCAGGACACCATGGCGATGGTCGAAGGTCCTCCGGCCGAGGGGCGGGCCAACTCGGCGGCCTGGGCGGCTGCGCCGGCCCGCGGCGGGTCCAGCACCACGGCGCGGAAGGCTTTCAGCTCATGGGCCGCCAGGGGGCGGCGCGCCAGGTCGCGCACCTCGGTGGTGAGCGGCAGTTTCGCGGCCCGGGCGGCGGCGTCCAGCGCCGCCACCGGCCCCTGCTCGCCTTCCACGGCGCGAACCGGTCCGCGCTGGGCCAGCGGCAGGCTGAAGCTGCCGCAGCCGGCATAAAGGTCGGCCACCGGCACGCCCCCCGGGATGGCGGCCAGGATGGCTTCGGCGATGGCCAGCTCGCCGCCGCGGGTCGGCTGCAGGAAGGCGCCGGGGGCGGGTTCGACCGCGATGCCGCCGAACCGCACCAGGGCCGGGCGACGCCGGGCGATGGGCTCGACGAAGCCGCTGCCCGGCCTGCGCCAGTGCAGGCGGGCGAGGTCCAGGGATTCCGCCGCCGCCGCCAGGGCCTCGCGCTCGAACAGGTCGAGGCGGGCGGGCGCTTCCACCAGCACGTCCAGGCCGCCTTCGGTCAGGGTGACGATCATCTCGCCGCCGCCCTCCACGGCGATGCCGGCCAGCATGCGGCGCAGGCCGGGCAGGGCGTCCCCTAAGGCGGGGTCGAGCAGCGGGCAGCGCTCGATGTCGATGACGGTATGGCTGGCCCTGCCGTTGAAGCCCAGCAGGATGCCGCCCTTGGCGCGGGTGAAGGTGAAGTCGGCGCGCCGCCGCGAGGCGGGCGGAATGCGCATCAGCGGCTGCACCGGGGCATCGGCAAGACCCTGGCGGGCCAGTTGGGTGATCAGCAACTCGCGCTTCCACTCGGCGTAAAGGGCGTCGTCCAGATGCTGGAGCGAGCAGCCGCCGCAGCGGCCGTAATGGGCGCAGGGTGGGGCGACGCGGCCGGGGCCGGGCTCGGTGACCTCGATCAGGGCGGCGGTCAGGCCGTCGCCCCGCTTGCCCTCGACCCGGGCCAGCACCTTGTCGCCGGCCACCGTGAAGGGAACGAACACCGTCTCCGCGTCCAGGCGGGCGATGCCGTCGCCGCGCGCTCCCACCTGTTCGATGCTCAGTTCGACGGTGCGCGGGGCGGGGGACGTCCGGCCGGAACGCGGCGGGGCGCGGCGGGGCTTTCTCATTTGGGAGCGCGGCCCAGATCGGCCCGGCCCAGATCGGCCAGGAAGCGGGCGAAGATCTCGGCCACTCCCTTTTCCATGGCGCGGGCGGCGTCCTCGACCCGCTCGGTGGGCGTCGCTACGCGGGTCTCGTAGGTCTGAAGCAGCACGAGGCGCCCGTCGCGGGCGCTGACCACCGCCAGTTCCAGCTCGACGGCGACCTGGGAGGCGCCGGCGACCTGCTCGAAGCGACGCACCTTGCCGCGCAGCACCCAATCGGACAGAACCCGCAATTCCGGCGTCACCACCCGGTCGGCCAGCCCGGACTCGGCCAGATAGTGGGCTAGGCGGTCCTGCAGCAGCATGCCCGGCGGCTCGCTCCAGAAGTCGTATTTGTAATGGGCCAGCGCGCCGTCGCGGGCGAAGGCCAGGGCGCGTTCGGCCACCACGCCGTCGGCGGCCAGCCGGTTGACCTCCAGCACGCCGGGCAGGGCGGGTTTGGCGAAGCGCTGGGCGGGCGCGCCGGGCTCGATGCGGTAGAAAGAATCCGGCGGCGCGGCGGGGCCGGCGCAGGCGGCGAGGAAGAGGGCCGCGAAGGCGGCGGAGATGATTATGCGCATGGTCTTCATTTCCGTCCCGGGCCGTCCTCGCCCCGTTTGTTGCCGCCGATCAGCACGCCGGGATTGTCCCTGATCTGGCGCGAGAACTCGTTCAGGTTCCGGGTGGTGCTGTCCAGGTTGTAGGTGACCGAATCGATGGAGCGCGACACCGCCTGCAGGGTATGGCGCAGGTCCTTCAGGCTCTGGTCGATGTTGTCCTGGTTGCCGGTGACCGACTTGTCCAGGCTGGTCAGCATGGCGTCCACCTTCTTGCGGCTGTCCTGCAGCCCGGCCGACAGCTTGGCGGCGTTGTCCAGAGTCTCCCTGATGCGATCGGCGTTGGCGTCGGTGATCACCTTGCCCGACAGGGTGCCGGTCATCTTCTCCACGTCGGCGGTGATCCTGGGCGTCTTGGCGGCCAGGTCCTGGGCCACCGCCAGCAGGTTGGCCATCAGTTCGGGGGCGTGGCGCTCGAGGATGGTGCCCAGCGATCCCACCTGCTGGTTCAGGCTGAACAGCAGCGGCTTCAGGGCGGTCTGGTTGAGGTCGGTGATCTGGCCGGCCATGTCGTTCATGGCGGCGAAGATGTTGGCGGCGGGGCCCGACGGGATATCCGAGCCGGGGGGCAGCATCTCGGGCGAGACGCCGCCCTTGATGTCCAGCGTCGCCGCCGCCAGCAGGCCCGACGCGGCGACGCGGGCCTGGGAATCCTTGGGGATGCGCCAGTCGTTGGCCACCGAGACCTCCAGGCGGAAGGCGGTGGTGTTGCCCTCGACCAGGGGGGAGATCTTCTCCACCTGCCCCACCGGGAAGCCTTCGTAGGTGACCTTGGTGCCGTACTTGATGCCGGCCACGTTGGCGAGCCGGGTGTAGTACGACTGGGTTGATCCGGTCCGGCCCGTGAGCACGACTACGACCACCACAAGCGACACCAGCATGGCCAGCACGAAGCCGCCCACCATCACGTAGTTGATACGGGAATCCTTCATGGGCGCAGGGTCCGGTCGGTTGGGTGGGCGGGGCCGCCGATCAGGCGGCGCAGATAGGAATCCGCATCGGGCTCGGCTTCCTCGGTGCGGCGGTTCAGCAGGTTCTGGATGCGCGGGTCGGAACTGGCGCGGATGGCGTCGACGGTGTCGAGCGCCAGCACATGGCCCTTGTCCAGCACGCAGATGCGGTCGGCGATCTTGAAGGTGGAATCGAGATCGTGGGTCACCACCACGATGCTCATGCCCATGGCGTCGCGCAGGCGCAGGATCAGGTCGTCGATGGACGACGCCACCACCGGGTCCAGCCCGGCCGAGGGCTCGTCGCAGAACAGCAGTTCGGGGTCCATGACGATGGCGCGTGCCAGGGCGGCGCGCTTGATCATGCCGCCCGACAGCTCGGCGGGCTTCAGGTGCTCGAACCCGGCCAGGCTGACCACCTCGAGCTTGAGCCGGGTCATGATGCCGATGGTGGTCTCGTCCAGCTGGGTGTGCTCGCGCAAGGGCAGCGCGATGTTGTCGCCGACGCTCATGGAGCTGAACAGCGCGCCCGACTGAAACGCCACCCCGGTGCGGGTGCGCAGCCGCTGCAGCGCCACTGGCGACAGCTTGGCGATGTCGTGGCCCAGGATGCGCACCGTGCCGGAGCTGGGCTTCTTCAGCCCCAGCAGGTGGTTGAGCAGCGTGGTCTTGCCCGAGCCCGAGCCGCCCATGATCACCATGATCTCGCCCTTGGCCACGGAAAGCGACACGTCGTGCAGGATCTGGCGGTTGCCGTAATGGGTGGCGAGGTTGGAGACCTCGATGCTGTGGGGGGTGGGACTGCCCATCAGCGTGTCACCATGAAGACGAAGATCATGTCGGTGATGACGATGGCCGAGATGGCGTGGACCACCGAGCGGGTGGTCATGCGTCCCACTCCTTCGGCGCCGCCGGTGACCGAGGCGCCGTTGACCACGCCGACCACGGTGATCAGCACGGCGAAGATGGCGCTTTTGCCTAAGCCGTGCCAGACGTCGTTGAGCCGCACCAGATCGGTCATCTCGTCCACATAGGCGCCGATAGAGCTGCCCAGCTGCGGCGCGATGTAGAGGCCAGCAGCGAACAGCCCGACCAGATCGGACCACAGGGTGAGCGCCGGCAGCATCACCAGCATGGCCAGCAGCGGCGGCACCACCAGGAAGCGCACCGGCGAGATGCCCATGACGGTGAGCGCGTCGATCTCCTGGTTGATGCGCATGGTGCCCAGCCTTGCCGCCAGCGCCGAGCCGGAACGCCCCGCCACCAAGATGCCGGTGATCAGCGGGCCGAACTCGCGCACCACACTCATGGCGACGCCGATGGACACCCGGGATTCGGCTCCGAACAGTCGCAGCGTGTAGATGCCCTGGATGGCCAGCATGATGCCGATGGTGGCCGACAGCACGGTGACGATGGGCAGCGCCCCGATGCCGATCTCCATGGCCTGGGCCACGATGGGGGTGAGGCGGACGGGCTGGCGGCGCTTTCCCCCCATGCCCAGCCAGTAAAGGCATTCGCCCACCAGCGAGGCGCCGAAGCCGAATTCGGCGATTCCGTCCATCGTCCGGCGTCCCAGCCGGTCGAGAAAACCGATGAATCCCCTGGGTTCGGCGTCCGTGCTCACCGGGTCATCCCTCCAAGGCCCCCTCAAGCGTGTCGGCGATGGCGAAGACGCGGTCCAGGCGGGCCAGCTGCAGCACCCGGCGGACCGGGTCGCTGATGGCGGCCAGCACGAAGCGCGTGCCGTTCTTACGCGCCATCTGGTAGGCCTCGACCAGCCCGGCGATGCCGGAGCTGTCGATATATTCCACCGCCGAAAGATCGGCCACCACCAGCGGGCGCTTGTCCAGCATCAGTTCCATCAGCGCCTTGCGCAGCGCGGGCGAGTGGCGCAGGTCCACCTCGCCCGACAGGGCCACGATGGCGGCGGTTCCGATGGCACGATGTTCCAGCTTCATGTCGGGTCGATCCGTTTGACCATTTGCAACAGGTTGCCGATTCCGGGCGGCGGGGCCAGGAAATCGACGTGATCCATGATCGAGCGCATCAGGTGGGTGCCCAATCCCCCCGGCCGCACCTCGTCCAGCGGCCTGGGTTGGATTTTAGCCACATCCACGGCCGGAGCGAAATCCATAAGTCGTATGACCAGTCGATCATTGTCGCGATTCAGGTGAACCACGATGTCGCCATCCGTACCGCGATAGGCGTGGCGGATGATGTTCTGGCAGGCTTCGTCCACCGCCAGGACCACGTCGCCCACCATGGATTCGCCGCAGCCCATGGCGCGGGCCGCGCCGCCCACCGCGGCGCGGATGGAGGACAGCTCGTCGGGACGGGCGGGGTAGCGGCGTTCGAATTCGGCGGTTTCGGATATGGGCGGACGCTCGCGGCGGTCCTCGATCACCACCAGGGTGATGTCGTCCCTGAGCGAGCCGCTGTCGTCGAGCGAGCGCACCACCGAGTCCAGGCGCAGACCGGCCGGCAGGTCGGCAAAACTCTGGAGCAGCGCGCGGGCGCCCTCGTTCTCCAGCATGCCGTCATGGCGCGAGCGGGCCTCGGTCAGCCCGTCGGTGAAGAGGTAGAGGCAGCCGCCGTCCAGATCGACCACGCTTTCCGGGCAGCCGTCGGCGAACAGCTCGACGGCGATGCCCAGCGGCGGCATGTCGCCCTCGATGGGGGTGAAGATGCCGTCCTTCAGCAGCAGCGGCGGCTCGTGCCCGGCGATGGCCAGGGTCACCCGGCCCATGGCCGGATCGAACACGCCGGCGGCCATGGTGACGAACATGCCGGGCATGCGGGTTTCCAGCATCTCGGAATTGATGGCGGCCAGCACGGCGCCTGGGCCCGCCTCGCGCTTGACGAGGCAGCGGAACAGGCTGGCGGTCTTGGCCATCAGCAGCGAGGCCTTCATGCCCTTGCCCGCCACGTCGCCGATGGCAAACGCGATGCGCCCGTCGGCCAGCGGCATGATCTCGTAGAAATCGCCCGACACGCCGCTGGCGGCCAGATTGATGCCGTGGATGGGGGAATCGCCGGGCAATTCGCCGGGCAGCATGGCCCGCTGGATCTCGGCGGCCAGTTCCAGCTCGCGCTTCAGGCTCTGCTGCTCGGCCATGTCGGCCACCAGCCGGGCGTTGATCAGGGCCAGGGCCGAACTGGCGGCCAGCGCCTGCAGCAGCCGCGAATCCGTCTGGGTGAAGGCATCGCCGCTGACCTTGTTGAACAGCTCGATGGCGCCGAGCCGCTGGCCCCGCGCCGACATGGGGGCGCACAGGATGGAGCGGGTCTCGAAGCCGGTGGCGGCGTCGATGGACCGTGCGAAGTCGGGGTCGCGCCTGGTGTCCTTCACCAGTTGCGGCACGCCGAGGTCGATGGTGCGCCCGACGATGCCGGTTCCCGGCGACAGCCTGAGGCCCCTGACGTCCACCGGTCCGATATTGGCGCGGCACACCAACTCGCCCGTGTCCTCGTCGACCAGGAACAGCGAGGCGGCCTCGGCGCCCAGCCGCTTGGCGATGCGCTCCAGGCCCAGGTGCAGCGTGGCCTCGACGTCGTGGGACTGGACGAAATCACCGGTCATCTCGACGATCAGGTCGAGATGGCTGGCGGATTCGGTCTCGGGAAGCGGGCTCGGCATGGCCCTATCATGCCAAGGACTCGGGAAACGGCCAAACGGATAGATGAAGCCGCCGCCTATTCAAAAAAATATGCACGCGGGGCTCGACTTTCCCCGTTCTGCCCGTGTAAAGGGAGGGCGGGACGGGAAGGCCGAGTTGGGGCTGATGATGTTGTTTTCGCGAGGCAAGGGCGGTCCGACGATCGAGCCCGGCGACGTTTTTCACAAGCTTGGTACGTATGGCAGCGATTGGACGGTGGAGCGGGTCTTCGACTACCCCGACATTCCCCGCCATGTCCGCCTGATCGACCGGGGCAGCGGCCGCACCATGACGGTGGCCGCCGACATGCTGCTCGATCCCGACAATTTCGTCAGGCGCAAGGCCTGATCACGGCGGCCGGCAATCCAGGCTGCCGGCCAGGTGCTTTTCGATCAGCGGCGGGTAGTCGTAGACCAGCACGCTGTCGCGCTGAGAGATGGCGACCTCGGTGTCGTTGCCCTTGCGCGTGAAGTCCACCACCAGGAAGGTCTCGGTGCGGAACACCGCCTCCAGCTCGCCCACCAGCTCGGCGCGGCTGCCATTGGCGGTGATGTTGCAGCGGTAATGATAGTTGGGGCCGCGCGCGCACCACGACAGCATGCGCGCCACCTTGGGGCAGGCGTTGGAGGGGCTCACGCTGGTGCGCAGGCTGACCTTGCGGTCGGCGTTGGCGCGCGCTTCCTCGGGGGTGCGGTCCGGTGTGACCAGGGAGCAGCCCCCCAGGGCCAGCGCCGCGGCAAGGATGACAGGCAATCTCATGGAAATTCCGATACAGCCTGACCGAATCCTAGCCGGGATTGCATTGGAACGGAACTAGGGTTTTCACCCTAGGACTCTTGGGTGGCGCCCAGCATGGCCGCCACGACGCTGGTCAGGCGGATCAGATCGCCATCGCGCGACAGCCGGTGGTCGCCGTCCTTGACCAGGATGACCTCCACCTGTTCCGAGGCCAGGCAGTCGGCGAGGCGCAGGGCGGTCTGCCAGGGCACGTCGGCGTCCTTCTGCCCCTGAATCAGCCGGACCGGGCAGTGCAACTGGATCAGGTCGCGCAGCAGCAGGTGATTGCGCCCGTCCTCGATCAGCGAGCGGTGGACGCGCCAGGGATTGTCCGGCTCGTAGCAATTGGGCAGTTCCAGCTCGCCGGTTTCCATCAGGGTGCGGCGCTGCTCGAAGGTGAAGTCCTGCCACATCAGGTCCTCGGTGAAGTCGGGGGCGGCGGCCACGCCCACGATTCCGGCCACCCGGTCGCGCAGCTCCAGCGCGGCGAGCAGGGAGACCCAGCCGCCCAGGCTGGAGCCCACCAGGACCTGCGGCCCCTCGGTCAGGTCCCGGATCACCGCCACCGCGTCGGCCGCCCAGCGCCCGACGGTGCCGAAGAGGACGTCGCCCGAGGATTTGCCATGGCCGTAATAATCGAAGCGAAGGAAGGCGCGGCCTTGGCCGCGGCACATCTCCTCCAGCGCCAGGGCCTTGGTCCCTTCCATGTCGGAATGGTAGCCGTGCAGGAACACCACGCCGGGAGTCTTGCCTTCCAGCCTGCGGTAAGCGATTGTCGCGCCGTCGGGGCGTGTTAGTATCCCGCCGCCCGCCGGGTTTTGCCCGTTTTTCGAGTTCACTGTCATCGCTTTCGGAAAACCCATGGATCACGTTGCCCCCATCGAAGCGCCATCCCCGGCCGTTCGTCAACCGGTCGTGTTGCAGGTGCTGCCCGCCCTGGTGACCGGAGGGGTGGAGCGCGGCACCGTGGACATGGCCGTGGCCCTGGCCGAAGCCGGGTGGACGGCCATCGTCGCCTCCGAGGGCGGCCCCATGGTGCGCGAGCTGACCCGCGCCGGGGCGATTCACATCACCCTGCCGCTGGCCTCGAAGAATCCCCTGACCATCCGTTCCAACGCGCTGAAGCTGGCCGATCTGATTGCCACCCATCAGGTGGACATCGTCCACGCCCGCTCGCGCGCGCCGGCCTGGAGCGCCTGGATCGCCGCCCAGGCCACCGGCGCCCATTACGTCACCACCTTCCACGGCACCTACAATCTCGGCTGGTTCGGGTTGAAGCAGAAGTACAACGCCGTGATGACCAGGGGCGAGCGGGTGATCGCCATCTCGGACTTCATCGCCGAGCATGCGCGCCGCATCTACGGCCTGGAGGCGGACCGGGTCCGCGTGGTCCATCGCGGCATCGACATGACCCGTTTCGACCCCGCCCGCGTCAGCCCCGAGCGCATCATCCAGCTGGCCCAGAAGTGGCGCCTGCCCGACGGCTATCAGGTCATCATGCTGCCCGGCCGCCTGACCCGCTGGAAGGGACAGGCGGTGCTGATCGAGGCCCTGGCCCTCTTGGGCCGCCACGACGTGCGCTGTCTGCTGGTGGGCTCGGACCAGGGCCGCACCGGCTACCGCGAGGAACTGGTGGAGCTGATCAAGCGCCGCGACCTCACCGACGTGGTCCATCTGGCCGACGAGTGCAGCGACATGCCCGCCGCCTACATGCTGACCGACGTGGTGGTGTCGGCCTCCACCGACCCGGAAGCCTTCGGCCGCATCGCCGTCGAGGGCCAGGCCATGGGCCGTCCGGTGATTGCCACCGCCCACGGCGCCACCGACGAGACTGTGCTGCCCGGCCGGACCGGCTGGCTGACCGCGCCGGGCGACGCCGCTGCCTTGGCCCAGGCGCTCGACCGCTTCCTGGCGCTGTCGGCCGAGGAGCGCGACCTGATGGCCAAGGACGCCATGGATTTCGTGCGCTCGAAGTTCTCGAAGGAGAGCATGTGCGCCAGCACGCTCGACGTCTATCGCGAGGTGCTGGGCATGGACCCGGTTCCGATCGCTTCCGGGGAATCGTGAGCGCTTCGCCAAAAATTCTCGTCATCAAACTCGGCGCGCTCGGCGATTTCGTCCAGGCCATGGGGCCCTTCGCCGCCATCCGGGCATATCACCCGTCCGCCCACATCACCCTGCTCACCACCAGACCCTTTGCCGAGCTGGCCGGCGCCTGCCCGTGGTTCGACGAGGTCTGGCTGGACGACAAGCCGCCGCTGTGGCGCCTCGACAAGGTGCTGGCCCTGGCCGGCCGCCTGCGCGGCGGGCATTTCGAGCGGGTCTACGACCTGCAGACCTCGGACCGCTCGTCCTGGTATTTCCGTTTGCTGGGCAAAGGGGTGGAATGGTCGGGCATCGCCAAGGGCTGCTCGCATCCCCATGCCAACCCCCAGCGGGATTTCATGCACACCATCGAGCGCCAGCGCGAGCAACTGGCCATGGCCGGCATCAATAAAGTGCCGCCCCCCGACCTCGCCTGGGCCGAGGCCGTGCCGGGCCGCTTCGACATCCCCGGTCGCTTCGTGCTGCTGGTGCCGGGCGGCGCCCCCCACCGTCCCGCCAAGCGCTGGCCGGTGGAGCGTTTCGCCCGATCGGCCTGCTGGCTGGTGGAACGGGGCTTCACGCCCGTCCTGCTGGGCACGAATAAGGAGCGGGCCGAGATCGAAGTCATCACCGCCGCCTGTCCCCAGGCGGTGGACCTGGGCGGGCGCACCGGACTACCCGACATCATCGCCCTGGCGCGCCGCGCCGAGGCGGCCTTGGGCAACGACACCGGCCCCATGCATCTGATCGCCGCCGGCGGCTGTCCCTCGGTGGTGCTGTTCTCCCACGAGTCCGACCCCAGCCTGTGCGCGCCCAGGGGCAACGTCACCGTGCTGCGCCGCCCGTCGCTGGCCGAGCTGGGCGAAACAGAGGTGGAGGCGGCGCTGGATGGGATGTTGCCCGCGCCTTGACTTAGGTGCGTTTCTCCTTAGACTCCCTCCCCCTGATTTGTTCCCACGCGTGAAAGAGAGTGTCATGGTCGCCATCACCCTGCCCGACGGCAAGGTTCGCCAATTCGATCACCCGGTGACGGGTCTGGACGTGGCAAAGGATATCGGCCCCGGTCTGGCCAAGGCGGCGCTGGCCATCACTATCGACGGCGAGATGAAGGATCTCCTCACGCTGATCGATCGCGACGTGAACCTCTCCATCATCACCGCCAAAAGCGGCCAGGACGCGCTGGAGCTGCTGCGCCACGACGCCGCCCACGTCATGGCCGAGGCGGTGAAGGAGCTGTATCCCGAGACCCAGGTCACCATCGGCCCGTCTATTGAGAACGGCTTCTACTACGACTTCGCCCGCCCCACCCCCTTCACCCCCGACGATCTGGCCAAGATCGAGCAGCGCATGGCCGAGATCGTCGACCGCGACGAGGCCATCACCCGCGAGGAATGGGACCGCGACGCGGCGGTGAAGTTCTTCGAGGATGCCGGCGAGAAGTACAAGGCGGAGATCATCGCCTCGATCCCCGCCGACCAGAAGATCGGCCTTTACCGCCAGGGCAATTTCATCGATCTGTGCCGCGGCCCGCATCTTCCCAGCACCGCCAAGCTGGGCAAGGCCTTCAAGCTGATGAAGCTGGCCGGCGCCTATTGGCGCGGCGATTCCCGCAACGAGATGCTGCAGCGCATCTACGGCACCGCCTGGTTCGACAAGAAGGACCTGGACGGCTATCTCCACATGCTGGAGGAAGCGGAAAAGCGCGACCACCGCCGCCTGGGCCGCGAGATGGAGCTGTTCCACCAGCAGGAAGAGGCCGCCGGTTCGGTGTTCTGGCACAAGAAGGGCTGGACGCTCTACCGGGCCGTCGAGGCCTATATGCGCCGCCGCCTGGAAGCCAACAACTACGAGGAAGTGAAGACCCCGCAGCTGGTGGACTTCTCCCTGTGGGAGGCCTCGGGCCACGCCGACAAGTTCTCCGAGTCCATGTTTACCATCCGGACCCAGGACGAGCGCCATCTGGCGGTCAAGCCCATGAACTGCCCCTGCCACGTGCAGATCTTCCGCCAGGGCATCAAGAGCTACCGCGACCTGCCGCTGCGCATGGCCGAGTTCGGCTCGTGCCACCGCTATGAACCGTCGGGCGCGCTGCACGGCATCATGCGGGTGCGCGCCTTCACCCAGGACGACGCCCACATCTTCTGCACCGAGGACCAGATCACCTCGGAGACCATCGCCTTCTGCCAGCTGCTGAAGGAGGTCTACACCGATTTCGGCTTCACCGACGTGCGGGTCAAGTTCTCGGACCGCCCGGCCAAGCGGGCCGGCTCGGACGAGACCTGGGACAAGGCCGAGGGTGCGCTGCTGGAGGCCTCCAAGGCCGCCGGCCTGGAGACCACGCTCAATCCCGGCGAGGGTGCCTTCTACGGCCCCAAGCTGGAATTCGTGCTGCGTGACGCCATCGGCCGCGACTGGCAGTGCGGCACGCTGCAGGTGGACTTCGTGCTGCCCGAGCGTCTGGACGCGGCTTACGTGGCCGAGGACGGCACCAAGAAGCGCCCGGTCATGCTGCACCGGGCCATCCTGGGCTCGTTCGAGCGCTTCCTCGGCATCCTGATCGAGAATTTCGCCGGGCGCTTCCCCCTGTGGCTGGCTCCCACCCAGGTGGTGGTCGCCACCATCGTGTCGGAAGCCGACGATTTCGCCCGCGAGGTCGAGGCTAGTCTCAAGGCCGCCGGCCTTCGGGTCGAGTTGGACTTGCGCAACGAGAAGATCAACTACAAGGTCCGCGAACATTCGGTGGCCAAGGTGCCGGTGATGCTGGTGGTCGGCAAGCGCGAGGCCGAAAGCCGCCAGGTGGCGATCCGCCGTCTGGGCAGCCAGAACCAAGAAATTGTTGCGCTGGAGCAGGCTATCGCTACACTCGGCGCAGAGGCGACCCCGCCCGCGTGACGGGGCGAACCCCTTGGAACCGACGGCCCGGCCCGCGAAATCCGCACCCGGGCCCGTTGGTGTACTCGAAACGATGGAGATTGTTCTATAGCTAGGCCCCCGATGCAGACGCCGCCCAAGAACGATGGGCCGCGCGTCAACCGCGAGATCGATGTGCGTTCCATCCGCTTGGTGGGCGCCGACGGAGAAATGATCGGAGTCGTGACCCTGCGCGAGGGTCTGCAGATGGCCGAGGATGCCGGTCTCGACTTGGTCGAGGTCTCGCCCAACGCCGAGCCGCCGGTCTGCAAGATTCTGGACTTCGGAAAGTTCAAGTACGAGGACCAGAAGAAGAAGAACGCCGCCCGCAAGAAGCAGAAGGTGATCGAGGTCAAGGAGATCAAGCTCCGCCCGAACATCGACGATCACGATTACGACGTGAAGATGCGGAGCATGCGCAAGTTCCTCGAGGAAGGCGACAAGGTGAAGGTCACCCTGCGTTTCCGCGGCCGCGAACTGGCTCACCAGGACCTGGGCATGAAGGTGCTGGAGAAGGTGCGCGACGACCTCGAGGATCTGGGCAAGGTCGAGCAGGTCCCCAAGATGGAAGGCCGCCAGATGGTCATGGTGATCTCGGCGAAGTAGGCTTCGCCGGGCTCCCGATCATTTTTTCCGCACCCGCGCAAAGCGGGTTGCGGAGTGGAAGGCTTTACGCTATTTTCCGCGCCTCCCCACCGACCCGGGGATTTTGCATGCCCTGTGGAGGGGTGGCAGAGTGGTCGAATGCGCCGGTCTCGAAAACCGGTATGGGTGCAAGCTCATCGTGGGTTCGAATCCCACCCCCTCCGCCATTCAAAACAAAAGGCCACCTTCGGGTGGCCTTTTGTTTTGGGCCGGTGCGGGGTGCTGTGGACGATCCACTGGGTTCGGTTCGGGCGCGAATATGTTTCGCGTCCGAACGACGCAGGCCAAAGGCCTGCGGCAATCCTTTAATATGCCTTGGTGGATTTCCAGGCCCACAGATGGGCGGCGACCAGGGCACGCCAGGGGGAGAAGGGCGCCAGCCAGCTCTTGGCCTCTTCCGCCCCGACGCTGTCGGGGCGGTCCAGCAGGGCCTGCAGCGAGCGGCGCACGGCGACGTCGCCATGCAGCGAGCCGTCCAGCCAGCCATAGCCGCGCAGCAGGGTGTAGCCGACGGTCCACGGCCCGATTCCGCGCACCCGCAGCAGGCGTTCGGCCAGTTCGGCCATGTCGGTGCCGCCCAGCCAGTCGTCGAGGGGGAGCGCGCCGTCGACGATCTGTCGGCTGAGAGTCATCAACGCCTCGGTCTTGCTTTGCGAGAAGCCGGCCCGGCGCAGGGCGGCTTTGTCCAGGGACCGGAGCGCGGCCGCGTCGGGAAAGCAGAACAATCCGCTGGAATGGCTGATCCCCGCCGCCTTGATCAGGCGGTGGCGCAGTGAAATGGCGGCGCCGACACTGATCTGCTGCCCGGCGACGGCCCAGGCCAAGGCCTCGAACGGCGTCGCGGCGACGGCCAGTCGCAGACCGGGCCTGTCGGCGATCAATCGCCCCAGCAGGGCATGGCCGCCATGGGCGGCTTCGAACGCTTCGATCCGCTGGGTCAGCCCCAGCATTCTTGCGGCCATGGCCTCCAGCAGCGAGGCGTCATGCTCCGAGGCGGGGCCATCGATCTCCAGGTCCGCCCACGCCTGCTGTCCCTGGAAGCGGATGGTGAGGCAGGCCGGGTTTCCCCGCCAGACCAGGCCCTTGCGCAGGCTGTCCCCCTCTACCCGCTCCGCCAGCATGGACGGGTCGCGCCGGTGAAACGCCAGGATATCGACCGACCGATAGGTCGCGGGCAGGTCGGACGCGCACTTGCTCACCGTTCGCTCTCCCGTCGCAGCAGGGCGCGCTTGCGCTCGATGCCCCAGCGATAGCCCGACAGCGACCCATCGCTCCGCACCGCCCGGTGACAGGGAATGGCCAGGGCGATGGGATTGGCGGCGCAGGCCCCGGCCACGGCGCGCGCCGCCCCTGGCGCGCCGATGCGTTCGGCGATCTCGCCATAGCTGGCCGTCGATCCCGGCGGGATCTGCCGCAGGGCCTGCCAGACCCGTTGCTGGAAGGCGGTTCCCCGCACGTCGAGCGGCAGGTCGAGCCCCCCGGACGGCTCCTCGACATGGCCGACGATGGCGGCGACCAGATGCTCGAAGCCGGCGTCGCCGCCGATCAGCCGGGCCCTGTGGAAGCGGTCCTGCAGGTCGCGGACCAGGGCGTGCGGCTCGTCGCCCATCAGGATGGCGCAGACGCCCCGGGCGCTGCGGGCCACCAGGATGGCGCCGAGCGAGCAATGGCCGATGGCGAAGCGGATCTCCGTGTCGGCGCCGCCGGCGCGATAGGTGGTCGGGGTCATTCCCAGCATCTGGGCGGACTCTTCGTAGAAGCGTCCGCTGGACTCGAAGCCCGCCCCGTAGATGGCCTCGGTGACGCTCGTCCCCGGGCGGGCAAGCTCCTCCGTCACGCGTCTGGCGCGATGGGCCCTGGCATAGGCGCGTGGGGTGACGCCGGTGACCGATTTGAACAGGCGGTGGAAATGCGAGGGGCTGAGGCGGGCGGCGGCGGCCATCTCGGCCAGGGAGGGTGTCGCTTCGGCCTGTTCGATCATCCGGCAGATTCCGGAAACCGTGGCCGCCTGACGTTGCGACGCCGATGCCTGATCGGGCCTGCATCGCTTGCAGGGACGAAAGCCCGCCCGCTCGGCATCGGCGCAGGTGGCGTGGAAACGGACGTTGCCGGGCAAGGCCCGCCGGGCGGCGCAAGACGGGCGGCAGTAGATTCCGGTGGTCGCCACCGAATAGACGAACTCGCCGTCCCGCGCCCGATCCCGCGCGATCACCGCCAGCCACCTGGGGTCGCCTTCCGTCGGATTCGTCGCCGTCTTCATGGTGCCGGTCATCATGCCATCCTCGCAGACAATATCGGGTCGTCGCCATGGGAACTGTAGGGGCGCGACCGCGAGGGGCGCACTCCGGCGCTTGCTTTCAAATTCCCTTGGAAGCACGGGGCGAACGCCTGTCCGGTCATCACTTCCTGCTGAGCATCGAACTTGCGCCGGTGACCGGCGGGACCGAGGTGCGGTGGACCCAGACCTTCGACACGGTCGAGCATTACCAGAACATCGCCGCGTTCGTGGCGACGGCCAACCAGCAGAACCTCGCTTAGGAAGTGGCCCGTATCTAGCTCCGACCCCAAGGGGGGTTGCCTGACGGGGAGGCTTCTGTCAATTTCTGGCGACGGAGACGTCTGGGGGCTTGCGCAACGCCCCAGACCGACCGTATTTTCTGCGCCTCGGCGCGGGTGTAGCTCAATGGTAGAGCAGAAGCTTCCCAAGCTTACGACGAGGGTTCGATTCCCTTCACCCGCTCCAACGCTTTATCAAACAAATTAGCCAGTTAGACGATAACGAAGATGCCGTAAGGTGCTTCGTTGTGCCTGATTCTGCCGCGTGCTAGCTTATCTGTAAGCTTACACGGCACCTCGTAAGCCTGCCGAATCGGGGCGCAAACCCGACGTGGGGCGCTGGGTGGCCGTGGGGCTCTGCCCGTTGCGGAGCGCGCACCATGGCCCGAGTCAAACTGACCAAGACCCTTGTGGACGACATCCAACCCCCGGCCAAGGGGCAGGCCTTCGTCTGGGATGCGGAGATCCCCGGCTTCGGGGTTCGCATCACCCCCACCGGCATCAAGGCCTGGATTGTCCAGATGCGGGTGCGCGGCGGCAAGGAACGCCGCATGGCCCCCATCTGCCGGAAGCGGATTTCGACGTCCCCGGTTTGGACGCGGCAGAATCGGCCATGGACGCGCCTTTTTCCCCCTTGGACGCGCTGTCAACACCCCTTGGACGCGCTTGGGCGCGCCCAAAAACAGACTTGGACGCGAACCGGCGCGGCACGGGTTCGCAGATGCCCTCCAATCTCCAGGGTTTCTGCGGCTCTCGCTTCAACCCTACACAAGGCAGGATACGCACTTTGTCGCACACCTGGGGCACAAACCCAGGCTCCCGGCAAAGCGCAGGGCTTGGAGCGCCTGCCTCCGGCGGCTTGAAGGAGGCAGGACATGATACGTTTCACAAGGGCCAGTCGGATCAATGTCCGAGTTGAGACCGGCCTCCGCCAAGCCGTCGAGACCGTCGCGGCGGAAATGAAGTGCTCGCCATCCGTAGCCGCCCGCCACCTCTTGGCCGAGGCCCTGGCCTATCGCCGTGCCGAGGCCATGGATGAAAAGCCGGGATCGGCGGCAAAGGCGCTGGGCCGCATTGCCGCGTGCGAGATACGACGGCGCAACGACTACACCATCTGGGGAATGTTCGAGGACGTACGGCGCATTCTCGAATCCATGGGAATTCGGAAGCCGAAGGTGTGACGTCGCCCCTGTCATCCGCCTTCTAAGACATTCCAGCCGTGCTGCTGAAATGGATGCGCTGTTCTCAGGAGGCGCCCCAGACACCCCGCCGGTTCTCCCGCGCCAACGTCTCGGCATTGCGGATGAAATCCGGGGCGTTGGCGGCGGCCTTGGCGAAGCCGGAAAGGGCGAAGACTTCGGCGATATCGAGGCCCTTGGCGAGCGAGATGCAGCGCCAGCCGCCGACCGGCGCCATATAGCACTTCACATTTCCCGCCTGAGCCAAATACGTACGGGCAAAGGCTTTGGCTTCCGGCAAATCGACGGGGCGCAGGCCTGTCAGGGGCAGACGCTGACCATTCACGCTGAGGGTGGCGGTATCCAGAATGTCCGGCACGCCCGTGATGGTTTGCGGCGTCTTTGGCGGAGCCGAAGCTGGCGGCTTTACGGCGGCGGCTGGCTGCATTGCGGGAGGGCTTGCCGGAATAAGCCGAGGGACAAGAACAGCCGCCAAAGCGACAACCAAACTGGCGGCGATGGTCAGCCCGGCGACCTTCACGATGGCGGGGTGCTTATTGGGCGGTGGCTGGAATGATGTGGGCGCCGTTTCTTCCTCCACCGGCTCCACCGCGACCGGCTCCACCACAACATGCTGACGCCCATACAACTCGATGATGGAGGTAACCCCGGCGGAATCGAGCGGCTTATAGCCCTCGCCCGATGCCATGGCCTTTTCCATCATCTCGGCAATGCGAGTGCCGATCACCGCCATGTCGTTCTCGAACAGGAAATGCTCGGCCTTCGGTTCCAGAGCCGCCTCGGCGTTGGACGGGCGCGGGGTGTGAGGCAGAATCACCAGCGGCGTTATGGCGAAAAAGCCGCCAACCGATGAATGGGCCTTCCAGTCGGAGACAAAGGACATCCCCGCCCCGACCGCCTGGTGATAGGGATTCTTGATGGAGGCAGGCTGGCCGGCGGAACGGGTGGTGCTTGTCCACTTGCGCCGGCTGTCCATGGGATTGCCGAGTGTGACGACCCCGCCCTTGACCTCGACCACCACCACCCCGAAGCGAGGATGGAGGACCAGGAAGTCGATCTCACGGGGCTGGCTGCCCAGGGTGCCGATTGACCACAGGACAGTAAAGTCGCCGCTCAATTGCCGTTCCAGCGCATGGAATACGGCGCGCTCGGCCCCGGCTTCCCGCCCCACTTCGGAGAACGACGCAGGAATCATCTTCGCCATCGGACGCACTCCGTCTCTTTGCTTACGACGCGCCCCAGACACCCCGCCGGTTTTCCCGCGCCATGCCCTCGGCATTGCGGATGAAGTCCGGCGCATTGGCGGCGGCCTTGGCGAAGCCGGACAGAGCGAAAACCTCGGCGATATCGAGTCCCTTGGACTGCGACACACAGCGCCAGCCACCGACCGGGGCCTGCTCGCACGTCACGCCCCCCGCCTGCTCCAGGTAGGAGCGGGCGGCGGCGGCGGCCTGGGGCATTTCCACCGGACGCAGGCCCGCCAGGGGCAGGCGCTGTCCGTTCACGCTGAGGGTGGCGGTGTCGAGGATATCGGGGATACCGGAATGGCTGGCGGGAATTTGCTTGACCGGCGGGATCGCGGCGGCGGGAACGACAGAAGTCGGCTTCTGAATCTGGGGCTGCAACGTTGCCGCAGGGACAGTAGCCTTGGGAGACGGGCCGAACAGTTTCGGCCCCAGGAACACCGCCGCCAGAACCAGGGGGATGCCGACTGCAAGGCCGATCTTCAGTCCCTTGCTTAGTTGCGGGCCATGGCTGACCGGGGCGGGGCGATCGTCAGAGTGGACATTCAGGACCGTATCCGATCCGCTGGGCGCGGCGGGCTGACCCAAGGTGGGCTCGGATCGCGCCGGCCTGCCGGCAAAGCCGTCGAGTTCGCGCAGGGCCGCCCGGTGCTGCAATTCCTGCGCGGCGGCCACCGAAATACACCGCTTGCCCACGGGATTGAAGACCGTGCCCGTGGCCTTGGCCACCACGATGGCCAGCGGGATGCCGATGATGGTGCAGCACAGCAGGAACGCCTGAACCACCATCGCGGCGGCCAGGAGCAGCCCAAAGGGGAACCACAGGATCATGATGATCCAGGAATAGGCCTTCCACAGCCCGATCTCGGCACCGGGCTCCAGGTCGCTGTCACGCACCATCGCCCGCCCGAACGGACCCAGATAGAACTTGCCCAGCTCCATCAGTCCAAGTCCCAGGGGGGCGCCCACCACAGTGACCGTGAACAGCAGGCCGATCAGATAGGTAACGGCGGCATTGATGAACCCGAGGAACGGGAAGTGCCATAAAATGTTGCCAAGCGTCCTCATTGCCGCCTCCTCGCGGACCAGTTCCTAGACGAGAAGCCTCAGCGCGAGGCCACCACCCACTGCTTCTGTTCGTTCAGGCACGAGGTCACCGTTTCCTCGTGCTGCTTGCCCGAGGTATCGACCACCACCTGCTTGAGCTGACGGCAGGTGCGGCCATCGGCCAGGGTGGTGGGGGCGGAAACCGGCTCGACCCAACCCCAATTGCCCGACTGGCCGCCGGACCGGATCGGTTCGACCGCGCCCCACTGACCGGCGGAGGCTTGCTTGTTGGGCTCGACGGCGGCCCACTGTCCGTCGCTCTGCGATGACGAAGACGATGGGGCGGGCGGCGGTAAGGGGGCCGTCTTGACCTGGCGCTGGGGGGCGGTTTTGGGCTTGGGCGGTTGGGATGCGGTGGCGGTTGTCGTGGCCGTCTGGGGTGTGGCGGCCGGGGTGGATGCCGGTGCCGGCGCGCTGGCCGTGGCGGGAACCTGGGCGCTATCCGACGCCCACACCACCTTCTGCCCTACAGGCGCCTCGCCGGCGGTCTGCGAGGCGGTGGCCAGGGCCTGCTTGTCCTGGCAATCGAGCAGCGAGCCGATCTGCTGACCGATCAGGCCGCCCACCGCCGCGCCGAGGAGAGCCGTGCCGATCTTGCCGCTGGCCTTGCCCAGCAGCAAGCCGGCGGCCACACCCCCAATCACCGCACCGATGGCTGCGCCGCCCACCTTGCAATCATTGTCAAAGGCAGTCTCCATGGTCTTGCAGCCGGTCAAGACCACCGGGACGCAGATCGCCGAAGCCAGGAGGGACATCCGTCCCAGCCTGGACGCACCAAAGCTCATCATGATTTCCCCCGAGCAAGAAGCATCTTGCGGCAACTATCCCTTGCCGAACAGGGGGCGTCAAGCTAACCAGGATGATCGTTTGTAACGGCTTCCGCATTGCCGGGGGCAGCTCTCGGCCGCAACAACGGAACGGATAATGTTCCTATTTTGCTCTTGCTCTTGACACCCATCCCGTGTACGACTCGATGCAAGTTCACCGTGTCGTCCAGTCGCTGGAAAGGTGTGTCATGTCACAAGGAACCGTCCATGTTGGCGCGTATGAGCGCCAAGGCCCCCATGGGGTCATCCATGTCGCCGCCCATGAGCGGGGTGGCGGTTCCGGCAAGGCTTGGGAAAGCAAGCCTAATTCGGCCTTCCGTCAGAAGATCGCCGAGGCGGAACGCAGTGCGGAGCAGATCAACGACGGTTATGGTGAGCGCCATCCTGGCGGAGCTCTCGGGCGCTATCAGATCACCCCCATCACCTTGGATCAGGCCGGATGGAAGATTGGCGGCGCCTGGACCGATAAGGCCCGTGAGCATGGAGTGGCCTCCGATGAGGACTTCCTGAAGAATCCGGCGGCGCAAGAGGCGGCCATGTCCGACATCATGCGTGAGGCCGAGCGTCAGGCAGATTCCAAAGGGCTATACAGTCATGCCGGCAGGACCTATTCCGGGGTTGGTGGTGAATCCGTCACGATCACCGATGCAGGCATTGCCGCTGCCGCTCATCGGCATGGGGCGGGGGCCACGGCCAATTACATTCGGCGTCGTGTCAATGGCCGCAAGGCCGCCGCCCCCGAGGATCGTGCTCGAGACAAGCAGATCGAGAAGCGGTTGCGGGATTTCGAGAAGGTCCCCTACACTCGCGGCAACTGGTAGGCCGCGAGGGACGCAAGATGGCGCACAGGCTGGCTCTATTCCTGCTGATGGTGATGTTGACGCTGCCGTTCACTGGCCGAGCCGCCGAGGCGCCCGGCCAGGACGTGGCCTTCCGGCCGCTGGCCGACGAGGCCGAGCGCAGCTTCGCCCGCGACTGGCTGAGCCGCAACGCCAAGGATGACGAAACGCCTACCTTCTGGCGCAAGGCGGTGGACGAGAACCGCATCCGCATCGCCACCACCGACCTGAACGGCGACGGCGTGGCCGAGCGCCTCCTGATGATTGCCGATTCAGGCTGGTGCGGCACGGCTGGGTGCGACACCTTCATCCTGCATCGCCAGAACGGGCGCTGGGTCCGTTTGGGAAGCACCAACATGCACGACACTGTCCGGGTGATGACGGAAAGACGCAATGGCTGGCACCGCCTGAATACCGGCAACAGTCTCCTTACCTTCGACCGGCGGGGCCGTATCGTCGAGATCACCGACTTGGCGACCGGCGAAGTGACGCGCTGAGACTGGCTGTGCGGCGAAGGTGACGCGCGATCCCGCCGCCCGCCCTACCGACAAGCTGGATGATGACTGCGCCATTGGCGTATAGTTCGGGCATGAGCGCCCCCGGCATGCCGTCGCCGAGACGCCGCAATACCTCAAGGACTGCGCCGCCGCCGGCATGACGGAGGAGGAGCGTAAGGCGATTGTCGATAGCGTGGCGACCGATCCCCGCCAGGGTGTCGAGATTCGTGGCTCGGGCGGGGTGCGCAAGATCAGGGTCGCTGGACGCGGCAAGGGCAAGAGCGGCGGCTACCGGGTGATGCTGGCCTATATCGCCCCGCATGCGCCGGTCTATCTGCCGGCGCTGTTGAGCAAGGGCGACCGGGCCAACTTCACGGCGGCTGAGATCGCCGGCTTCAAGGCGCTGACTGCTTCTATCGGCCAGTACTGGCGGAAAGGACAAGAATGATGGGCAACGCAGCCGAACGGATCATCCAAGGCCTGACCGAGGCCCTGGACCACGCCAAGGGCAAGGTGGTGCCGGATTTGGTGGTGCACGTCCCCGCCCAGGTGGACGTCTCGACCATCCGCCACCGCACCGGCCTGTCCCAGGCCGCCTTCTCGCGCCGCATCGGCGTGTCGCCGGCGACTCTGCGCAACTGGGAGCAGGGGCGGCGCACCCCAGAAGGCCCGGCTCGGGTGCTGCTGGCCATGCTGGAGAGGAACCCAAAGGTCGTCGAGGAGACGTTAGGGTAGGAAGCGGGAAATTCGAGTCTGCCCCCGATACCCCCTTCTTTTTGCAGTGCCTAAGGATCTCTCAAAGGCATCCTCGGCGCTTCGGTCAGTGGCTTGACAAGGGGCTCGTTCTCGTTTCATTCTAGAAATGACGTAGCTATCCAGCTAGTCCGAATTTCGCCCATTGCACGATATTAGCGTTTGGCAATAGAGCGCGGTTATGCTAGTGGCGTGAAGACTTTATCCGCTGCACTCCTAGGTCACGCTCAGACCAACAGGGCTTGTTCTAAGTTTCAACTAGGGTTGAGAAATGGAAAAGGCTGAGCAGGAAACATTCTTCAGCATTCTGCCCAAATGGCTTGGGCGATTTGTCAGCGTCATAAATGTCTTTTTGGCAATAGGTCTGATTTATTTATTTTCATCAAGGAATATACAGCACCCATCTGAGGGCTGGAATTGGACGGATTTTGTTACCATATTATTGGGGGTGGCGACCATAGTTCTTGCCGCTCTTGGGTCGTTAATAGCGGTAGCTGCCTTATGGGGGTATCAGCAGATTCAGAAAGGTGCCGAATCTCGAAGCGTCAAGGCTGTCGATAGGTATCTACACTCGGAGGAGTTTGAACGTCAGCTCGGAAATATCATTAACGAACAACTGGAAAAGCGTGGGGCACTAAGAGCCGTCGAGGAGGGGATCGCGGCGCCAACAGAGCAAGAGCCCAAGGGATCGGAGAAGGATTGGAGTGACTGACATGTGGCTGGACCCTCGCGAGGAAGAGATCGTCAAGCGGCATCAGCAAATCTACCCGGTTAAGGTGGGTGCGCTCGCTCGCGACTTAGGCCTTACCGTTCGTGAAGTTGATATGTCGGATGAAATTTCGGGATCATTAAGGAGTGAAGAGGGGAAGTGGGTTATCCGTGTAAATAGGAGGCACGCAAAAGTACGTCAAAGATTTACTGTAGCCCATGAAATCGCCCACTATTTGCTACATCGCGATAGGATTGGTCTAGGGCTTACCGATGACACATTTTATAGAAGCACACAATCAGACTCTGTCGAGCGTGAGGCTAATCGTTTGGCGGCGGATATTCTCATGCCATGGCACCTTGTGCATAAAGCTACGGCACACGGCACTCGCGATCCTGAGGCCTTGTCCCAGGCTTTCGAGGTATCTGAGGCGGCAATGTCGATTCGTCTGGGGCTTCCCGCGTAAAACAGCTTTCCTTAGGTTGTTGTCGCCCGTAAACTTCTAATCGCATCAGGCGATTGGGGGTGGAATTGTTCCCGTGGTCTTCCGATAAACGACGATATTTTCCTCTGCTCCATGCGATGGGGGCGGACCTGAAAGGTTTCAGCCAGCTCCCCAAAGGCGATAGCGCCTATCTAATGCCCATCATTCCGCTCGCACGGGTGCCCAATGCGAAGAGGTTCCAGAACACTCTTGATAAAGTTAGAACGGGCTTGAATGGGGTTGGAGAGGTCTTTATCGCAGATATCGGTGACAAGATTGGGCTTGAGCTTCCTGCCGTCGAGATGGAGGAGGTTCATAAGGTTTTTCGCGAATTATCGGGGGCAGCCGGTGGCTTTCTAGCTTGGCGCCAGTTTATCCGCGAAAACCCCGATATGATCCCTGTTCTTCGCTTTGGGTCGGCGGCGGACTTGCTGGCCCAGGTGGAAGATTTTGCAGATTTGGGGCGAGGCATGGTTCTCCGCATAAGGTCTTCGCGCCATCAAGGTGTCGGCATGACAGCGGCGCCGGCAATCCAATATTTGGCTCGCCGAAATAAGCTCGATCACCTCCTGATTGTGGTTGATCTGGAACACATTGATGAACCTCTGGCCCCTGCCGCTATGGCGGCGGGACTTGTTCGCACTCTTATTGCGGCTGCCGGTAATAGGCGGGTTAACGTTGCGATTTCTGCAACCAGCTTTCCGCTTGAGCTTAAGGGGGTTGCAGAGGAAATTATCCGCTATCCAATCAAGGAACGTATACTTCATCACGAGTTTGAACGGATACTTGGTCCGGGTGCTGTTAACCTCTTCTACTCCGACTATGGTTCGGCAAGGACGCGTGCGGACGAAGAGAAAGGGGGGAAGGGGTACCCCCGGATTGACTATGCTGCTCGAAATCGCTGGCCCTCAAATCGTCAGAAAGGCGGCCTTCCGGAAGCTCACGGATTTCAGGCTGCGGCGAACAAGATCATGGCCACCACCGATTGGGTCGAGGAATTGGATATCTACGGCGCCAATATGATCAGGGAGGCGGCTGACGGTCTGCTCGAAAAGCGGAAATACGCCGGATTTTGGGTCTCTGCTCGCATTAATCTTCATCTTCACCGCCAAGCTCACTACTCCTCTACGGATGCGGAATTTTTGGGCACCGAGGGTGAGTGGGAGGATTGATTTAGCTTACATATGGCCTTACATATAAGGGCTGCTGATTTTATATATTGTTATATTACATATAGTTGCTAGATAAAATTTAGTGCTTCCCAAGCTTACGATGAGGGTTTGATTCCCTTCACCCGCTCCAACGCTTTCCCGAAGATTTGTCCGTAAGAAGTCCGAGGTCAGCCGGCCATGCGCTGGGAGGGCTGGGCGGCTTCCTGGCGGCCCATGTGGTCGATCCAGCGCCGGGCCAGGTTGACCAGGACGCGGCGTTCCAGGGCGTTGGGGGTGCCGCTGCGCCAGGCTTCGAGCAGGCGGCGGGCCGAGGCGGCGATGGCGAGGTGGTCACTGCGCGGCGGCGTGTCGTGGGCGAAGTGGGCGTCGATGCTTTGCGCCAGGGATTCCAGCGCCTTTCCCATCACCTCGGGCGGAGCGCCGACCCGGCAGGCCACGTCGATTTCATTGAGGATGCTGATCACCTGCCGATGCTCTGCATCGGCCAGGGCATTCCCCACTGAAAACCGAGTGTCCCAGATCGCGATCATCTCCGTCTTCCCCGAATTCACCCTTCCTTAAAGAGTGCCTCGGCAAGCCCGCGATGTTGAGGGGGGAAACGGGTAGTGGGGCGGTCCGGCCGGAGGAGGGGAGCCCTCTCTCCGGCTAGGCCTTATTATGCTTCCGGTTATTCGGCGGCGGCGATGCGGTCGCGGCCCACCGGATGGGTGAGGCGGGACAGCATTTCCTTCGGGATAACCTGCCAGAAGCGCGGCACTTCGCGGTCCCAGTCGGCCAGCAGCGATTCCGCCCAGGCCGAGCCGGTGACGGCGGCGTGTTCCTGCACCAACGCCTTCAGCACGCCTTCCCAATGGGGCGTCTCGAGGCGTTGCCAGATGACGCTTTCGGGATTGACGCGACGCGCGAAGCTGCCGTCGGCATCGTAGACGAAGGCCATGCCCCCGGTCATGCCGGCGGCGAAATTGGCGCCGACGGGCCCTAAGATCACGGCGGTGCCGCCGGTCATGTATTCGCAGCCGTTGGAGCCGCAGCCCTCGATCACCGTCTCGGCGCCCGAGTTGCGCACGGCGAAGCGCTCGCCCGCCTGGCCGGCGGCGAACAGCTTGCCGGCGGTGGCGCCGTACAGCACCGTGTTGCCGATAATGGTGTTGAGGTTGCTCTTGAGATTGGAGGCCACCGGCGGGCGCACGATGATGGTGCCGCCCGACAGGCCCTTGCCGACGTAATCGTTGGAATCGCCGAACACTTCCAGGGTCAGGCCCTGCACCGCGAAGGCCCCCAGGCTTTGCCCCGCCGAGCCGCGCAGGCGCACGGTGACGTGGCCGGGGGCCAGCCCGGTCATGCCGTGGCGCTTGAAGATCTTGTGGCTGAGTTTGGTGCCGATGGCGCGCTGGACGTTGCGGACATTGTAGTCCAGCTGCATCTTCTCGCCGTCTTCCAGCGCGGGCTTGGCGTCGATGATCATCTGGGCGTCCAGGGTGTCGGGGACCTCCTGGCTCTTGTCCTCGACGCAATAGCGCGGGAAGCCGCCGGTGTCGGCCTGGGCCAGCAGCGGGTTCAGGTCCAGGTCGTCCAGGTGGCTGGCGCCGCGGCTGACCTGGTGCAGCAGATCGGCGCGGCCGATGACCTCGGAGAGGCTGCGTACGCCGAGGCTGGCCAGGATTTCGCGCACCTCCTCGGCGATGAAGCTGAACAGGTTGACCACCTTCTCCGGCGAACCGGTGAACTTTTCGCGCAAGGACAGGTCCTGGGTGCAGACGCCCACCGGGCAGGTGTTGGAATGGCACTGACGGACCATGATGCAGCCCATGGCCACCAGGGACGAGGTGCCGATGCCGAATTCCTCGGCGCCCAGCATGGCGGCGATGACGATGTCGCGCCCGGTCTTCAGGCCGCCGTCGGTCCTGAGCTTCACCCGGTGGCGCAGACGGTTGAGCGTCAGCACCTGATGGGCCTCGGACAGCCCCAGTTCCCAGGGCAGGCCGGCGAACTTGATGGAGGTCTGGGGCGAGGCGCCCGTGCCGCCCACATGGCCGGAGACCAGGATGGTGTCGGCCTTGGCCTTGGCCACGCCGGCCGCCACGGTGCCGATGCCGGACCGCGAGACCAGCTTCACCGTGACGCGGGCATGGGGGTTGATCTGCTTCAGATCGTAGATCAGCTGGGCCAGGTCCTCGATGGAATAGATGTCGTGGTGGGGCGGCGGGCTGATCAGCATGACGCCGGGGGTGGCGTGGCGCAGCTTGGCGATCTCCACCGTCACCTTGAAGCCGGGCAGCTGGCCGCCCTCGCCGGGTTTGGCGCCCTGGGCCACCTTGATCTCGATCTCGCGGCACATGTTGAGGTATTCGGCGGTGACGCCGAACCGGCCGCTCGCGATCTGCTTCACCGCCGAATTGGCGTTGTCGCCGTTGGGGCGCGGGCGATAGCGCTCGCGGTCCTCGCCGCCCTCGCCCGACACCGACTTGGCGCCGATGCGGTTCATGGCGATGTTGAGCGTGCCGTGGGCCTCTGGGCTCAGGGCGCCCAGGCTCATGCCGGGGGTAAGGAAGCGCTTCCTGATCTCGGTGATGCTTTCCACCTCGTCCAGGCTGATGGGGGCGCCGGCGGGCTTGAGATCAAGAAGGTCGCGGATGGTGATGGGCGGCAGCTTGCGCATGCCGTCCGAGTACTTCTTGTAGGTGGCGTAGGAATCGGTGGCCACCGCCATCTGCAGCAGGTGGATCAGGCTGCCGTCGAAGGAATGGGCCTCGGAGCCGCGGCGCATGCGGTAGAAGCCGCCGATGGGCAAAGCGGGAACCGAGCCGCCGAAGCCGGTGGCGTGCTGTTCCACCGTCTTCTTCTGGATGCCAACCAGGCCGATGCCGGAGATGCGGCTGGTCATGCCGGGGAAGAACTCGGCCACCAGGGTGCGCGACAGGCCCACCGCCTCGAAATTGTAGCCGCCGCGATAGGAGCTGACGATGGAGATGCCCATCTTGGCCATGATCTTCAACAGGCCCTGGTCCAGGGCGTACTTGTAGCGCCGCACGCATTCCTCGAGCGGCATGGAGCCGAACAGGCCCCGGCGCTGGCGTTCCGCGATGGCTTCCTGGGCCAGATAGGCGTTGACCGTGGTGGCGCCGACGCCGATCAGCACGGCGAAGTAATGCACGTCCAGGCACTCACCCGAGCGCACGTTGAGCGAGGTCCAGGTGCGCAAGCTTAGCCGCACCAGATGGGAATGGACGCCGCCGGCGGCCAGGATCATGGGGATGGCGGCTTTGGCTTCGCCCACGCCCTCGTCGGTGAGGATCAGGTGGGTGCAGCCGCCCCTGACCGCCTCTTCCGATTCGCGGCGCACGCGGGCCAGGGCGTCGCGCAGCGCCTCGATGCCGCCCTTGGGGTCGAAGGTGCAGTCGATGGAGGCCGCCGCCTCACCCATGTATTTGCGCATGGCGGCGAATTCGGCGTTGGACAGCACCGGGCTTTCCAACTGCAGCAGGTCGCACTGGCTCTCATCCTCGTCGAGGATGTTGCCCAGATTGCCCAGCCGGGTGCGAAGCGACATCACGCGGGACTCGCGAAGGGAATCGATGGGCGGATTGGTGACCTGGCTGAAGTTCTGCTTGAAGAAGTGGTGCAGGCCGCGATAGCCCGCCGACAGCACCGCCAAGGGCGTGTCGTCGCCCATGGAGCCCACCGCCTCCTTGGCGTCCTCGACCATGGGGTGGAGGATCAGCTCCATGTCTTCCATGGTCATGCCATAGGCGGCCTGACGGCGCTTCAGCTCGTCCGAGGACAGCTCGGCCGGCTCGGGCGCGCCGGTCCGCACCAGGGAATCCAGTTCGGTGATGCGCTTGACCCAGGCGGAGTAGTTGCGGCGCGACGACAAAAGGTCCTTGATCTCGCCGTCACGGTAGAACTTGCCGGCGTCGAGGTCGATGGCGATGGATTGCCCCGGTCCGACGCGGCCCTTTTCCACCACGTCGCAATCCTTGACCTTCACCATGCCGGTCTCGGAGCCCAGAATCAGCAGGCCGGTCTTGGTGATGGTGAAGCGCATGGGGCGAAGGCCGTTGCGGTCGACGCCCGCCACCGCCCATTGGCCGTCGGTGGCGCAGATGGCGGCCGGGCCGTCCCACGGCTCGATCACCGAATTGCAGTAGCCGAAGAAGGTGCGGTGCGCTTCCGGCATCAGGGCGTTGGAGCCCAGGCTCTCGGGGATCAGCATCTGCTTGACCAGCGGCGCGGGGCGCCCGGCGCGGCACATCACCTCGAAGACGTTGTCGAGTGCGGCGGAATCCGAGCCGCCCGGCTGGACGATGGGCTTCACATCGTCCATGGAGGCGCCGAACACCTCGTGCTCCATGCGCGGCTCGTGGGCCTTCATCCAGTTGATGTTGCCCGTCAGCGTGTTGATCTCGCCGTTATGGGCCAGCATGCGGAAGGGCTGGGCCAGACGCCAGGTGGGGAAGGTGTTGGTGGAATAGCGCTGGTGATAGATGGCGAAGCGCGAGACGAAGCGCTCGTCCAGCAGGTCGGGATAGAAGCTGGTCAGCTGCTCGGCCAGGAACATGCCCTTGTAGATGATCGAGCGGCACGACAGCGAGCAGATGTAGAAGTCGGTGATGTGGCTGGCCAGAACCCGCTTCTCGATGCGCCGGCGGATGACGAACAGGTCGGCCTCGAAGCGTTCCTCGGGCGTGCCCAGCGTGTTGGCGATCATGATCTGCTCGATCTCGGGCCGGGTCGCGTTGGCCTTCTCGCCGATGATCGACACGTCGACGGGCACCTGACGCCAGCCATAGATGGAATAGCCGAAGTTCAGGATCTCGGTCTCGACGATGCAGCGGCAGCTTTCCTGTGCCCCCAGATCGGTCTTGGGCAGGAACACCTGGCCCACCGCCAGGCGGCCGGCGGCCACGGCATGGCCGGTGCGGGCCACGTGGTCCTTGAAGAAGTCCTGGGGGATCTCCACGTGGATGCCGGCACCGTCGCCGGTCTTGCCGTCGGCGTCCACCGCGCCACGGTGGAACAGCACCGACAGCGCCTGGATGCCGGCCTCGACCACGTCGCGCCGGGGCTTGCCGTCCAGCGCCGCCACCATGCCGACGCCGCAGGCGTCATGCGGGCGGGTGTCGATGCCTGCGGATTCCAGCTTGGCGGCGTTCTCCAGATACTCGGCAACGAATTGCTCGCCGTGATTCCGGGACATGGTGCTCTCCTTCAACTTTTCGATCTCGTCACCCCCGGACTTGATCCGGGGGTCCATGGATGGTCGGGTCAAGCCCGGCCATGACGAAGAAATTCGTTACTCCGCCGCCTGGGCGGACTTGGCGCTGACGTAGCGGTGAATGGCCTCGGCGGCGTCGCGGCCGTCCTTGATGGCCCAGACCACCAGCGAGGCGCCGCGCACGATGTCGCCGGCGGCGAAGACGCCGTCCAGGCTGGTCATCAGGGCGGAATCGGCCTCGACGGTGCCCCATTTGGAGACCTTGAGGTCGGAGGCCCCGAACAGGGCGGGCATGTCCTCCGGGTCGAAGCCCAGCGCGGCGATGACCATGTCGGCGGGAAGCGTGAAGCCCGAGCCTTCGATGGCCACCGGGCTCTGGCGGCCCGAGGAATCGGGCATGCCCAGATGCATGCGCACGGCCTTGACGCCCTCGGCCTTGCCCTTGCCGGTGACGGCTTCGGGGGCGGCCATCCAGACGAACTCGACGCCCTCCTCCTCGGCATGGGCCACCTCGCGCTGGGAGCCGGGCATGTTGGCCCGGTCACGGCGATACAGGCACTTCACCGACTTGGCGCCCTGGCGGATGGCGGTGCGCACGCAATCCATGGCGGTGTCGCCGCCGCCGATGACCACCACGTTGCGGCCCTTGGCGTCGAGGCCTTCGACCTTGTCGCCCAGGTCGCGGCGATTTTGGGCGATCAGATAATCCAGCGCGGCGTGGACGCCCGGCAGGTCCGAGCCGCTGATGCCCAGCGGCTTGGCCTTGTAGACGCCGGTGGCGATCAGAACCGCGTCGTGGCGGGAACGCAATTCGGCGAAGGAGACGGTCTTGCCGATCTCCACTCCGGTCTCGAAGCGGATCCCTGCCTCGGTCAGCAGGCGGATGCGGCGCTCGACCACGTCCTTTTCCAGCTTGAAGCCGGGAATGCCGTAGATCAAGAGGCCGCCCATGCGGTCGTGGCGGTCGTAGACGGTGACGGCATGGCCCTTGCGGCGCAGGGCCTCGGCCGCCGCGAGGCCGGCGGGGCCGCCGCCGACGATGCCCACCGAGCGTCCTGATTCCGCGCCGGGCAGCATGGGCTTGACCCATCCTTCGGCGAAGGCGGTCTCGGTGATGTGCTTTTCCACCGCCCCGATGGTGACGTTGCCGTGGGTGGATTGCTCCAGCACGCAATTGCCCTCGCACAGGCGGTCCTGGGGGCAGATGCGGCCGCAGATCTCGGGGAAGGTGTTGGTGGCCGACGAGACGGCATAGGCCTCCTCCAACCGGTCCTGGGCCACCAGCATCAGCCAGTCGGGGACGTTGTTGCCCAGCGGACAGTGGATGGAGCAGAAAGGAATGCCGCATTGCTCGCAGCGCGACGCCTGCTCGCCGGCCCGCTCGGGGGTGAAGGCGGTGCTGATCTCGCCGAAATCCTTACGACGTTCGGCAGGGCCGCGCTTTTCGGGCTGGCGCTGATGGAGATGGGTGAACTGCAGCATCTTGCGGGGCATGGCATATCCTCGAACCCTGGGGTCGGGGCGGAAAAATATGTCAGAAACCATGACCGATCAACGAAAATCGGTTAAATAGGTCAGTTTTAATGTCCTAAATCAAAATAGGCCGCCCACAGCGGAATTTGCATTCAAAGGAATGTGCGAAGGCGGGTCAAATTATAGTACCGTTTCGGACCTTTCCGATTCCCTTCCGAGTCGCGGGCCTCGGTGCTATAAGGGGGCAGCCGCATACGGGGGGCACCCGAGTGACGTTCCTGGAAGTCCTGGTCGTGGCCCTGATTCAGGGGCTGGGAGAGGTATTGCCTCTCGGTGCTGCCGGTTATCTGGCGGCGCTGCCCCATCTTGCCGGGACACCGGAAGGGCGGTCGGCCCTGTCGGTGGCGGCCCATGCGGGCACCCTGCTGGCGCTGATGGCCTATTTCTGGCGCGACGTCTGGGCCATGAACGTCGGGTTGTGGCGTCTGGCCAAGGGCAAGCCGGATTACGGCTCCTATCTGCTGCTGCATGTCCTGGTCGGCACCGTGCCCGCCGCCATCGCCGGCTGGCTGTTGCTGGAGCGGTCGCACGGGTTGGTGGGGCCGACCGGCGCGGCGATCGTGCTGATCGCCGGCGGTGTGCTGCTGTGGATTTGCGACAAGCTGGGCGTCACCGTGCGCCGGGTCGAGCATATGGGCTGGTTCAGCGCCGCCGGGCTGGGCGTCCTGCAGATTTTCGCCCTGGTGCCGGGCGTGTCGCGCACCGGCATCACCATCACCGCCGCCCGCCTGCTGGGCTGGGAGCGCCAGGCGGCCATCCGCTTTTCCATGCTGCTGGCCATGCCCCTGATCCTGGGGCACGGCATCAAGACCTTCTGGGGGCTGGCCCACCACACCCAACTGGTGTTTTCCAGCGACCTGCTCATGGCCATGGTCACGGCCGGGCTGGTCTCCCTGGTCGGCCTGGCCGCCATGATGGCCTGGGTCGGGCGCAACACCTTCGCGCCCTTCGCCGTCATCCGCATCGGCTTCGGGATCGCCATCCTCGGGCTGGCTTACTGGGGCTAGTTCAGGCCGCTCAATTGGTCAGCGCATAGACCACGGTGCGGGCCACGTCGGCGATCACCAGATCGCGGCGGTTGGCGGGCAAGGTGGTGTCGGTGAGATAGGCGGCGATCAGCACCACTCCCCGCCCGGCGAGGCGGAAGGCGCCGATGTCGTTGGTGCTGCCGCGCTCGCCCGATCCGGTCTTTTCCGCCGCCCAAGCGCCCTCCGGCAGGCTGGCCCGCAGCCGCCGGTCACCGGTCCGGTTGGCCGCCATCCAGCCCACCAGCCGGGCGCGTCCGGCGGGCGACAGGGCGTCGCCCAGCATCAGCTTCTCCAGGGTGGCCAGCATGGCGGCCGGCGTGGTGGTGTCGCGCGCGTCGCCCAATGCCGCCTCGTTCAACTCGGGCTCGACGCGGTCCAGGCGGGTTTCGGCATCCCCCAGGCCGCGCAGATACCCGGTCACCGCTTGCGGTCCGCCCAACAGGCGCAGCAGCAGGTTCATGGCGGAATTGTCGCTTTGGGTCAGGGCGGCCTCGCACAGCTCGGCGACGGTCATGACGCCGCCCACCCGCCGTTCCACCACCGGCGACCACGACACCAGATCGGCGGCGGCGACGGGGATCTGCCGTTCCAGCCAACCGCCCTCGGCGTCGTGGCGGGCCAGGGCCGCCGCGACGGTGGGCACCTTGCCGGTGCTGCACAGGGCAAAGCGTTCGTCGGCACGATGGCCGGCGGTCTCGCCCCGCTCCACGTCCTTGACCATTACGCCCAGGCGGCCGCCGCTGTGGTATTCCAACTCGGCCAGGGGGGCGGCGAGGCGCAGATACAGCTCCCTGGCCCGCAGCGATGTCCCGGACAGCAGCAGCGCGCCGCCCGAGGCCAGGGCGGCGATCAGGCGGCGGCGCGAAAGGGTGGTCACGGCGGGCCCTTAGTAGGCGTATTCGCGGAAGATGGGATCGACCGAGCCCTGCCAGCGGGTGGCATAGGCCTCCAGCATGTCCTCGGCGGCGGTCCTGCCGCTTTGCGCCACCGCTTCGATGGGGTCGAGATAGATGCTTTCGTCGCGGCCCGAATCGTTCAGGCGGTTGCGGGCCTTCAAACCCTTGGAGGCCAGGGCCAGCACGTCTTGCGCCACCTCGCGCACGCTCCGTCCGCCGATGGTGGCGGCCAACCCTTGTGCGGGCACCGCGGCGCGCAAGGCCTCGCGCTCTTCCGCCGTCCAGTCCTTGACCAGCTCCCAGGCGCCGTCCAGGGCGGCATCGTCGTAGAGCAGCCCGGTCCACAAAGCGGGCAGGGCGCACAGCCGCCGCCACGGCCCGGCGTCGGCGCCGCGCATCTCCAGGAACTTCTTCAGGCGCACGTCGGGGAAGGCTGTGGTCAGGTGGTCGGCCCAGTCGCCCATGGTGGGCAGCTGGCCGGGGAAGGCGGGCAGCTTGCCCGCCATGAAGTCGCGGAAGCTTTGCCCGGCCGCGTCGATGTACTTGCCGTCGCGGTAGACGAAGTACATAGGCACGTCCAGCATCCAGTCCACATAGCGCTCGAAGCCCATGCCGTCCTCGAAGGCGAAGGCCAAGCCGCCGGTGCGGTAGCGGTCGGTGTCGGTCCACACGTCGCCCCGGGCCGAGACGAAGCCCGAGGGCTTGCCGTCCACGAAGGGCGAGGCGGCGAACAGCGCGGTGGCGACGGGCTGCAGCGCCAGCGAGACGCGCAGCTTCTTCACCATGTCGGCTTCCGAGGCGAAATCCAGGTTCACCTGCACCGTGCAGGTGCGCAGCATCATGTCCAGGCCCTTGGTTCCCACCTCGGGCATGTAGCGGCGCATGATCACGTAGCGGCCCTTGGGCATCCAGGGAATGTCGCCCCGGCCCCATTTGGGCTGGAAGCCGACGCCCAGGAAGCCGATGCCCAGCCGCTGGGCCACGTGCTTGACCTGGGCCAGGTGGTGGGTGACCTCGGCGGCGGTCTGGTGGATGTTTTCCAGAAGGCCGCCCGACAGTTCCAGCTGTCCGCCCGGCTCCAGGCTGATGGCGGCGCCGCAATGGTCGAACAGGGCGATGACGTTGTCGCCCTCGAACACCGGCTCCCAGCCCAGCGCCGCCAGCCCGTCCAGCATGGCCTTGACGCCGTTGTCGCCGTCATAGGGCAGCGGCTTGAGGTCCTTGGCGCAAAAACCGAACTTTTCGTGCTCGGTTCCGATGCGCCAGGAGTCCTTCGGCTTGCACCCGGATTCCAGGTACTCGACCAGCTGGTGCTTGCCGGCGATGGGCTCGCCGCTGGGCTTGGCGGGTGCGGACATGGGCGGAATTATCCTACTGAGCGACTGGGGAGCCCCAGCAAACGACAGCGCGCATCGGGGCGTCAAGCGCCGAATCCGCGCCCCTGACCGCAATAAGGTGTTGCGGAAGGGGCCCCGGTACGTTTACGTCACTGCACTATGCTGCAAGTTTGTTCCGGTGCCCCATGATGAAGATCATCCGCGCGAAGCTGCATGGCATTCGCGTCACCAATGCCGACCTCAACTACCACGGCTCGATCACCCTTGATCCCGAGCAGTGCGAGATGGCCGGCATCTATCCCATGGAATTCGTCGACATCTGGAACAAGAATTCGGCGGCGCGAATCTCCACCTACGTCATCTTCGGCGAGCCGGGCTCGCGCTGCTGCGTGCTGAACGGCGCGGCGGCGCGCACCTGCCAGAAGGGCGACGAGCTGATCATCGCGGCGTCCGCCGACATCTCGGGGCCGGAAAAGCTTTACGAGATCAAGCCGCGCATCCTGACCTTCCTGCCCGACAACCACGTGGACCAGGTGCTGTACTACGACGTCTTCCGAAGCGAGAAGCGCCCCTACGACTTCCGCATCGTCGACGCCGACAAGCACACCATCGAAAGCTGCCACACCTGGCCCAACGTGGACGTCTTCAAGGTCCGCTCCGATCTGGCGGCCAAGGGCTGGAGCGAGGCCGAGATCGATTCCTTCATCGCCTCGCACTTCTCGCTCTAGACCATGAAGCCGGCGGTCGTCCTGCTCTCCGGCGGTCTCGATTCCGCCACCGTGCTGGCCATCGCCAAGGCCGAGGGCTTCGCACCTGCCGCGCTGACCTTCCGCTACGGCCAGCGCCACGCCGTGGAAATCCGTGCCGCCCAGCGGGTGGCCGCCGCCATGGGGGTGGGCGACCACCGCATCGCCGACATCGATCTTCGGGTGTTCGGCGGCTCGGCGCTGACGTCGGACATCGCGGTGCCCAAGGGCGACCTGGACGAGGCGATCCCGGCGGGCATTCCGGTCACCTACGTGCCGGCGCGCAACACCATCATGCTGTCCTTCGCGCTGGCCTTCGCCGAGGTGATCGGCGCCGCCGACATCTTCGTCGGCGTCAACGCCGTGGACTATTCCGGCTATCCCGATTGCCGCCCCGACTACATCAAGGCGTTCGAGGCCATGGCCAACCTCGCCACCAAGGCGGCGGTGGAGGGAACGCCGCTGCGGCTGCACACCCCGCTGATCGACCTGACCAAGGGCCAGATCATCCGGCGCGGTCTCGATCTCGGGGTGGATTATTCCATCACGTCCACCTGCTACGACCCCGATGCCCAGGGCCGCGCCTGCGGCCATTGCGATTCCTGCCGGCTCCGCCTCAAGGGCTTCGCCGAGGCCGGTCTGTCCGACCCGGCGGAGTACGGGCCATGAGATGGGCGGCGCCCGCCGTCCTCGCCCTGGCCATCTGGCTGGCGGCGGGACCGGCCGCCGCCGCCGATCTCCACGTCATCTCGCAGATTCAGGGCGACCATCTCAGCATCAGGGGCTTCCAGGTGGTGCGCGAGGCCTATCGCCGCATCGGGCTGGAGGCGGTGGCCGATATCCGCCCCAACGAACGCGCCATCATCTCGGCCGATACCAGCGACACCGACGGCGACACCATGCGCATGGCGGGGCTCGAGCCCCGCTATCCTCATCTGGTCCGGGTGCCCGAGCCGGTCCTGACCTTCGATTCCGTCGTCTTCACCGCCGGGATGACCTTTCCGGTGACCGGCTGGGAGAGCCTGCGTCCCTACAGCATCTGCGTGGTCCGGGGCTTCAAGCTGGGCGAGACGGCCACCCAGGGAATGACCCGCGAACTGGTCTCCACCAACGGGGCGGCGCTGCGCATGGTCAAGGCCGGGCATTGCCAGGTGGCGGTGCTGGGCGAGGCGGTGTGGCTGCTGGTTGACGAGTTGAAACTGGGGCCGGTCCGGGCGCTGAGCCCGCCGGTGTCGATGTCCCCGCTTTACCACTACGTCAACGCCCGCCACGCCCATCTGGTTCCCAAATTGGCCGAAGCCCTGGCGGCCATGCGCCGGGACGGGAGCATCGACGGCATCCTGGCCGCCGACCGGGCGGCCGTCCAGGCGGCCCGCGAGCGCAATTCGTTCAGGGATTGATACGGAATCCGAATTATCAATTCGGATTCCGTATCCAGCGCCCATTGCGGGCGCGGCCAAGCAATCCGGAGGATTGCGCCCGGCGAGGGGCATAAATGGGAAATATCAAATCCGAATTATCAATTCGGATTTGATGTGACGGCTTCCAGCCAGGCCTGGAACATCAGGGCGTGCCAGATTTCGTTCTGCCAGTTCTTGGCGCCGGTGCGATGCTCGCGCCAGCAGCCGGCCACCAGCGGCGCGTTCAGCCAGCCCTGCCGGCGCAGTCTGTCCTCGGACAGAAGGTCGTCGGCCCAGCCCCTCAACTCGCCGTTCAGCCAGCGGCGCAGCGGCACCTCGAAGCCCATCTTGGGGCGGTCCACCAGGGGGCGGGGAACGTGGCGGTACAAGACATTGCGCAGCACCGCCTTGCCCACGTCGCCCTCGATCTTCAGCGCGGTGGGCAGGCTCCAGGCGAATTCGGCGATGGCCAGCGCCAGGAAGGGCAGGCGCGCTTCGAGCGAGGCGCCCATGGTGGCGCGGTCGGTCTTGACGCACAGATCGTCGGGAAGATAGCCCATGGCATCCAGCACCATGGTGGCCAGGGCGTCGTCCCGGACCGCAGGCCCCGGCGCGGTGAACAGGCTTTGGGCCCGTCCGGCGCCGGGCACCAGATCGGACATGCCGCGCCAGCGGGAATAGTGCAGGCCCAGCAGTTCGGCCAGGGTACCGGCCTCCAGCCGCTCGGCCTCGCGCCCCAGGCGATAGCCGGGGTGGGAGCGGCGTTTGCGCAATCCCCCGGCCAGGGCGGCCAGCCCTTCCGCCGGTCCCGCCAGGCGGCGGGCCGCCCCCGCACCCAGGCTCTTCACACCGCCGGGCAGGCCTTGCAGGGCCTTCCAGTCCCTGGGGATGGAGCGATAGATGCCGTAGCCGCCGAACAGCTCGTCGGCGCCGTCGCCCGACAGGGCCACCGTGACGCTTTTGCGCGTCACCTGGGCCAGCAGGGCGGTGGGCAATGCGGCGGCGTCGGCGAAGGGCTCGTCGTAAAGACGGGCCAAGCGCGGCACCACGTCCAGCGCCTCGCGGTCGCTGATCCGCACCTCGGTGTGGATGGTGCCCAGGTGATCGGCGACGGCGCGGGCGTGGGGGCTTTCATCCAGGCCCGACTGGTCGAAGCCGATGGTGAAGGAATGGACCGGCTCGGACGACATCTGCCGCATCAGGGCGGCGGTGATGGACGAATCGATGCCGCCCGACAGGAAGACGCCCACCGGCACGTCGGCCTGCATGCGCAAGGAGATGGACTCGCGCAGCAAATCCTCCAGCCGGTCGGCAGCCTCGGTGGCGGTGCCGGTGAAACGCCCTTCCTGGCCGGCGGCGCATTGGGCGGCCGACCAATAGGGTTGGAGCGTCACCTCGCCGCCCTTCACCCGCATCACATGGCCGGGCGGCAGCTTGAACACGCCGGGATGGATGGTGTGGGGCGCCGGAATCCAGCCCAGCCGCATGAACAGCGCCAGGGCGTCGCGGTCGATGCCGCCTTGCCAGCCAGGATGGGCGGCCAGCGCCTTCAGCTCCGAGCCGAACAGCAAGGCGCCGCCCGACCGGCTCCAATACAGCGGCTTCTCGCCGAAGCGGTCGCGGGCCAGGGTGAGAACGCGCTCGTCGCGGTCCCACAGCGCGAAAGCGAACATGCCGTCGAAGGCGGAAAGCGCCGCCTCCACGCCCCAGGCGGCAACCGCCTCCAGCAGCACCTCGGTGTCGGAATGGCCGCGCCAGGCGATGCCGCCGCCCAGCCGTTCGCGCAAGGCGGCGTGGTTGTAGATCTCGCCGTTGAAGCTGATCACCCAGCGCCCGTCGTGCGACGCCATGGGCTGGTGGCCCTGGGGCGACAGGTCGAGAATGGCCAGCCGGCGGAACCCCAGCGCCACGCCCGCTTCGTCGTCGACCCAGGCGCCGTCGTCGTCAGGTCCGCGATGGACCAGGGTGGCGGCCATGGCGCGCACCACCTTGTCCCGGTCCGGGGTGGGTTGGGTCAGGTCGAGGAAGCCGGCGAAGCCGCACATGGAGGGGCAAGAATCCCGATGAGAATTGGCCAGAGCTTATACCAAATCCCCATGAGGGAAACTCATTGAGAATTGGGCCGATGGCGCAGCCTGATCGGGCGATTGCCCGAACCCATTTGGGGCGATGCCCCAAGCCCCCTTTTATTCATGAATTGAAGGGTGGTTTGGAGGCTTGCCTCCAACCGGGGAGCGGGGCGGGAGCCCCGGTGTCATTTCCTCCGCAGCACCACCACAAGGCCGGGGACGTCGTCGCCCGCCTCCTGGCGGGTGGAGGCGCGCTCCAGGGAGGCCACGGCGAAGCCGTTCTCCATGGCCGCCGCCTCGACGTAATCGGGGGCGTGGGCATAGCGGTTCTTGGCGCCCAGGACGTAGGAGGCGCAATCCTCGGCCCGCTCCACCGTGAAGGCGAAGATCCCGCCCGGCCGCAGGGACCGCGCCGTGGCGGCCATGATCTCGCTCAGGTCGCCGAAATAGACCAGAACGTCGGCGGCGACCACCAGATCGTAGGCTCCCGGCCGGCGCTTGAGGCCGGCGACCAGTTCGCCCACCTCCAGTCCGTCATAGAGGCCGCGTTGGCGGGCCTTGTCCACCATGGCGCCCGACAGGTCGATGCCGTCCAGGCGGGCGGCCAGGGGGCGCAGCACCGGGGCGGCCAGCCCGGTGCCGCAGCCGGCGTCCAGCACGTCCATTCCCCTGCGGCCGTCCAAAGCCTTGTCCAGGGCCTGGGCCAGAAGGGCGGGGGCGCGGTAGGCCAGCTTGTCCACCAGGGCGGAATCGAACTTCTCGGCGTAATCATCGAACAGCTGGCGGACATAGGCGTCGGGGGCGCGGCCGGGGGTGTCGCCGGCTCCGGCCTGGGCCAGGCCGAGGGCGGCTCCGTGGCGATCCTCGGGGTCCAGTTCCAGGCAGCGGCGGAAGTGCTTGGCTGCGCGCTCCTTCTGGCCGAGCGCCAGACGCTCCTCGGCCAGGCAATACTGGGCATGGACCGAATCGGGGGCGGCGGTGACCGCCCGCTCGAAGGCGGCGGCGGCGGCCTCGGGCATGCCCAGGCTGCGGCGGACCAGACCCAGTTCCAGCCAGCCGGACGGGTCGCGGGAATTGAGCTTGGTGGCACGCTCGGCGTGGACCCGGGCGTCGTCCAGCCGGCCCAGCCCGCGCAGCGCGGCGGCCAGATTGGCCCTGGTGCCGGCATGGTCGCGGCGCAGGTCGGCCGCGCCCGACAACACCGCCACCGCCCGCTCGTGCTGGCCCAGCGCGCCCAGCACCAGCCCGTAATTGTTCAGCGCCACCGCCCAGTCGGGGCGAAGCTCCAGGGCGCGTTCCAGCATCTGGGCCGCCTCGGCGTGCTTGCCGTCCTGATGCAGCAGGGTGCCCAGCGTACACAGGGCCTCGGCATGGCGCGGCGCGGCGGCCACCGCCCGGCGGGCATGCTCCAGCGCTTCGGCCTTGTTGCGGCCCAGCCGGCCCAGCAGGTCGGCCAGCCGGGCGTTGGCCTCGGCGTGGTTGGAATCCTGGGACAGGATGGCGCGGTAATGCAGGATGGCGCTGTTGAAGTTTTCCTGGGCTTCCAGGGCGCGCCCCAGCGCCAGACGCGGCACCGTCTGGTTCGGGTCGGCGGCCACCGCCCGGGTCAGGTGCTCCGTCGCCCGCTTGGCCTGGCCCTGGTTCAGGGCGACGAGGCCCAGCAGGTAATGAGCTCCGCCGAAATCGGGGCGGGCCTCGACGATGATGCGCGCCAGCCGCCGGGCCTCGGCGATGTTGCCGTCGTCCCAGGCCTGCATGGCGCGGCCGAAGGCCTCGCCGACATTGAGCGGTTTATCGCTACACATGCTGATCAACTCCTTATTACAGCATAGGCCGCCCGACCAAGGGCGGGCAATGCGGGAAAGGAGGGGGCTGTATTTGGGCTTGCGAATAGGAACGGTCTTTGTTACATATTTTCCATGGCCAGAAACTGCCGCTTTGCCGTCGCCGTCCACATCGCCTCTCTCCTTGCCACCATGGAGGGGCAGGCCTGCACGTCGGAATGGATCGCCGGCTCGGTCAACACCAATCCGGTGGTGGTGCGCCGGCTGCTGTCGGCCCTGGCCAAGGCCGGGCTGGTCAGCTCGACGCGGGGCAGCACGGGCGGATCGGTGCTGGCGCGGCCCGCCGACCGGATTTCGCTGCTCGACATTCACCGGGCGGTGGACGAGGACGACGAGCCGGCGCTGCACAACCAGCCGCCCAATCCGGCCTGTCCGGTGGGACGCAACATCCAGTCGGTGCTGCTGCGGGTCATCGAGCGCGCCGACGCCGCCCGCGACGCGGTGCTGTCCACCACGACGCTGTCCGAGGTGGTAGGCGCCCTGAAGGTCGAGGCGTAAGAACCCCCTATTTTTTTGAGGTTAAACGTAACAGTAACAGATACCATTACATCAAGGAGAGCATCATGACTTCCATTGCTATCGTCTTTCATTCCGGCTACGGCCACACCAGGGCGCTTGCCGAGGCGGTCGCCCAAGGGGTGGGCCAGGTGGCCGGGGCCCGGGTGCACCTGATCGCCGCCGAGGAGGCCGAGGCCAAGGCCGCCCTGCTGGACGGCGCCGACGCCATCGTCTTCGGCTCGCCCACCTACATGGGCTCGGTGTCGGCCAAGTTCAAAGAGTTCATGGAGTGGAGCTCCAAGACATGGTACGGCCGCGGCTGGGCCGACAAGGTGGCGGCGGGCTTCACCGTCTCGGCCAGCCAGAGCGGCGACAAGCTGAACGCGCTGGTCCAGTTGTCCATCTTCGCCGCCCAGCACGGCATGGTCTGGGTGGGCCTGGACCTGCTGCCCGGCAACAACAATTCCAAGGGCGGCGTCGAGGATCTGAACCGCCTGGGCAGCTTCCTCGGCGCCATGGCCCAGGCCAATGCCGACCAGGGGCCGGAAGGCGTCACCGAGGCCGACAGGAAGACCGCCGCCCACCTGGGTAAAAGGGTCGCCGAGGCGGCGGCGCGGTGGAAGAAGTAATACCGACGACCCTGTGAGCCGCCTTGCGGTTCACAGGGTCCGAGGCAAGCGCGACCGCGCGCCGCGCCTGATGGCGCGAGAGCCCGAGCGAAGCGCCCGGCGACTGAGGGGCCTACGGCTACTCGATTCATCGAGTAGCCGATGTAAACGTGAAAGGGGATGGCTGCGGCCATCCCCGCTTCTCGGGGTTTCGGTGTATTGACGGAAGTACAATCACACACTTAACCTAAGGTTATGGGGAGCGGGGACGCACGGATCAACTGGCGCGGCGAGTTCGATTCTCGGGAGCTCGAGGATTCCTTCGCCGATTTTTCACGCCAGCGCTTGCGCGGCGGGGCCTATCTCTGCGTTCTGGCCACCAGTCTGACCAGCCTGTCCTTTGCTCCACTTGACGTGATGTCGCTGGGCGGCGACCGGCTGGTCGCCTTCCTGACCATCCGGCTGGCCATCGCCACGGTGACGGCCATCGGGCTGCACGCCCTGGCGCAGGCGGTTTCCGCCCGCATGGTGGTCGCCGTGGCGCATCTGCATCTCTACGTCTTCTTCTGCCTCAACGCCCTGGTCTTCGCCCATCCCCTGCTGGACCGCCACGGCGGCATGTTCTTTCCGCTGATCGCCATGTCCATGTTCATGTTCGCGCCGGGGCCGTTCGGGCGGGTGGCGCTGCTGTGCGCCGTGGCGCCGATGATCAGTCTGGCGGCCTGGGCCGAGCTGCGCGAAATCCCCGAAGCGCCCGCCGACATCGCCATCATCGCCATGATGACCCTGGTCGCCTATCTGGTGGGCGCCACCGCCCGCATCCAGTTCGAGCGCATGGGGCGGCGGCAGTACCTGCTGGTGGAAGGCGAGCGCCGGGCCCGCGTCACCCTGCTGGAGGCCAAGGAGGCGGCCGAGGCCGGCACAAGGGCCAAGAGCGAGTTCCTGGCGGTGATGAGCCACGAGATCCGCACGCCCATGAACGGCATCCTCGGCATGGTGCGGCTGCTGCTCGACGGCGAGCCGACCGACGAGGAGCGCGAGCGCCTGGAAATGGTCCACCATTCCGCCGAGGCGTTGCTGGGCATTCTGGACAACATCCTGGACCTGTCCAAGGTCGAGGCCGGGCGGATGGAGTTCGACGCCGCCCCCTTCAGCCCGGCCCGGATCATCGCCGGCATCGAAAGCCTGCTGGCGCCCCGCGCCCGGGAAAAAGGGGTGAAGCTGTCCCATGCCGTCGCGGCTGGGGTGCCCGATTGGGTGGAAGGCGACGGCGGGCGGCTGCGCCAGATTCTGCTCAATCTGGTGGGCAACGCGATCAAATTCACCGATGCGGGCCATGTGCTGGTCCGTATCGGCGGGGCCGACGACGGTTCGGGACGCCTGGAATTCTCGGTGAGCGACACCGGCATCGGCATGGGCGAAGACGAGATCGGACGGCTGTTCCATGCCTTCGCCCAGGTGGATTCGTCCATCACCCGGCGGTTCGGCGGCACCGGCCTGGGTCTGGCCATCTGCCGCCGTCTGGTGGAGGCGCAGGGCGGCGAGATCGGGGTGGAAAGCCGGCCCGGCCTGGGCAGCCGGTTCTGGTTCCGCCTGGACCTGCCGGCGACCGCCGCTCCGGCTTTTGGCGCGGTGGACACACGGGGCGCCATGGTGCTGCCGCCCCTGTCGGTGCTGCTGGCCGAGGACAACGTCATCAACCAGAAGGTGGCGCTGGGCTACCTGACCAAGGCGTTCCACCGGGTGAGTCTGGCCGGTAACGGCGTCGAGGCGGTGGAACTGGCCCGCCAGGGCGGATTCGACGTGGTGCTGATGGACATGCAGATGCCGGTGATGGACGGCCTGGAGGCGACGGCCCGCATCCGGGCGCTGCCGGGGGCGGCCGGGCGGGTGCCGGTCATCGCGCTGACCGCCAACGCCATGCGGGGCGACGCCGAGCGTTGCCGCGAGGCCGGCATGAACGCCCATGTGGCCAAGCCGGTGGACCCGGACGCGCTGTTCCGGGTCATCGCCGACGTGCTGGCCGGGCGGCCGGTGGAGGCGGCGGCCGCGCCGCCCCTGGTGGCCAGCGAAGGCGCCCCTTTCGCCGAGCTGTCCGCCCATCTGGGGCCGGAGGGCGTGGCGGGGCTGATGGCGACCTTCGTCACCCAGGCCGAGGAGGCATGCCGGATCCTGCTCGACGAGACCGGGGACATGCTGCGCCTGCATATGGCGGCCCACGACCTGAAAAGCATGGCGGGAACGGCGGGCTGCCTGCCGCTCGCCGAGATCGCCGCCCTGATCGAGGATGCCGCCCGCGCCGGCCGCGCCGACGAGGTCCGCCGCCACGCCGAACCCCTGGAACAGGTGTGGACGGCGACCCGCGCGGCCTTGGAGGCCCAGTTCGGGTTGTCTCAGCCGTTCTCCGCCAGCACCGTTCCGGCCAGGTAAAGGCTGCCGCAGATCAGGATGCGGGCGGGACCGGTGCCCGCGGCGGTCAGTTCGGCGATGGCCGCCGCCACCGATGCCGAGGGCTTGGCGTCCAGGCAGAAGTGGCGGGTGGCGGCGGCCGCGCCGTCCTCGGCCGCGAGCGTCGCCGCCTCGCCGGGAATGGCGATGGCGCGCAAGGAATGGAAGCGCGCCGCCAGCGGCTCGAGATAACCGTCCACGTCCTTGGTCGACAGGATGCCGAACACCGCCATCAGCGGCTTGTCCCGCCACGAGCGGGCGTGCTGGGCGATGGCCTCGGCGGCGTGGGGATTGTGGCCGCCGTCCAGCCACAGCTCCCAGCCTTCCGGTAGCATGTCCACCAGCGGGCCTTTGGTCAGGCGCTGAAGCCGGGCCGGCCACTCCACCGAGCGCAGCCCCAGGCCCAGCGAGCCTTCAGGGAAATCGGGAAACACCGGAGCCGGGGCGGTGCGCGACAGCCGCTCGACCGCCGCCAGGGCCAGGGCGGCGTTGCGGTACTGGAAGGCGCCGGCCAAGGCGGGGGCGGGCAGGCTCCACTCCACCGACGGGCCGCGATAGGCCAGGCCGCCATCGGACGAGGTGCGGGCGAAGAAGTGCTCGCCTTCCCTGATCAGCGGCACGCCCATCTCGCTGCTGCGGGCGTCCAGCACCTTGGCCGCCTTGCGGCTCTGCTTGGCCACCACGCAGGCCACGCCCCGCTTCATGATGCCGGCCTTCTCGGCGGCGATAGCCTCGATGCGTCCCCCTAAGAAGCTCTCGTGGTCCATGGCGATGGGGGTGATGATGGTGAGCGCCGGGCGCTCGACGACATTGGTGGCATCCAGGCGTCCGCCCAGCCCGGTCTCCAGGATGCACACTTCGGCGGGCTGTCTGGCGAAGGCCAGGAAGGCGGCCGCCGTGGTGATCTCGAAGAAAGTGACGGGGTTGCCGGCGTTGGCCGCCTCCACCTCTTCGAGCAGGGCCAGCAGTTCGGGATCGGTGGGCAATTGACCCGCGATGCGGATGCGTTCGGCGAAGCGCACCAGATGGGGCGAGGTGTAGACGTGGGCCCGCATTCCGGCGGCCTCGAACAGGGCGCGAAGCGTCGCCACCGTCGAGCCCTTGCCGTTGGTGCCGGCCACGTGGATCACCGGCGGCAGTTTGTCCTGGGGATTGCCGAGTGCTTGGAGCAGGCGCAGAACGCGCTCCAGCGACAGGTCGATGACCTTGGGGTGCAGCCGTGTCAGGCGGTCGAGGATGCTATCGATCATTTTCGGGCCGAAAAGGGTCAGGCGCGATCCGGCAGGGTGAAGATGAAGGTGCTGCCCTCGCCGGGGACCGACACCACGCGGATGCGGCCGCCGTGACGTTCCACGATCTTGCGGCAGATGGCAAGGCCAATCCCGGTTCCCTCGTAACGGTTCAGGGGATGGAGGCGCTGGAACACCATGAAAATCTTGTCCCAGTACTCCTGATCGATGCCGATGCCGTTGTCGGACACCGAGAACTCCCAGTAATCGCCGTGGCGGCTTGCCTTGACCGTGATCTCGGGCTTGCGTTCGGGATGGTGGAACTTGACGGCGTTGCCGAGCAGATGCTGGAACAGGGCCCGCAATTGCGCCGCGTCGGCGTTCAGCGTGGGCAGGGAGTCCCGGACGACCACCGCCTTGGCCTCGTCCAGGGAGGGTTTCAGGTTCTCCAGCGCCTCGGCCAGGACGGTGCCGGTTTCCACGGTCGGGAACACCGGGTCGCCGCGGTCGATCAGGGTGTAGTCCAACAGGCCGCTCAACTGGGCGCGCATGCGGTGGGCGCCTTCGACGGCATAGGCGATGTACTGGTCGGCGTCCTCGCCCAGCCGGTCGCCGTAGCGCATCTGCAGCAGTTGCAGGAAGCTTGCGATGGTCCGCGCCGGTTCCTGCAGGTCGTGGGCGGCCACGGCGGTGACCATCTCCAGGTCGTAATGGGCCCGGCGCAACTTTTCCTCGGCCGTTTTGCGCCCCGTGATGTCGCGGCTGATGCCGACCATGCCCAGCAGCGTTTCCTTGTCGTCGTGGACCGGCGCCTTGACGGTTTCCAGCAGCACCCGCCTGCCGTCGGGATAGTCGATCCATTCCTCGTTGCAGGTGGGCCGTCCGGCGGCCATGGCCTCGCGGTCCTTGGCGCGATAGAACGCGGCGATGTCGGGGGGCGCGAATTCGTTGTCGGTCTTGCCGACCATCTCGGTCTCGGGCCGGCCGCAATAGGTGGCGAAGGCCCGGTTGTAGCCGAGATAGCGCGATTCGGCGTCCTTGAAGAAGATCAGGTCGGGCACCGAATCCATCAGGGCGCGCAGCAGGGCTCGCTCCTGGGCCAGGGCGTCGTAGGGCGCCTGGACGCCGGAGGCGAACAGGGCGTCATAGATCAGGATATAGGCGCAGGCCTTGCCCACATGGCCGGCCAGATTGAACAGGTCGCCGGTATCGGCGTAGAGGGTGAGCAGGACGCCGGTAAGGCCGAGAATCCAGGCCGCTCCGGCCAGCTTCAGGTCATTGCGGTCGCCCGAGCGCCGGAATTGCAGGCAGAGCAGGCTGGACGCCGTCACATAGGCGGCGGCCAGAACGTATTCGGCGCCGATCTTCAAGCCGGTCAGCCCACTGCCGGGAATGAAGGTCCGGGGGAACCAATCCGGACGGAACAGGCCCGCCAGGACCAATGCCGACGTCAGCAGACCGATGGCGCCAAGCCACCAGCGGCGTTTGGCGTCGCTCCACTGCCGCTCGACGGTGGTCACCGCCAGGATCAGGCCGACCGCCGTTGCAAGCCGCCCGAGAAGCCAGAGATTGATGCCTTTCTCGGTGCTGCTGGGCGAAAAAAGGTCCGGCATGCCCGGAAAGGAGAAAGTGTGCGCCATGTCCATGGCCGCCGTCGCCAGGGCGGCCAGCCCTAAAATCAGGTTGCGATGGCTCTTGTCGGCCCGGCGCGCCGCCCAGCCGAGCGAGAACACCATCAACGACACGGCGATGCTGAGCAGTTCCAGGATGGAATGGACCGGCAGGTAATCCTTGGGATCGGCGAACAGCTGTCCCGGAGGAGTGATCCGCACGGCAAGACCGCAAACGGCCGCCGCCGCCAGCAGCAACAGCGGGGGCGTCGCCAGCGACGAAAGCGTCTCGAACCTTGTGATCTGTTTCCGCACGTCCGGTTCCCAGGGCTCAAAAAATAATACCGAGGCCATGGGCCTCGGTATTACCATCTTCCTAGGATAAGGAATCGGACGTTGAATTTCCAGTCCTGAAGAGTCGTGCTCTCCCCGGATCAGTCCTGGTCGACGCTGTCGGGGGTGTCGATGGGCAGCGCCACCAGGTCGCCGGCCGCGCCGCGATTGCGCAAGAGCGACAGGACGCGGATCATGGTGGCGCGGAGCTCGCGGCGCGGCACCACCATGTCGACCATGCCGTGTTCCAGCAGGTATTCCGCCTTCTGGAAGCCCTCGGGCAGCTTCTCGCGGATGGTGCTTTCGATGACGCGGGCGCCGGCGAAGCCGATCACCGCGCCGGGCTCGGCGATGGCGATGTCGCCCAGCATGGCGAAGCTGGCCGAGACGCCGCCGGTGGTGGGGTCGGTCAGCAGCACGATATAGGGCAGCCGCTTCTCCTTGACCTTGTCCACCGCCACGGTGGTCCTGGCCATCTGCATCAGCGACAGGATGCCTTCCTGCATACGGGCGCCGCCCGAGGCCGGGATGACGATCAAGGGCGCGTCCTGCAGCACCGCCAGCTCGGCCGCCGCCACGATGCCCTCGCCCACGGCGATGCCCATGGAGCCGCCCTGGAAGTCGAAGTTGAAGCAGGCCGCCACCACGTTCATGCCGCCCATGCGGCCGTGGGCGACGACGATGGCGTCGGTCTCGCCGGTCTTGGAGCGGGTGTCCTTCAGGCGGTCGGTATAGCGCTTCTGGTCCTTGAACTTCAGCGGGTCGTCGGCGACCTTGGGCAGCTCGATGCGCTGGAACTGGCCGTCGTCGAACAGCATGCCGAGGCGCTTCTTCACCGACAGGCGCAGATGGTGGCCGCAATGCTGGCAGACGTTCAGCGCCTTCTCCAGGTCACGGTGGAAGATCATGTGGCCGCAGCCCGGGCATTTGAGCCACAGGTTGTCGGGGACCTCCTTGGGCGCCACCAGTCCGACCAGACGCTCCTTGAGTGAGCGGCGGGTCTCGTTGAGATTAGTCAGCCAATTCATGATGAGTTCCCTGGGTCGGCGGCTAGGAAATCAGCCACAGATGAACACAGATAAACACAGATGGCTCGTCACAGGACCAGCCTCCGGTACTCGATGCGGGGGAGCCCGAAATTTATGAGCAGCCCGACTTTGACGTCTCCAGCCTTCAGATAATTCAGGCACTGGGCGGTGTGTGCCGGACCCAAGGCCTCAACGGCTTTCAGTTCGACCACGACCCGGCCATCCACGATCATGTCGGCCACATAGGTACCAATTTCGGTCCCTTTGTAAATTATCTTGAAGGCCTTTTCGCGTTCGACAGGCAAGCCGGCGAGGACGAGCTCATGAGCCAGCGCCTTCTGGTAAACGGATTCCAGGAAACCATGTCCAAGCGTGTTGGCAACCTCAAAAGCCGCCGACAGTATGCACCCCGTCAGTGGGTCCTTGAGGTCATCATCCTTCATCTGTGTTTATCTGTGTTCATCTGTGGCCCAAAACCCTACTTCCGGGCGCCGCGCACGCCCTGGGCCAGGTCCTTGACCAGGGCCAGGGGGGCGGAGACGGCGGAAGGCTTGCCGATATTGTCGGCCAGAACCGAAACGATGGCCGAGCCCACCACGGCGCCGTCGGCGATGCGGGCCACTTCGGCCGCCTGGGCCGGGGCCTTGATGCCGAAGCCGACGCAGACCGGAAGATCGGTGTGGCGGCGGATGCGCGAAACCGCCTCGTCGATGGCCGATTGGGCCGCCGACGCGGTGCCGGTGATTCCGGCGATGGACACGTAGTAGACGAAGCCCGACGCGTTGGACAGCACCACGGGCAGGCGCTTGTCGTCGCTGGTGGGCGTGGTCAGCACGATGAAGTCGATGTGGCTGGCCCTGAGGTGGGGCACCAGCTCGTCGGCTTCCTCGGGCGGCAGGTCGACGATGATCAGCCCGTCCACCCCGGCGGCGGCGGCGTCACGGGCGAATTTCTCCGGACCCCAGGCGTAGACGGGATTGTAGTAGCCCATCAGGATGATCGGCGTCTCGGCATCGGTCTTGCGGAACTGGGCCACCATCTCCAGGGTCTGGCGGAGCGAGCCGCCGGCCTTCAAGGCACGGCCCGCCGCCAGCTCGATCACCGGGCCGTCGGCCATGGGATCGGTGAAGGGCATGCCCAGCTCGATGATGTCGGCGCCGGCCGCCGGCATGCCGTCGAGCAGGGCCTGGCTGGTGGCGCGGTCGGGGTCGCCGGCGGTGATGAAGGTCACCAGGGCGGCGCGGTTCTCCGCCTTCAGCTTCTCGAAACGCTTGGCGATACGCGACATCAGACGAGCCCCCCAAGATGCACGTCGCCCAGCGCCTTGGCGATGGTGTTGACGTCCTTGTCGCCGCGCCCCGACAGGTTGACCACCATCAGGTGATCGGCGGGCAGGGTGGGGGCCAGCTTGGCGGCGTAAGCGATGGCGTGGCTGGATTCCAGCGCCGGAATGATGCCCTCCAGCCGCGTGCATTGCTGGAAGGCGGCCACCGCCTCGTCATCGGTGACGGAGACGTATTCCACGCGGCCGGTCTCGTGCAGCCAGGAATGCTCGGGCCCGATGCCGGGATAGTCCAGGCCCGCCGAGATGGAGTGGGCCTCGGCGATCTGGCCGTCGGCATCCTGCAGCAGGTAGGTGCGGTTGCCGTGCAGCACGCCGGGCTTGCCGCCGGTCAAGGACGCGGCGTGCAGCTTGTCCAGGCCGTGGCCGGCCGCTTCGACGCCGATGATGCGCACGCTGGTGTCGTCGAGGAAGGGGTGGAACAGGCCCATGGCGTTGGAGCCGCCGCCGATGCAGGCCACCAGGGAATCGGGCAGGCGGCCCTCGGCGGCCATGATCTGGCCGCGCACTTCCTCGCCGATCACCGACTGGAAGTCGCGGACCATGGCCGGGTACGGATGCGGCCCGGCCACGGTGCCGATCAGGTAATAGGTGTCGGCGACGTTGGAGACCCAGTCCCTGAGCGCGTCGTTCATGGCGTCCTTCAAGGTCGCCGCGCCGGCGGTGACGGGCTTCACTTCGGCGCCCAGCAGCTTCATGCGGTAGACGTTGGGCATCTGCCGCTCGATGTCGGTGGCGCCCATGTAGATGACGCATTGCATGCCGAACAGGGCGCAGACGGTGGCGGTGGCCACCCCGTGCTGGCCGGCCCCGGTCTCGGCGATGATGCGCTGCTTGCCCATGCGCCGGGCCAGCAGGATCTGGCCGATGCAGTTGTTGATCTTGTGCGCCCCGGTGTGATTCAGGTCCTCGCGCTTCAGGAACACCTTGGCGCCGCCGAAGGCCTGGGTCAGGCGACGGGCGAAATACAGCGGATTGGGGCGGCCCACATACTGGGCCAGCAGCGAGCGGAACTCGGCCTGGAAGACGGGATCGGCCTTGGCCGCCGCGTAAGCCTTCTCCACCTCGAGGATGAGGGGCATCAGCGTCTCGGCCACGTAGCGACCGCCGAAGATGCCGAAATGTCCGCGTTCGTCGGGACCGGCGCGATAGGTGTTCAGGCTTTGCATCTTCAGTTCGTGACCTTAGGGCGGCGGAAAGGCGCCAATAAAGCAGAAAGCGCCGCCCCTGAGGAGAGCTTTTGTTTGGATAGGCCCAAGGGGCCGCGCGCCTTATGGCGCGGGAGCCAAGCCGCCCGCCGGCTTCGCCGGCAAACTATCTGGGATGCACGCCTTCGCGTGCAGTGGCGGCGCCCGGCGCCTGAGGGCGATGCGCGGCGCGCATCTTGGTGTCAGTTTGGGCAGGGATGCACGATGACCAGATGGTCGGCGGCCTGTTTGGCGGCCTTCTTGTGGTCGGCCAGCAGGCGGGAAATGTCGTCCGACGAGCAGGTTCCGCATCCCGGCGTCAGGTGGACGGCGACGCAGCTGACCGTCATCAGAGGAAAGCGCACCGTGTTGCCCAGGCGGTCCTGGCCGACGATATGGCCCCTTCCCCTTGTCTCGTCGTCGTAGAAGCTTTCCACGTCGTGGGCGAAATCGGCGATCAGCTTGCGGCAGGTGTCGGCGGCGCTGTCCGCCGATTCGCCTAAGAAGCCGGCGAAGAAGTCGTCGCCGCCGATATGCCCGGCGAAGCCGCCCGCCGCCGCCATGGCCTTGGCCAGCAGGTCGCCGAACACTAAGATGGCGCGGTCGCCCAAGCGGAAGCCGTACTTGTCGTTGAACGGCTTGAAGTTGTCGAAATCGAAATAGGCCAGCAGGCAGGCCTGGGCGCGGTTCTCCAGCGCCTCGCACACCCAGGACAGGATGCGGGCGTTGCCCGGCAGCCGGGTCAGCGGGTTCTGGTCGCGGGCCGTGGCCAGGTTCTTCTCGTTGATGACGCGCAGAAGCGAATCCGCCGACAGGAAGCCCACATAGCGCATGTCGTCGACGATCAGGATGCCTTCGGTGCGTTCCACCGCCGAATAGGCCTCCAGGATCTGCTCGGCCTTGGCGGCGATGTCGGCCACGGGGCAGCGCACGGCGAAATCCTTGAGCGAGCGGCCCAGGCATTTGTTGGCGATCAGCTCGCGGCCGAAGGGGGAGTAGGTGTAGTCCTTCAGTTCCTGGTCGCGCACGATGCCCACCGGGGCGCCGGCGCCGTCCACCACCGGAAAGAAGGTGGCCGACTTGTCGGCGCGGAAGCGCTCGAACACCTTTTCCATGGGGGTGTCGAGGGCCAGCGGCTCGGGCCGGGCGATCTGGTCGGCGATGATGCGCTGGTCCGACGTGCCGGCCCGGCGGTCCTGGCGGGCCAGGCGCTCTATCTCGGGGTAGTGGGACAGCATCTCGGCCCATTGCACGGTCGGCCGCTGCACCAGCCAGCCCTGGACCATGTCGCAGCCGATTTCCTTGCAGATGCGGAACTCGCGCTCCGTCTCGACGCCCTCGGCCACCACCACGGCACCCAGCAGGTGGGCGATGGTGACGATATGGGCCAGGAACACCTTCTTCTTGGAATCGGCGGCGATGTCGGCCACGAAGAAGCGGTCGATCTTCAGGTAGTCGGGCTCGGAATAGTAAAGCAGTTGCAGTCCCGAGAAGCCGGTGCCGAAATCGTCGATGGCCAGCCGGAAGCCCTGGCGCTTGAAGTGGCGGAAGGTGGCGACGGCGTCCAGGCCGTCTTCCAGCGGGTGACGCTCGGAGATCTCGAACACCACCGCCGAATCGGGCACGCCGTAGCGGTCCAGGATGGCCCGGGTGCGGCGCGCCGAATCGCCTTCGATGCTCAAGACCCGGTTGTCGATGTTGAGGAACAGCTTGGTCCGGGGGTGGTGGGCCAGGCTGGCGAAGGCCGCCACCGCCTTGTCGCGCAGCGCCAGCTCCACCTCGGCCAGGCAGCCGGCGGCGTGGCAGTGGTCGAAGAAGGCCTGGATCGATTCGAAGCCCGCCGCCTCGGTTCCCCGCAGCAGGGCCTCGTAGCCGTGGCAATCCCCGGAATGAATCCCGACCACCGGCTGAAGCGCCATGGTCAGGCCGTCGGTTATGTGTGGGTCGTCGATTCTACGGGTCATCCCGATCGCTCCGGCCGGTTATCCCGGTGCGGATTCATCCGCCGAAGGCGGGGCGGCGGTCAATGCGGCGATGACGGCGGACGGCGAAATTCACGGCGCTGTCATAACTGCCAAATGGCGTCGAATAAATGAATTTTAAACGAATGGCATACGAGGTTACACGGAGTATGTTGAAATGTTCTTATCCGATTGATATCAATTTACAGGTTCAATCCGATTTGGCTACGTCGTTAGGTTAGGGGAGTCGAATGGCAAGCAAGGGTATTCAACCCTCGGGGCGGGAACGGACCTTTGCCGAGGACGAGATCATCGTCAGCAAGACCGACACCACGGGGCGGCTCACCTATGTGAACGACGTCTTCCTGTCGGTTTCCGGCTTCACCGAGGCCGAACTGATCGGCCAGCCGCACAGCCTGATCCGCCATCCCGACATGCCGCGCTGCGTATTCAAGCTGCTGTGGGACACCATCGCCTCGGGCAAGGAACTGTTCGCCTATGTGGTCAATCTGGCCAAGAACGGCGACCATTACTGGGTTCTGGCCCACGTCACTCCGGATTTCGGCCCCGACGGCAAGATCGTCGGCTACCACTCCAACCGCCGCGTGCCCCGCCGCGACGCGTTGGCCAAGGTTCAGCCCCTGTACCAGAGCCTGTTGAAGATCGAAGCGGCCGCTGCGGACCGCAAGCAGGGCATGGAGGCGGCATTCGCCGCCTTAGGTGATCAGCTGAAGCGCGAAGGAAAGCCCTATGCAGAATTTGTCCTCGGTCTCTAAGGCCATCCGCGCCGCCTGGGTCGCCGTCGGCATCGCTGGCGCCCTGGCGATCCTCGCCCTGATCCTGCAGAACTGGGTCGCCGCCGGCGTGGCCGCCATCCTGGCGGTCGCCGCCTGGATGCCCATCAGGTTCCTGGGGCGCACCAACGCCAGCATCGAGAAGGCGGTGAAGGTCTGTCAGGCCGCCGCCAACGGCAATCTCGGCGTGCGCATCATGGATATCCGGGGCTCGGGCAACCTGGCCGTGATGCTGCGCTCCATCAACCGCCTGCTGGATCTGACCGAGGCCTATTGCCGCGAATCCCAGGCCGCCATGGAGCACGCCAACCAGCGCCAGTACTTCCGCAAGATCATCCAGACCGGCCTTCGGGGCGATTTCTCGCGCTATGCCGGCATCATCAACGCCTCGCTGGACCTGATGAAGAGCCGCGACGCCGAGGCGCTGGACTTCGCCGAGCAGAAGGTGCGCGTCCTGGTCCAGGAGGTGTCGTCCGCCTCGACCCAGCTGCAGCAAAGCTCGGACCGCCTGATGAACAACGCCACCCAGACGGTGAGCCAGGCCATGACTTCGGCCGCGGCGGCCGAGGAGGCCTCGGTCAACGTCCAGTCGGTGGCCGGCGCCGCCGAGGAGCTGGCCGCGTCGTTCGGCGAGATCAACATGCAGACCACCCGGGCCACCGCCATCTCGTCCGAGGCCATGGTCACCGCCCAGCGCACCGACGAGACCGTGCGCGATCTCGGCAACGCCGCCGCCCAGATCGGCAGCGTGCTGTCGCTGATCCAGGACATTGCGTCGCAGACCAACCTGCTGGCGCTGAACGCCACCATCGAGGCGGCCCGCGCCGGCGAGGCGGGCAAGGGTTTCGCCGTCGTCGCCAACGAGGTCAAGACGCTGGCCAACCAGACGGCGCGCGCCACCGAAGAGATCTCCACCCATGTCAGCCAGATCCAGCTGGCCTCGGAAGGTGCCGCCGCCGCCATCCGCGAGATCGCCCAGATCGTCGGCACCATCCAGGAAACCTCCACCGCCGTGGCCGGCGCCGTCGAGGAGCAGAACGCGGTGACCATGGAAATCTCGCGCAATGTCCAGGAGGCCGCCACCGGTACCGCCTCGGTGTCGGAAGCGGTGGCCTATGTGAAGGACACCGCCGAGACCACCGACCAGGAGGCCAAGGACATCTCGGCCGCCGCCGCCAGCCTGGCCCGGCGCGCCGACGACCTGGAAGCCCAGATCAACGGCTTCATCGCCAAGATCAAGGGCGAGGCGGCCTGATCACGATCCGGGAGGGCTTCGCGGCCCTCCCGCTTGCTCCCGCACGCCTGACGCGGTAAACCGGGTGACGGCAATCGCGGGGTTTCCATGAACAGAATCGGTGTGATCGGCGGAGGGGCCTGGGGCACGGCATTGGCGTTGACCGCCCGCCGGGCGGGGCGCGACGTGGTGCTGTGGGCCCGCGAGCCCGAGGTGGTCGAGGCCATCAACGCCCGCCATGCCAATCCCGACTTCCTGCCCGGAATCGATCTCGACCCCGCCCTTCGCGCCACCGGCGACCTGGCCGAGGCGGCGGATTGCGACGCGGTGCTGCTGGTGTCGCCCGCCCAGCATCTGCGCGTCGCGGCCCGCGCCCTGGCGCCTCACTGGCGCGCCGGCGTGCCGGCGGTGATCTGTTCCAAGGGTATCGAACTGGCCACCTGCGCCCTGATGGCCGACGCCGTCGCCGCCGAACTGCCGTCCGCCCCCATCGCCGTGCTGTCGGGCCCCACCTTCGCCATCGAGGTGGCCAGGGGCCTGCCCACCGCCATCACCCTGGCCTGCGCCGATGCGGAGCTGGGCCGCAAGCTGGTGGACGCGCTGGGCACCGCCACCTTCCGTCCCTACCTGTCCGACGACCTGGCGGGCGCCCAGATCGGCGGCGCGGTGAAGAACGTGCTGGCCATCGCCTGCGGTATCGTCGAGGGCCGCGGCCTGGGCGACAACGCGCGCGCCGCCCTGATCACCCGCGGACTGGCCGAGCTGACCCGTCTGGCCATGGCCAAGGGCGGCCGGCCCGAGACCCTGATGGGCCTGTCGGGTCTGGGCGACCTGATCCTCACCGCGTCGTCCACCCAGTCGCGCAACTACTCGCTGGGCTTCGCGCTGGGCGAGGGCCGGGCCCTGGCCGACATCCTGGGCGAGCGCCATTCGGTGACCGAGGGCGTCTACAGCGCCGGGGCCGTGGTGGACATGGCTGGACGCCTGGGTGTCGAGATGCCCATCTCGGCGGCGGTGGACGCGGTGATCAACAAGGGCCAGAGTCTGGACGAGGCCATCCGCGCCCTGCTGTCGCGCCCGTTCCGCAACGAAGGATTATAGCCATGCGCAAGACCGCCTTCGCCCTTTGCACCCTGGCCGTGCTCGTCGCCTGCGCCGAGAACCCCACCGAGGGCCAGGTGTGGGGTACCGGGGCCGGCGCCGTCATCGGCGGCGGCATCGGGCGGGCGGCGGCGCTGGGCGCGCCCCATCTGGCGTCGACCTTCACGCCGGTGGGCGCCGTGGCCGGCGCGGCGGCCGGCTACGTGATCGGCGGCTGGTTCGATCCCCACGCCAACCGGCTGTGGTCGGCGGCCACCATCGAGGCGGCCGAGACCGGCAAGGATGTCCGCTGGGCCGAGCGCGGCCTCGAGGGCGCGGTCACTCCGCAGGGCAAGGACTGGACCGACGGCGGCGGTCGCTGGTGCCGGCGCCTGACCCAGACGGCGCAGCGGACGGGCGAGCCGGCGGGCGCCTATTCCCGCGACGTCGTCGCCTGCCGGCTGCAGGAAGCCACCTGGGAGGTGGTCACCCCGGCCGAGGACGAGCCGAAGAGCTGAAAAATCGTTCGGGCTCAGAGACTTGCTTGACGCCGCCGGGGGCGTTGGGCATGCTGGCCTCAACCTGAAGCACAACCAAGGACTTGAAATCCATGACCAAGTCGGAGCTGATCGCCCGTCTGGCCGAGGCCAACCCCCATCTCTATCAACGGGATGTGGAGCGCATCGTCACCACCATCTTCGACGAGATCGCTTCGGCGCTGGCCCGGGGCGACCGGGTCGAGCTGCGCGGCTTCGGGGCCTTCTCGGTGAAGAAGCGCGATCCGCGCACGGGGCGCAACCCGCGCACCGGTGAAACCGTGTCGGTGGAGGGCAAGGCGGTTCCCTTCTTCAAGACCGGCAAGCAACTGCGCGAGAAGCTCAACGTCGGCGGCGGCTCGTGAGGCTGCTCGCCTGGATAATCGGCCTGCCCCTGGCCGTTCTGGTGACGGTGTTCGCCGTCGCCAACCGGGCGGAGATTCGTTTCGACCTGTGGCCCCTGCCCTTCGGCGTGGAGCTGCCCGCCTATCTGGCGGTGCTGGTGCCGCTGGCCCTGGGCCTTGCCGCCGGTTTCCTGCTGGGCTGGGCCTCGGGGCTGAAGGCCCGGCTCCGCGCCGGTTCCCTGCGGCGTCAGCTGGACGCCGCCCGCAAGACCCAGTCTCAAGCTTGAGGTAGACGTTCCCGTGACCAATCCCGTTTATGTCGCCATCGACACCACCGAGGCCGCCCGCGCCATCGCCCTTGCCGAACGCCTGAAGGGGCTGGTCGGCGGCTTCAAGCTGGGCCTGGAATACTTCACCGCCAACGGCCCCGCCGGCATGGAGGCGGTGACGGGCCTCGGCATGCCGCTGTTCGTCGATCTCAAGCTGCACGACATTCCCAACACCGTGGCCGCCGCCATGAAGGGCGTGGTCCGGCTTCAGGCCGCCATCACCACCATTCACGCCTCGGGTGGTGCCGCCATGATCCGCGCCGCCGTGGACTCCGCCAATGACGAGGCCGCCCGCTTAGGCGTCGCGCCGCCCGCCGTGGTGGCGGTGACCGTGCTGACCAGCCTGGACCAGGCCGGGGCCGAGCAGGTGGGCTTCGACCGTCCGGTGCTGGACCAGGTCAAGCGCCTGGCCGCGCTGGCCCAGGAAAGCGGCGCCGCCGGCATCGTCTGCTCGCCCCTGGAAGTGGACGCGGTGCGCGCGCTGTGCGGTCCCGACTTCAAGCTGGTGATCCCCGGCATCCGCCCCGCCTGGAGCGAGGCCGGCGACCAGAAGCGCTTCCTCACCCCCGCCGAGGCCCGCGCCAAGGGCGCCGACGTGCTGGTGATCGGCCGGCCCATCACCGGCGCCGCCGACCCGGCCGAGGCCGCCGGCCGGATCAAGGCCGAACTGGGGCTTTAGCATTATCATTGCCCCTCGCCGGGCGCGCCTTAAGCGCGCTTGGCCGCCGCCTCAATGGCGGCTGGTAATTCCAAGGGCGGGTCACGTCAGTGACACGCAGGTATCGACGGGAGACGACCCATGCCGGTCGAGGTCAAGATCTGCGGCATCACCGACGAAGAGGCCATGGATGCCGCCATCGAGGGGGGCGCCGATTATGTGGGGCTGGTGTTCTTTCCCAAGAGCCCCCGCAACGTCACGCCCGACCGCGCCGCCGAGCTGGTGGAGTTCACCCCCGGCGACGTGACCAAGGTGGGCCTCTTCGTCGATCCCGACGATTCCACCCTGGATTCGGTACTGACCCGGGTGCGGCTCGACCTGCTGCAGCTGCACGGGAACGAGACGCCGGAGCGGGTGGAAGCCATCCGCCTGGAATACGGCCTGCCGGTGATGAAGGTGCTGTCGGTATCGGTGGCCGACGACCTTGCCGCCGCCGAGCCCTATCTGGCGGTGGCCGACCGCCTGCTGTTCGACGCCAAGCCGCCCAAGGGTGCCCTGTTGCCCGGCGGCAATGCCGTCAGCTTCGACTGGACCATCCTGACGGGCCGCAAATGGGGTCTGCCCTGGATGCTGGCCGGCGGCCTCACGCCTGCCAACGTGGCCGAGGCGATCCGCGTCAGCGGCGCGCCCTGCGTCGATGTCTCGTCCGGCGTGGAAAGCGCGCCCGGCGTCAAGGATGTCGAGAAGATCCAGGCCTTCATCAAGGCGGCGCGGGGCGGTTAATTGTTTTTCCGTCATGCCCGGACTTGATCCGGGCATCCACGCTGTCCCGCCGAATTCATTGCTTCCACTACTGTTTTAGCGGCGCCGCGTGGATGGCCGTGTCAAGCACGGCCATGACGGTAGGGGGCCTCAGGCTTCCGCCAGTTCCTCGACCCGGTCGGTGCTGACCACCCGGTTGCGGCCCTGGTGCTTGGCGCGGTAGAGCGCCGCGTCGGCCGCCGCCACCAGATCCTCGGCCCGGCAAGCCTCGGTGGGCACGAAGGCGGCTGCGCCGATGGACAGGGTGACGCATTCGGCGGTCTGGCTGGCCCCGTGGGGCATGCCCAGGGCGTGGACGGCGTCCCTGATGCGCTCCGCCACGTGCAGGGCGCCTTCCAGGGCGGTGTTGGGCATGATCACCGCGAATTCCTCGCCGCCGTAGCGCGCCGCCAGATCCGAGGGGCGGAACACCTGCTCGCCGAGCGCGCTGGCCACCGCCTTCAGGCAGGCATCGCCCTTCTGATGGCCGTAGGTGTCGTTGTAGAGCTTGAAATGGTCCACATCGACCAGCAGGATCGCCATGGACGTGCCTTCGCGCTGGTTGTGCAGCCACTCGGCCTCCAGCTTCTCGTCGAAGGAGCGGCGGTTGGCCAGCCCGGTCAGCCCGTCCTTGACCGCCAGGCTTTGCAGTGCCATCTGGGCCAGCTTCTGTTCGGTCTGGTCGCGCAGCGTCTCGACCACCGCCAGCAGGTTGCCGTCCTCGTCGAAGATGGGGCCGGCGTCCACCGCCAGGTACAGGCGCTTCTTGACCTGGGGCATCACGCACCAGTTCTCGGCCCGCAGGCCGTGGGAACAATCGCTGGGCTCGGTATGGGTGACGTAAAGCTCGTCCATGGATTCGGGGCGGCCCAGCGCCACCAGGTCGGCCAGACAGAAGCGCTCCTCGTCGTAGAAGGCCCGCCAGTGGTTGGTGGTGCCGATCACCTCGTGGGCGGCGACGCCGGTCAGGCGCTCGCAGGCCTTGTTCCAGATGATTACCCGGCGCTCGGCGTTGAGCACGAAGGTGGGGACGACAAGATGCTGCATCAGGCGCACGGCGAAGACGTGCGCGGATTCGGTATTACGTGAGGTGGGCACTGCTTCCCCCATTGACGTGTTCGGCCGGCCGCTTCTGTGGCGGTCCTGGCGACTCCCTTGGGCGCAATCATGCATGGAACCGGCATCTGATTCCACCGGTTCAGTCAAGTCTCTCTTCAATCAGGGCGATTTCAATGTCCGCCGCCGCCCGCGCTGGGGTGACGGACCGGCTGCAGCAGGGGCAGCAGCAATAGGCCCAGGGCGAACACCACCCCCATTAGCAGCAGGGTGTCGCCGAAGGCCATGGTCATGGCTTCGCGCCGGGCCAGCTGCGACAAAAGCTTCATCGCCGCCCGTTCCGCGCCCCCGTCCAGCAGGGGTGTCAGGCGGGCCGACAGGCCGTCCAGCATGAGCTGCGCCGTTCCCCTTGCCGCCGTCAGGGTCTCGGACAGGCGGCCGAGATGAAGGTCGAGCCGGTGGGTCAGCACCGTGTTGATGGCGGCCAGCCCGATGGCGCCGCCTAAGTTGCGCATCAGGTTGTAAAGGCCGGACGCGTTCTGCACCTTGTCGGCCGGCAGATGCCCCAGCGCCACGGCGTTGATGGGCACGAAGCAGAACATCAGCGACAGGCCGCGCACCGCCTGGGGCAGGAACATTTCCCAATAGCCCCATTCCGAGGTGAGATGGCTGTTCAGCCACAGCCCGCCGCCGAACAGGGCAAGGCCCAGGCCCAGCATGTAGCGCAGGTCCATGTGGCGGGCCAGGTTGCCGGCCAGCGGCGCCGACAGGGCCTGGAAGGCGCCGGTGACCATCATGGTCAGCCCGATCTCCAGGGCGGAATAGCCCCGCACGCGGCCGAGATAGAGCGGGATGACGTAGACCGAGCCGTACAGCCCGATGCCGATGATGAAGGAATAGAGGCAGCCCACCGTGAAATTGCTGTCGGAAAAGGCGCGCAGGTCCACGACGGGGTTCTTCGCCGAAAGCTCACGCCAGACGAAGCCCAGCCCGGCCAGGGCCGAGATCAGCGACACCAGCACGATGCGGCGGTCCTCGAACCAGTCGTCGCCGGGGCCTTCCTCCAGCACGTATTGCAGCGCGCCCAGGAACACCGCCACCAGGACGATGCCCGCCATGTCGAAGCCCTTCAGCATATGAAGCTGGGGCTTGTCCTTGCGGCCGAACAGCCAGACCAGGGTGGCGACCGCCGCGCCGGGCACCACGTTGACCAGGAACAGCCAATGCCAGCTCCAGGTCTCGGTCAGCCAGCCGCCCAGCGTCGGGCCGATGGTCGGCGCCATGGTGGCGGTCAGGCCGATCACCACCGACATGCTGGCCTGCATGCGCGGCGGAAAGATGATGTAGGTGGAGGCGAACACCGTGGGGATCATGGCGCCGCCTAAGAAGCCCTGGATGGCGCGGAAGGCGATCATGGATTCGATGCTCCACGACACGGCGCAGGCGGCGCTGGCCAGCGTGAAGGTGACGCAGGAGGCGAAGAACAGATAGCGGGTCGACACCACCCGGGCCAGCCAGCCCGACAGCGGGATCATCACCACCTCGGCGATCAGGTAGGCGGTCTGCACCCAGCTGATCTCCTCGGCCGAGGCCGAGATGCCCGCCTGGATCTGGGCGATGGAGCTGGCGACGATCTGGATGTCCAGAATCGCCATGAACATGCCCACCACCATGGCCATGAAGCCCACCCAGTCGCGGGCCGTCACCACCCGGTCGTTGGGGTTGATGGGGGCAGGCGAGGTCACTTGTCGGACTCCCGCGTGTCCACCTTGACCACCACCGACAGGCCGGGGCGCAGTTGGCCGGCCAGCGGATTGTCATGATCCACCCGGATGCGGACGGGAATGCGCTGCACCACCTTGGTGAAGTTGCCGGTGGCGTTCTCGGGCGGCAGCAGGCTGAACTTGGCGCCCGACGCCGGGGCGAAGCTGTCCACCCGGCCGCCGATCACCGCGCCGGGGAAGGCGTCGACCTTGATCTCCACCCGGTTGCCGGGCTTCATACGGCCGATCTGGGTTTCCTTGAAATTGGCGTCGATCCACACGTCGGCGAGCGGCACCACCGCCAGCAACTGCTGGCCGGGCCGCACGTACTGGCCGTCGCGCACCGCCCGGTTGCCGACCACGCCGTCCAAGGGCGCGCGGATGGTGGTGGCCTCCAGTTCGGTCTCGGCCACGCTTAGGGTGGCCTTGGCCTGTTCCAGTTGGGCCAGGGCGACATGGCGCTCGGAGGCCAGCACCGTCAACTGGCGGCGTGCCGCCTGCAGCCCCGCGCCCGAACCGGTCAGGCCGGCCTCGGCGCGGGCCGCGTCGGCCTGGGAGACGTCGAAGCGCTGGCGGCTGACGTAATCCTCGCGCACCAGACGCCGCGAGCGCTCGAAATCGGCCTTGGCGCGGACCATCTCGGCCCGGGCGGCGGAGATGGAGGCCCCCGACTGGGCGACCACCGCCTCTTGCACCGCCACCTTGTCGTCGATCTGGATCAGCTGGGCCAGGCGGGCCTTCACCTGTCCCGTGGCCTCCTCCACGCGGGCGCGGTAGTCGCGGGGATCGATGCGCAGCAGCACGTCGCCCTTGGCTACCGGGCGGTTGTCCCGGGCCACCAGCTCCACCACGTGACCCGCCACCTTGGGCGAGATTGCGGTGATGTCGCCGTCCACATAGGCGTCGTCGGTGCTTTCCATCCACCGCCAGTCCTGGGACCAGCGATAGGCGCTCCATCCCGCGACGGAGACAAGGGCAAGGGCGGCGGCGAGGGCGATGGGCTTCTTCATGGCAGCGTCCAAAAACTAAACCGTTCAGTTCAGTTTATAGCGTCGCCGTCCGGGCCGAGTCAACGAATCCGATATCGGCGGCGGCACAAGGAGCGGAACTTACCAAAGTTTAAGCCGCCGGCGGACTTCCGCTGTGGCTCTTCGCGTCTTAACTCAAGTCTAATGCCCGGCCATGCGTCCGGGCCGATCATCCGCAAGGGAGAAACCGATGCCCATGGACAAGGCGCTTCACGACAGCAAACTGGCCCACGACCATGACCGGGCGTTCAAGGCCCGGGCCCGTGGCGTCAAGATGGCGGGTTTATGGGCCGCGGAACGGCTTGGCCTGTCCGGCGCCGCCGCCGAGGAATTCGCCCGCAGCGTCGTCGCCACCGATTTCGACGAACCGGGCGACGAGGACGTCATCGGCCGCCTGCGTACCGAGCTGGCGGCTTCCGGCGTGTCGGAGGCCGAAATTCGCGCGGCGCTGACCCGTTGCCTGACCGAAGCGGAAGCAAGATCCCCGTAACGGGCGAGGACGAGGGGCATGGAAATACTTCTCGGCGGGCTGGCCGTCTCGTTTCTGGGCAAGGCGGCATGGCTGTGGCTGGTGTTCCTGGGACTGGTCGTGCTGCTGCTGGTTCTGGACCTGGGCGTCCTGCACCGCAAGGAGCGCGAGATCGGCGTGGGCGAGAGCCTTGCCCTCAGCCTGGGTTACATCACGGTCGGCTTGGCGTTCGGGGCCTGGATCTGGCTCACCATGGGGGCCGAGCCGGGGCTCAACTACCTGACCGGGTTCGCCGTGGAAAAGAGCCTGGCGCTCGACAACATCTTCGTCATTTCCATGATCTTCTCCTATTTCGCCGTGCCCAGGCGGCACCAGCACCGGGTGCTGTTCTGGGGCGTGCTGGGGGTGATCGTGCTGCGCGGCATCATGATCGGCCTGGGCGCCGCCCTGGTGGAGCGGTTCGACTGGATCTTGTGGCTGTTCGGCGCCTTCCTGGCGGTCACGGGCGTCAAGATGCTGGTGGTGGCCGACCATGCGCCGGGGGACCTGTCCGACAACCCGGTGCTGCGTTTCCTGCGCAAGCGTCTCAGGGTGACGCCGGAGCTTCACGGCCACCACTTCTTCGTCCGCCAGGCCAGTAGCGGCGGCCGGACGGTGTGGTGGGCGACGCCGCTCTTCCTCTGCCTGATCCTGGTGGAACTGGCCGACATCGTCTTCGCGGTGGACAGCGTTCCCGCCATCTTCGCCATCACCACCGATCCCTATATCGTCTACACCTCGAACATCTTCGCCATCCTGGGGCTTCGGGCGCTGTACTTCGCCCTGGCCGCCATGATCCACCGCTTCACCTATCTCAAATACGCGCTGGCCCTGGTCCTGGTGTTCATCGGCGGCAAGATCTTCTGGGCGCAAGTCTACGGCAAGCCCGACCCGGCGCTGACCCTGGCGGTGACCATCGGCCTGATCGGCGGCGGCGTGGCGGTGTCCCTGTGGCGCTCGCGGAACGCCCCCCCGCCGGTGCCCGAGGATGGGAGGGCCGGGTGACCCATGGCTCCTCTCCGGTCCGCCGTCTGGCCGGTCTAAGGCGGCTGGGCGCCGGTTCGGGTCCGACCATGGCCCAGGTGGTGGACCATCTGGCCGACCGCTCCACCCCGCTGGGCGTCATCCTGATGGCGGCCCTGGCCATGGTGCCCTCGCCGGGCCTGCCCCTGGGGGTGCTCACCGGACTGGCCATCGCCTGGCTGGCGGGCGCCGCCTTGTGGGGCCGCCCGGGCGGATTGCCGGAGACGCTGTCGCGACGGACCCTGCCGCGGCCCATCCTCGAAGCGGCGCTGCGCCGGCTGGTGCCCCTCATGCGGCGCGTCGAGCGGCGGACGCGGTCCCGGCTGGCGCCGCTGGCCCAGGGCCGGGGCGCCATGGTCGCCCAGGCCGCCATCGTGCTGCAGGGACTGGTGCTGGCCGTGCCCCTGCCGTTCGGCAACATCGCCCCCGCCCTGGCCATTCTGCTGCTTGCCGCCGGGCTGCTGTGGCGGGATGGCCTGGGGGTGCTGCTCGGCCATGCGCTTGGTGTGGCGTCGGTGGGGGTGATTTTGGGGCTGGGATGGTCGGCGCTGGTCCTGGCGACCTGACGTTTACTTCAAAGCAACAGTTTTATGAGTATGGCGGCAATTGTTGATTCGCTATTTGGGCATTAGATGTCAGGTCAGGACAGTTCGCTCACGGAAAAGGACCCGACAATGACGCTCACTCTTCGTCCCGCCGCCGCACGCGGCCATGCCGAGCACGGCTGGCTCAGCAGCCGCCACAGCTTTTCCTTCGCCGATTATTTCGATCCGGCCCATATGGGGTTTCGCACGCTTCGGGTGATCAACGAGGATTGGGTGGCGCCCAAGACCGGCTTCGGCACCCATCCCCACCGCGACATGGAGATCCTGACCTATGTGATCGCCGGCGCGGTGGCCCACAAGGACAGTACGGGGGGTGAAGGCGTCATTCGCCGGGGCGAGGTTCAGGTGATGAGCGCCGGCACCGGCATCCGCCATTCCGAGATGAACCCGCTGCCCGACGAGACCCTGCATCTGCTGCAGATCTGGATTCTGCCCGAGGCCCAGCGCCTGATCCCCGGTTACGCCCAGGCTCTGTTCGATGACGAGTCCAAGCGCGACCGGCTGCGCCTGATCGCGTCGCGCGACGGCCGGGACGGGTCGCTGGTCATCCATCAGGACGCCTCGGTCTACGCCAGCATCCTGGGTTCGGGCCGCGGCCTGTCCCATGATCTGGCCGAGGGGCGCGGCGCCTGGGTGCAGGTGGTGGCCGGCGCCCTGGCGGTCAACGGGCAGGTTGTGTCGGCCGGCGACGGCGTCGCCATCGAGAACGCGGCGGCGGTGACTCTGGCCTCGGAGAACGGGGCGGAGATCGTGCTGTTCGACCTGGGGTGATTCGCACCATCCTCACTCCCTCCCCCCACCTATGGTGGGGGGAGAGGATGTTGGGACCGTCTCAAAACAAAACCCCCGCCGGTCGCCCGGCGGGGGTTTGTCTTGGTCCGATCAGGCGGCTTAGTGCAGCTTGCCCGGCAGGTCCTTGATGGCGTTGTCCACCAGGGCGCCGGTCTGGGCGGCCGACAGGCTGTCGCCGATGACCTTCTGGGCGGCGCCGATGGCGACGTCCACGGCCAGGTTCTGGACTTCGCGCAGCGCCTGGGCCTCGGCCTGGGCGATGCGGTCCATGGCCATCTGCTCGCGGCGCTTCATGGAGACCTCGAGATCCTTGGCCGCCTGCTTGGCGAGGCGCTCGGCCTCGGCCTTGGCGTGGGCGATGATCTCCTCGGCTTCCTTCATGGCGTCACGCTGCTTGCGCTGATAGGTGGCCAGCATTTCCTGGGCCTCCTCGCGCAGCTTGTGAGCCTCGTCCAGGCGGGCCTTGATCTTGGCCGAGCGGGCGTCCAGCGCGGCGGCGATGGCGCGGCTGACCGGCTTGAAGGCCATGGCCACCACCAGGATGAAGGCCAGGTCCACCCAGAAGTGGGCCTGCTGGTAGAAGGCGCCATGGGCGGCGTGGGCGGCGTCGGCGGCGTAAGCGACGGAAATCATTTGCCGTGCTCCTTGAGGGCGCTGGCGACGGCGGCCTCGAGCCGGCCGGTGTCGGCAGGGCTGCCCACCAGACGGGCGATGGTCGCGCCGGCGACGTCGAGGGCGACGTCACGGACGTTGGCCAGGGCCTTGTCCTTGGCTTCGGCGATGCGGGACTCGCCGGCCTTGACCTGATCGGCCAGACGGGCGGCAAGCTCGCGGTTGCGGGTCTCGGCTTCGGCCGACAGGCGGTCCGAGGCTTCCTTGATCACCGACTGGGCGTGGGCGCGGGATTCGGCCAGGGCCTTTTCATAGGCGGCCACGGCGGCCTCGGCTTCGGCCTTCAGCTGAGCGGCCTTGTCGAGGTTGTCGTCGATCTTGCGCTGACGCTCGTCGAGAACGGCGCCGATCTTGGGCAGGGCCACCGTCGACATCACGAAGTACAGAGTGACGAAGGTGAGCGCCAGCCAGAACAGCTGCGGCGCAAAGAAGGTGGGATCGAATTGAGGCATCCCAAAGCTCCCAAACGGGGAAGGCCCGAAAAACTGTACGGAGCGGCGGTTGACCCGCGGCAAGGCGCTTCGTAGAGCGCTTTGCCGCGGATTCTACCGTCCCGTCGGATAACTCTTCGCGATTAGGCGAAGAGGACCATCAGAGCGACGACCAGGGCGAACAGCGCGATCGCCTCGGTCACCGCGAAGCCGATCCAGCCGTACAGCTCGACATTGGCCTTGGCGGAGGGGTTGCGGCCAACGGTGGCGATCAGGTTCGCCCAGATGTTGCCCACGCCGATACCCGAACCGATCATGCCGATGGCAGCCAGACCGGCACCGATGAACTTAGCAGCGCTCGCTTCCATTTACTCAACTCCTTCAGGACAAAACGGAACAGATTGAAACTCGAAACGTCCTCGCCGGCGAACCGCCCGGCCAGCCACTTAGTGCATGTGGATGGCGTCGTGCAGGTAGATGCAGGAGAGGATGGTGAACACATAGGCCTGCAGCAGCGCGATACCGAATTCCAGCACCGTGATGGCCGACAGGAAGGCGAAGGGAACAACGCCCGGGATCAGGTAGAACGCGCCCAGCGACACCACGAAACCGCCCATGACCTTGAGGATGATGTGACCCACGGTCATGTTGGCGAAGAGACGGACGGCGAGGCTGAAGGGACGCGAGAAGTACGAGATCAGCTCGATGGGGATCAGGATGACCGCCGTCGCGATGGGCGCGCCGTGCGGGAAGAACATCCGCAGGTAATGGGTGCCGTGACGGGCGAAGCCGATGGCGGTGACGCCGACGAACACCACCAGCGCCATGGCGAAGGTGACGATCACGTGGCTGGTGTAGGTGAAGCCGATCACCGGGATCGGCATCATGCCCAGCAGGTTGCCGAACAGCACGAACATGAACAGCGAGAAGATGAAGGGGAAATACTTCCGGCCTTCCTGGCCCACGTTGTCGCGCAGCATTCCGGCGATGAATTCGTAGAACACCTCGGCCATGGACTGCCAGCGGCCGGGCACCAGGGCGCGGGACCGGACCGACAGGGTCAGGAACAGGGTGATCAGGCAGATGGACAGCACCATCATGGCAGAGGAATTGGTGAACGAGATGTCCACGCTCCCTACCTTGAGCGGAACCAACGGCTGGATCTTGAACTGCTCGATCGGATTAGCCACCGCTTTGCCTCTCTTAATGGTCCTTCGCCGGATCCTCTCCGGCACCTTCGGCTCTCCGTTGCGCCCGGCCCAGGCCCACCGTCTCGTCCATGCCGCGCATAAGGCGGTACACGTTCATGACGCCGGCCGCTCCGCCCAGGAGCAGGAAAACCACCATCAGCCAGGGGGCGGTCTTCAGCCAGGCGTCCAACGCCCAACCGATGCCGGTCCCCACCAGCACGCTCGTCACCAATTCGACGCCGATGCGCATCCCCAGACCCATTCCGGTCGGCTTTCCACGCCGTTCCGGTCCGCGACCCGAGTCCTCTTCCTCCCTGGCGCGCGCAGCGCGCAGACGGGCGTCGAGGTCATCGAAAGACGGGGGAGTCTCGCGGTCAGCCATAGGTCGGTCCTCGAAATTCCCCCTTCTGGCCCCTTGGTGCCAAAAGCGCGGGCACCATAAGGTCTGGACCCACCCGTGTCAAGGACTCAAACCGGCCGGGCCAATATGCTGATTTGCATTGTGAAATCAGGGGATTTGACGGGTCGCGGCGGCGGAGTTGCTGCGATGCGAAAAGATTCTTCCCACCCGAGGGGGTGGCGTCAGGCGGGAGTCACCTTGTCTCTGAGCAACTCGGCCTGGGCGAGATCGACCGAGACCAGCTGGGAGACGCCGCGTTCGGCCATGGTGACGCCGTAGAGGCGGTCCATGCGGGCCATGGTCATGCGGTGGTGGGTGACGATCAGGAAGCGGGTCTTGGTGGCGCGCGCGATGCCTTCCACCAGCGAGCAGAAGCGGTCGACATTGGCGTCGTCCAAGGGCGCGTCCACCTCGTCGAGCACGCAGATGGGCGCCGGGTTGGTCATGAACACCGCGAACAGCAGGGCCAGCGCGGTCAGCGCCTGTTCGCCGCCCGACAGCAATGACAGCTGTTGCAGCCGTTTGCCCGGCGGGCTGGCCATGATCTCCAGGCCGGCTTCCAGCGGATCGGCGGATTCGGTGAGCGCCAGATGGGCGCGGCCGCCGCCGAACAGTTTGACGAACAGGTCGCGGAAATGCTGGTCCACCGCCTGGAAGCTGGCCAGCAGGCGTTCGCGCCCCTCGCGGTTCAAATCGCCGATGGCGTGGCGCAGCTTGGCGATGGCGGCCAGCAGGTCGTCCTTTTCCGCCACCATGCCGGCGATGCGGGCCTCCAGCTCTTCGACCTCCTGCTCGGCACGCAGGTTGACCGGGCCCATGTTGTCGCGCTCGCGTTGCAGGCGATCCAGCTTGCGTTGCAGCTCCTCGGGGTCGGGGCGCTCCTCCTCCACCAGACCGGCCACCTCGCGCAATTGCTCGGGCGTCATGTCCAGGCGCTCGCCGATGCGCACCGCCACGGCGCGGCAGGCCTGGTCGGCGGCGGAGACGGCGGCCTCGCGCCGGATGCGCTCCTCGCGGGCGTTGGCCAGCAGGGCCTCGGCCTCGCGCATGCGGCGGTCGGCCTCGGCCAGACGCTGCTCGGCCGAGACCAGTGCGTCGGCGGCGGCCTTGCGCGCCGCTTCCGCCGCTTCCAGGCGCTCGAACAGCTCCTCGCGGCGCCGGGCGATGGTGTCGGGCAGGCTGGCGAGGCGCTCGATCTCCAGCGCGATCTCCTCGCGCCGTTCGGCCAGTTCCTCCACATGGGCCTTGGCGGCTTCGGCGCGGGCCCGCCAGGATTTGGCGTCGCCGTCCAGCGCATCCAGGCGGCGGCGGCGCTCGGCCCCTTCGCGGGCCACGCCGTCCAGGGCGGAGCGGGCCTCCACCAGCACGGAACGGCGCTCGGCCAGGGTGGCGCGCAACATGTTGACCTTGTCGCGGCCGTCGCTGGATTCGGGGAAGGCGGCCACCGCCTCGCGGGCCTCGGCCAGTTCCTCGGCCGCCTGGACATGGTCGGCGCGGGAATCCTCCCAGGCCTGGGTGGCGGCGGCCAGACGGGTCTCGAAGGCGGCGAAGCGTTGGGACAGCTTGGCATGGGAGTCGCGGGCCTTGGCGGCCTCGGATTCTGCCTGTTTGACGGAGTCCTTGGCGCGGCGCTCGGCCTCGGCGGCAGTGTCCACTTCGCGGGTGGCGGCCTCGACCTTCTCCTCGGCCTCCTCCACCCCGATGGACGCGTCGTCGAGCGCCGCGTCCAGCTCGCGCAGCCGGTTGCGCTGGGCGAGGCGAAGGGCCATGGGCGACGGCGCGCCCGAGCGGGCCACATAGCCGTCCCAGCGCCACAGATCGCCCTCGGGCGTCACCAGACGCTGGCCCACCGCCAGCCGGGGGCGCAAGGCTTCGCCCAAAGCCATGTCCTTGACCACGCCCACCTGGGAGAGGCGGCGCGCCAGTTGTGGCGGAGCGGCGACGAAGCGGGACAGGGGCTCGGCGCCATCGGGCAAAACGGGGGGATGGTCCAGCGGCCCCAAATCTTCCCAGTGGAGCGGCGCCGAGGCGTCGATGGGGGCGGAAAGATCCTCGCCCAGGGCGGCGGCCAAAGCGGGCTCGAAGCCGGTGCGGGCTGAAATGTCGTCCAGCACCGGGCGATGGTCGCCGGCCTTGCCTTGCGCCAGCACCTGGCGCAGGCCATCGGCCTCGGCGGCGAGGCGGGACTTGGCGGCGCTGGCGGCCTGGAAGGAATCGCGGGCGGATTCGCGCGCCGCCAGGGCCTCCACCCGCCGGCGGTCGGCGGTTTCGGCCTGTTCCCGGGATTCCTCCAGGAATTCCAGGGTCTCCTCCAGCTCCATCTCCAGCGCGGTGAGGTCCGAGCGGTCGATGCTCTCGCCCTCCACCTCGGCCTTCTGGCGCTCGGCCTGGGCCAGACGCTCGGCGAGGCGGGCAAGGCGGGTCTCGCATTCCGACAGGCGGCGCAGTGCGGCCGCGCGCTCGGCGTCGGCGGCGGCCACCTCCTCCATCAGGGCGGAGAGTTCCTGTTCCACCACCACCACCGCCTCGGCGGCCAGATCGACGGCTTCCTCGGCGCGCAGCTTGGCTTCGGCCTCGCCCTCGCCGGCCTCGGCCAGCAGGGCGCGTTCCTCCTCCAGCCGGGCCAGGGCTTGGGCGCTGTCGGCGGCGCGGGCATGCTCGCGCTGCAAATCGGCCCCGGCCTGCTCCAGCCGGCGCTCCAGGTCGCGGCGCAGCTCGGCGAGGCGGCCTTCCTCGGCCTCCAACTGCTCGCGCTCGGCCATCACCTTCTGCAGGGTGCTGGCGGAATCGGCCTCGGCGCGGCGCAGATCGGGCAGGCCGGCGGCGGTCTCCGCCTGCTGGGCCGAGGCGTTCGCGGCGTGGCCGGTGGCTTCCTCCACCTTCATCTCGGCTTCGCGGAAGGCGGAGCGGGCCGCGTCGACGGCGACCAGGGCCTCCAGCCAGCCGAGATACAGCACCTGGGCCTCGATGCGGCGGATCTGCTCCGACAGCGTGCGGTAGCGGTTGGCCTGCCGCGCCTGCTTTTGCAGCGACTTCAACTGCTCGTCCAGGGTGTTGAGCACGTCGTCCAGGCGCGACAGGTTGAGCTCGGCGTTTTTCAGCCGCAGCTCGGCCTCGTGCCGGCGGGAGTAAAGGCCCGAGATGCCCGCCGCCTCTTCCAGCAGCGAGCGGCGGTCGGCGGGCTTGGCGTTGATCAGGGCGCCGACGCGGCCCTGGCTGACCAGACCGCTCGAGCGCGCCCCCGTGGCGGCGTCGGCGAACAGCAATTGGACGTCGCGGGCCCGCGTATCGGCGCCGTTGATGCGGTAGTTCGAGCCGTTGCCCCGCTCGATGCGGCGCATGACCTCGATCTCGTCGCGGTCGAACTGGGGCGGCGCGGTGCGCGCCGTGTTGTCGAGGCCCAGCATCACCTCGGCGACGTTGCGGGCGGGGCGTCCCGATGTGCCGCCGAAGATGACGTCGTCCATCTCGCCGCCGCGCATCTGGCGGGCCGAGGTCTCGCCCATGACCCAGCGCAGCGCCTCGATGAGGTTGGATTTGCCGCAGCCGTTGGGGCCGACCACGCCGGTCATGCCGGGCTCGATCAGGAGCTCCGCCGGATCGACGAAGGACTTGAAGCCCGACAGACGCAGCTTGGTGAACTGGATCACCAGGGTTGGACCCTTGAGGTTATTACTTGGACGCGGCCTTCAGCGCCTTGTCCAGCTGGTCGTAGGGGATGGCGCCGGGGACGACCTTGCCGTTGATGATCAGCGAAGGCGTGCTTTCCACGCCCAGCTTCTCGTTGCCGTCCTTGGCGCGCTCGTTGATGGCGTTGGCCAGGTCCTGGCGCTTCAGGCAGTCGTCCACCTTGTCCTCGCCCATGCCCGCCAGCTTGGCCAGCTTCTTCAGCTCGACCAGCGGGTTCTGGGACTGCATCCACTTGTCCTGCTGCTCCATGATCAGGGCCAGCAGGCCGAAATAGCGGTCGGGGCCGGCGCAATGGGCGATCATGGACGCGCCCACCGACAGGCCGCGCGGGCCGGTGGGGAAGTCGCGGTAGATCAGCTTGGCCTTGCCGGTCTCGATCCACTCGCTCTTGAACTTGGGCAGCGTGGTCTTGTGGAAGGTGGCGCAGTGCGGGCAGGTGGTCGAGGCGTACTCGATCACCGTGAGCGGCGCGTCGGGCTTGCCCAGGACCTGGTCGATGGGATAGCTGAGATCGGCGGCGGCGGCGGTCTGGCTCACCAGGAACAGCGCCGCGACGGCGCCGAGCAGACGAATGAACGGCTTCACCTTGAGGTCCCTCCGGGAAACGGAAATCCGGGCGGGATATTAGGAGGTGAGGCGCCCGCGCACAAGGCGTAGGGACTCAATAGGACGTCGGGGCGGCGGTGGATGCCGGCGGCGCGGCGGGCTGGGGCGCTTCTTCCGCGCCCTCGGGAACGTGGCCCCACATGAACAGGATCACCACCAGCACCGCAACGACCATGGTGACCATGATGAAATAGCGGATCAGCCCGTAGTCGCGGGTCATCTCGGCGAGATCCTGAAACGCATTCATCCGGCCACCTTCGTGCGGCACTCGGTGTTGTGGAACAGTATATGGGATGGGGTTAGCATTTGGTTAGCCCTATCCTTGGGCCAGCCGGCGGCCCAGGCGCTCCAGCACGTCGCGCAATTCCGGGTCCTCCACCTGGGCCAGCCGGTCCAGCGCGGGCGGCGGCGAGGAGGGGGCGGCGGGCCTGGCGGCCGGCGGCTTGCCGGATTCGGGCAGGGGGCCCTGGCGCAGTTTCAGGCGCGCCACCGCCTTCCAGCCGAAATAGCCGTTGATGCGCTCCAGGATCAGCGGTTCCAGGTGCTGCATCTCGAGCGCGAAGGCGCCTGAATCCACCTTGACCGTCAAGGTGCCCTCGGTGCGCTCCTTCGGCGGGAACTTGATGCCCAGCGGCAGGGTGTGGCTGGCCACGGCGCTGCCCACGATGGCCGGCCAGTCCACCACCAGGGTGCCGCCGGCGAAGCCGTGCCGGCCGAAGACGGGCCGCGTGACCCGGTCGCTGGGCACGGCGATGGACACCAATCCATGGGTGCGGCGCTCGTCGGATGTCTTGGTCTTTGCATCGGCCATGGCCTCAGCATACCCGAGGGCGGGAATTTGCACTATGGTCGGGGCATGCTCGATGCCGACCTCGCCCCGATCCTGCTTTCCTGGTACGACCGCGACCGCCGCGCCCTGCCGTGGCGCTACGCTCCCGGGGCGGCCGCCGACCCCTATCACGTCTGGCTGTCCGAGGTGATGCTGCAGCAGACCACCGTGGCGGCGGTGATTCCCTATTTCCGGGATTTCACCCGCCGCTGGCCCCGCGTCGAGGATCTGGCCGCCGCGCCGGTGGACGACGTGATGGCCGCCTGGGCGGGCCTGGGCTATTACGCAAGGGCGCGCAACCTGCACGCCTGCGCCAAGCGGGTGGCGGAATGGCGGGGCGGGCGCTTTCCCGACGACGAGGAATCCCTGCGCCAGCTGCCGGGAATCGGCGAGTACACCGCAGCAGCCATCGCCGCCATCGCCTTCGGCAAGCGGGCGGTGGTGGTGGACGGCAACGTAGAACGGGTGATGGCGCGGATGTTCGCCGTTTCCGAGCCGCTACCGGCCTCCAAGCCGCGCCTCAAGGAGCTGGCGGCCTCGCTGACGCCAGAGTTTCGTCCGGGCGATTACGCCCAGGCGGTGATGGACCTGGGCGCCACCATCTGCACGCCGAAAAGCCCGGCCTGCGGCCTTTGCCCCTGGCGGTCCGCCTGCCGCGCCCAAGGGTTGGGCATCGCCGAGACCCTGCCGGCCAAGACGGCTAGGCCCGAGCGCCCGACGCGCAAGGGCGTCGCCTTCTGGCTGACGGCGCCCGACGGTTCGGTGCTGCTGCGCCGCCGTCCCCCTACGGGTTTGCTGGGCGGCATGATGGAATTTCCCTCCACCGAATGGCGGGACTCCGGGTGGAGCCTGGACGAGGCGGTGCCGGCCGCGCCGCTGGCGCCGAAATCGTGGACGCTGCTGCCCGGGCTGGTGACCCACACCTTCACCCATTTTCATCTGGAACTGGCCGTCGCCGCCGGGCGCACCCCTGCCCAGGCGGCGGTTCGTGGTGTATGGTGCCCGCTGGACCGGCTGGAGGACCAGGCGCTGCCCACCCTGATGCGCAAGGTGGCCCGCCACGCTTTGGCCAAGGCTTATTCGAGGAACCGGGAATGACGATGCGAAAGCTTGCCCTGCTCTGCGCCCTGTCGCTGGCCGCCGCTACAGCGCTTCCCGCCACCGCCCAGATACGCCAGCCGGGCCGCCCGGCCCAGACGCCCGAGCCTTCCCGGGGCAGCGAGTTGACCGAGCGCCTGCTGCTGCTGCCCCCTGCCGGCTGGCAGGAGGCCGGCACCGTCCGTGGGCAGAACGCGCTGACCACTCACCTGTTCCCGCCCGGCCAGAACGCCGAGAAGTGGAACGAGATGCTGTCCATCCAGGTGATGGGCGACGCGCGGGCCGACGCGCGCGAGCACATCCAGCGGATCGTCGAGGCCAGCCGCACCAATTGCGAGGCCTCGGGTCCCAGCCCGGTGACCGAGGGGATGGTCAACGGCTATCCGGTCTCGACGTTGACCGTCACCTGCACCAAGGGACGCCAGAGCGGACTGGGCGGCCTGGTGGCGGTCAAGGCCATCCGGGGCGCCCAGGCGCTCTACGTGGTCCAGCGCATCTGGCGCGGCCAGCCCTTCGAGCGCAATTCCACCGCGCCGGTGTCAAGCGAGATGCTGAAGGAATGGTCCGAATTCCTGCGCGGCGTCGCGGTCTGCGACGAGGCCGACCCGCAACGGCATCCCTGCCCGAAGTGAGGGCTCCCCTCCCGACCTCCCCCCGGCTTGCCGGGGGAGGGTTGGGGAGGGGGCCTCGACGGCCCTATTTGCAGATGGTGATGCCCGGCCCCGCCTCGGCGCAGATCAGCTTGCGGTTGCCGAAGCGGGCCACCGACAGGCCCTCGCTCCGCTGGATGATCAGCTTCTGCTCGCCGATCATGCCGATCATGTTGCCCTGGGAATCCTTGGCCACGGTCATGGGGCGTCCGGCCAGCCTGGAATAGGCCACGCCCTCGCCGCCCTTGAGAATGATCGTCTCGCCGGCATCGGTGCACGACAGGGTCTCGCCCTGGGTGATGCAGACTCCCGCCTGGGCCGGAGCCGCCATCAGGAGGACGAGGACGGCAACGCGACGGATCAATGCAGCTCCGCCCGGATCTTCTGGCGCAGCACGTCGATGGGCAGATAATCCTCGCCCGCCGCCTGGAAATGCCAGTAGGTCCAGCCGTTGCAGGCCGGAGCGCCCTGGACCAGCGCGCCCACCTTGTGAATGGAGCCCCGGTGGTCGTCGGTGATCAGGGTGCCGTCGGCGCGCACCTTGGCCACCTTGTCCTTGCGGGTGCCGCCGAACAGCAGGTCGCCGGGGGTGAGCAGGCCGCGTTCCAGCACGGTGCCGAAGGGAATGCGGGGCTCGGCCCGCTTGGACGGCGTCATCAGCAGCGACGGATCGGCCACCGGGATCACCTTGGCGATGCGCTCCTTGGCGGCGGCGATGTAGTCGGGGTCGCGCTCGCAGCCGATGTAGGAGCGGCCCAGCTTCTTGGCCACCGCGCCGGTGGTGCCGGTGCCGAAGAAGGGGTCCAGCACCACGTCGCCCGGCTTGGTCGACGCCATGATCACGCGGTACAGCAGGGATTCCGGCTTCTGGGTCGGGTGGGTCTTGCGCCCGGCCTTGCGCAGGCGCTCGGCCCCGGTGCACAGCGGCAGGGTCCAGTCGCTGCGCATCTGCAGATCGTCGTTCAGCGACTTCATGGAATCGTAGTTGAAGGTGTAGCGCGAATCCGACGACTTGGCGCACCAGATCATGGTCTCGTGGGCGTTGGTGAAGCGGGTGCCCTTGAAGTTGGGCATGGGGTTGCTCTTGCGCCAGACGATGTCGTTCAGCATCCAGAAGCCCAGGTCCTGCAGGATGGCGCCCACCCGGAAGATGTTGTGGTAGCTGCCGATCACCCACAGCCCGCCGTCGTCCTTCAGCACCCGGCGCGCCGCCTTCAGCCATTCGCGGGTGAACTGGTCATAGGCGGCGAAGTCGGAGAAGCGGTCCCAATCCTCGTCCACCCCGTCCACCTTGGAATTGTTGGGGCGCAGCAACTCGCCGCCCAGCTGCAGGTTATAGGGCGGATCGGCGAAGACCAGATCCACCGAACCGGCGGGCAGGGAGTTCATCATGGCGATGCAATCGCCGGAGAGAATGGTGTTGAGAGGCAGGGTCATGGCGGACCGATTCAAATGAGTTGGAAGACTCAATTTGAGTCAAACATGAGAGTCCGTCAAGAACCTCTTGGAATCTAATGATTCATCGCTACAGGTTGTGATTTATCCACAGGCTTCATATCAAGATGCGGTGATCGAGGGCGATCACCGCACCCTCAAGCGCCGGGCGCGGGCCTTAAGCCCGCTTGGCTCCCGCGCCATAAGGCGCGCGGCCCCTTGGACCTAGCCAAGCCCTTCAGCGGGGCTTGGCCTTAGAGCAGCACATGTTGGGCCACGGGGGCGAAGGAGCGGCGATGGTGGGGGGTGGGGCCCAGGCGTTTCAGCGCGTCCAGATGCTCGGCCGTGCCGTATCCGGCGTTCCGCTCCCAGCCGAATTCCGGGTGGGACAGGGCCAGTTCGGCCATCATTGCGTCGCGCCGCACCTTGGCCACCACCGAGGCGGCGGCGATGGACAGCGAGATGCCGTCGCCGCCCACCACGCAGCGCACCGGGCAGGGGAGTTTCGGCGGCCGGTTGCCGTCCACCAGGGCCAGGGCGCAATCGCGGCCCAGCGCGCCATAGGCCCGGCGCATGGCGAGAAAGGTGGCCTGCAGGATGTTGAGGCGGTCGATCTCTTCCACCGAGGCCTCGCCGAAGCCGATGATGGCGGTCGCCGGCACCAGTTCGGCCAGTTCCTCGCGGATACGCTTGGACAGCTTCTTCGAATCGTCGAGGCGCTCCAGCAGGGTCTTGGGCAGGCGGGCGGGGTCCAGGATCACGGCGGCGGTCACCACCGGCCCGGCCAAGGGCCCGCGGCCCACCTCGTCGATACCGCAGACCGCGCCGCCGATCTCAGATTCCAGAGCCAGGTCCGGCATTGGGATCATCCCTCCATGAGCCGCGATGGGCCAGCATCCGCGCCCGCCGGGCGGTGCGGGCCAGGCTGCGGGCCTCTTCGCCGTAGAGCCGCGAGACCAGATCGCGGAACGAATGGACATGCACCGCCGCCACCCGGTGCATGCGCCGCATGGTGAACAGCCAGAAGGGCGACAGCACCAGGGACAGCACGGTGACGGCCACCACCAGCTTGGTCTCCTGGGCGCTGATCAGCTTTACCGCCTTGCCGGTCTCGGCCAGCAGGAACGAGAACTCGCCGATCTGGGCCAGGGCGACGCCGGCCAGGAAGGCGCTGGGCCAGTCCTGGCGGGCGAGGCGCAGCGCCGTGACGTTGAGCGCTGTCTTGAACAGGGTGACCATGGCCAGCAGGGTGAGAACGGTGCCGAGATTCTTCCAGATGAACTTGAAGTCGAGCAGCAGCCCGATGGACAGGAAGAACACCATCAGCAGCACGCTGCCGATGGGCTGGGCGCGCTTTAAGAGCACGTCGCGCTGGGCGGAATTGCCCAGCACCACGCCGCCCAGGAAGGCGCCGTAGGCCGGCGACAGGTCGAGAACGCCCGACACCGCCGCCGTGCCGAAGCACCAGGCGAGCGCCGACAGGGTGGCCAGGTCGGAATCCCGGGACAGCCGGGCGGTGAGCGGCAGGTCGACCCGGCGCTTGGACAGCCACCAGAACAGCACCGCCAGGAACAGCACCGAAAGGACCACCCGGGCCATGTCGGCGGGCAGCAGCGCCTTGGTCTGCAGGGATTCCAGCACCAGCATCATGGGCACCACCGCCATGTCCTGGGCGATCAGGATGCCCAGCGTGGTGCGCCCCACCGGCGTGTCCAGCTCGTCCGAGGCCTCCAGCACCTTGATCACCACGGCGGTGGACGACACCGCCACGGCGCAGCCCAGCACCACCGAGAGCCCCAGGCTCCAGCCCAGGACGTGGCGCAGCGCCAGGGCGGTGCCGACGCTGCCCATGATCTGCAGCAGCGTGGTGAACACCGCCGTCTTCCACACGCCCAGGAAGCGCGAGATGTCCAGTTTCATGCCGATGACGAACAGCAGCATCAGCACGCCGAATTCGGCCAGGACGGCCACGGCGTCGCGGTTGCTGACCAGTCCGAAGCCGCTCGGCCCCAGCACCACGCCGGCCAGGATGTAGCCGACGATGGCCGGCTGCCTCAGGCGCGCCATCAGTCCGCCGCACAGCACGGCGGCCAGGGCGACGATGGCGGCATAGGTCAGTTCGGGATGATGCAAATCCATGGCGGAAGGCTACAGCATGCGCACGGCCATGAACTTGGCCTCGGCGGCGGCGAGCGAATCGCCGGCGATGGTGGCGTCGGCGATGGCGCCCTCCTTCAGCAGGACCAGGCGCCGCGCCAGGCGTTCCGGCTCGGGCAGTTCCGCCTTGTGGCACATCTCGCCCAGGGTCTCGACGATGCGCCGCTTGTGATCGGCGGCGACCCGGTGGATGGGGTCGTTGGCCTCGGCGTATTCGGCGGCCGCCTTGACGAAGGGACAGCCGCGAAACGCCTCGGGCTCGGCGCCGCCGATGGCGGCTTCGCCCCGGAACCACTCGCCCAGCGCCTCGAACATGTTCAGCACCTGGGCGCGCGGCGTGCCGCCCATGGCCTGCATACGGCCGAACAGCCAGTCGCGGAACTGCCGGTCGCGCAGTTCCAGCGCCGCCACGATCAGGTCCTCCTTGGACTTGAAGTGGTGATAGAGCGTCATCTTGGTCAGCCCGGCCGCGTCCAGGATGGCGGCGATGCCGGTGGCGTGGAAGCCGTCGCGCAGGAACAGGCGGAGCGCCGCCAGCACCAGATCGTCGCGGCGAGAGGGAGGAGGCATCCGTCATCTCCTTTCTAGACCAACCGGTCGGGCAAGCATGATGCCAGCTTGGCGTCAGGTTCCACAACACCCCTTTGCGCACGCCGCCATTGCTTTAGGACGCGCCGATCCTTATGTGTTGCCCACCATGGACGACACCAAGACCAATCTTATCGGCCTGTCGCGCGACCAGTTGATCGCCGAGATGGCCCAAATCGGCGAGAAGCCCTTCCGCGCCAAGCAGCTGTGGCACTGGATGTACAATCGCGGCGAGACCGATTTCGCCAAGATGACCTCCATCTCCAAGACCATGCAGGGTCATCTGGCCGAGCGCTATGTGGTGCGCCGCCCGCAGGTGACCAAGGAGCTGACCAGCACCGACACCACCCGCAAGTGGCTGCTGAAGTTCGACGACGGCCACGAGGCCGAGACCGTCTACATCCCCGACGCCGACGAGGAGCGCGGCGCGGTGTGCATCTCCACCCAGGTGGGCTGCACGCTGACCTGCCGCTTCTGCCATACCGGCACCCAGCTCTTGGTGCGCAACCTGTCGGCGGCCGAGATCGTCGGGCAGTTCATGGTGGCCCGCGATTCCTATGGCGAGTGGCCGACGCCCGACGACGGCGGCCGCCTCTTGTCCAACATCGTGGTGATGGGCATGGGCGAGCCCCTCTACAATTTCGAGAACGTCGCCACGGCGCTGGAAATCGCCATGGACGGCGAAGGCATCGGCATCTCAAAGCGGCGCATCACGCTGTCCACCTCGGGCGTGGTGCCCATGATGAAGGAATGCGGCGAGCGGCTCGGCGTCAACCTCGCCATCTCGCTGCACGCGGTGACCGACGAGATCCGCGACCGCATCATGCCCATCAACAAGAAGTACCCCTTGAAGGAGCTGATGGCCGCCTGCCGCGACTATCCCGGCGCCTCCAACGCCCGGCGCATCACCTTCGAATACATCATGCTGAAGGGGGTCAACGATTCGCCGGCCGACGCCCGCGCCCTGATCAAGCTGGTCAGGGGCCTGCCGGCCAAGTTCAACCTGATCCCGTTCAATCCCTGGCCGGGCTCGGAGTTCGAGACCCCCGACATCAAGACCACCAAGGCGTTCTCGGACATCTTGCAAGATGCCGGCTATTCCGCCCCCATCCGCATGCCCCGGGGCCGCGACATCCTGGCCGCCTGCGGCCAGCTGCGCTCGGAAAGCCAGCGGGAGCGGGCCAGCCTCGCCAAGGCCCGCGCCGCCCAGGGGATCGCGGACGAGCACCACGGGTAGGATGCGGCCGGGACGGCCGCGCTCCATACCATATTGGAGCGCGGGCATCCTGCCCGCATGACGGTCGGGACGGAGACGAACCTTGCCTCGGGCGCGGCTTTGCCTATACTGCGCCGCCAAATCCCTCCCCCATCTCGGAAAGGCGTTTGCCATGAAGGGCGAAGTCAAGAAGGTCGTTCTGGCCTATTCCGGCGGTCTCGACACCTCCATCATCCTGCGTTGGCTGCAGGACCAGTATCAGTGCGAGGTGGTGACCTTCACCGCCGATCTCGGCCAGGGCGAGGAGCTGGAACCGGCCCGCGCCAAGGCCCGCCTGATGGGCATCAAGGAAGAGAACATCTTCATCGACGACCTGCGCGAGGAATTCGTCCGCGACTTCGTCTTCCCGATGTTCCGCGCCAACGCGCTGTACGAGGGCGTCTACCTGCTGGGCACCTCCATCGCCCGGCCGCTGATCTCCAAGCGCCAGATCGAGATCGCCAACATGGTCGGCGCCGATGCGGTGTCCCATGGCGCCACCGGCAAGGGCAACGACCAGGTGCGCTTCGAGATGGGCTATTACGCCTTGAAGCCCGACATCAAGGTGATCGCGCCGTGGCGCCTGTGGGATCTGACCAGCCGCACCAAGCTGCTGGACTTCGCCGAGAAGCACCAGATTCCCATCGCCAAGGACAAGCGCGGCGAGGCGCCTTACTCCACCGACGCCAACCTGCTGCACATCTCCTATGAGGGCAAGGCGCTGGAAGACCCGTGGGTCGAGCCCTTCGAGGACATGTACACCCGCTCGGTCTCGCCCGAGAACGCGCCGGACAAGCCCACCTATATCGAAATCGAGTTCGAGAAGGGCGACGCGGTGGCCATCGACGGCGTGCGCATGAGCCCGGCCACCCTGCTGACCAAGCTGAACGAGCTGGGCGGCGCCAACGGCATCGGCCGCCTGGACCTGGTGGAAAACCGCTTCGTCGGCATGAAGTCCCGCGGCGTCTACGAGACCCCCGGCGGTTCCGTGCTGATCGTGGCGCACCGCGCCATGGAAAGCCTGACGCTCGATCGCGGCGAGTCCCACCTGAAGGACGAGCTGATGCCCCGCTATGCCGAGCTGATCTACAACGGCTTCTGGTTCGCGCCCGAGCGCATCGCCATCCAGACCATGATCGACAAGGTCAGCGAGAACGTCACCGGCACCGTGCGCCTCAAGCTCTACAAGGGCGTCGCCTCGGTGGTCGGCCGCAAGTCGCCCAAGTCGCTCTACCGCATGGACTACGTCACCTTCGAGGAAGACTCGGTCTACGACCAGCGCGACGCCCAGGGCTTCATCAAGCTCAATGCGCTGCGCATGCGCCTGGCCAAGATGGCTCGCGGGTAGGTAGAATACCTTATGCGCGATTGTTTGTTTGGAGGGCCCCGCCATGGCGGGGCCCTTTCCTTATGGGGAATTTGATCTATCCGCTTTACGTCCCCAATCACCTTTTATACCATTGGTTAAGGCCTCTCCCCCGGAATGGTAGTTTTCTTGCCCCCCGCCACCGCCAGCAGCTCAAGCCTCTCCGCCAAGCCCCTGAAGTGGTGGCCGCTGGCGCTGTGGGTCGCCGCCATGGCGGTCGTCGTCGTCTGGTCCGCCATGACCGTCATCCGCGACCGCGAGGCCTTTCTGGCCCAGGCGGCCTTCCGCACCCAATCCATGGCCGACCTCGCCGCCGAGCAGGTGCTGCGCACCGTCGAGGGCGCCGATACCGCGCTTCAGGCTGCCCGCATCCAGTTTCGCAGCATGGGCGACTGGGACGCGGTGTCCAAGGACCGCAAGACCTGGCAGATGCTCCGTGACTACGCGGATGCGCTGTCGGCCGTCCCCATCCTCTATCTGGTGGATCAGACCGGGGCGATCCGGCTGCACGGCCAGAGCTTTCCTTTCCGGCCGTTGTCCATCGCCGAGCGGGAATATTTCAAGCTCCACCGGGACACCCCCGCCGACATGGCCCAGGTCAGCGCACCTGTCATCGGTGCGGTCACCGGCAATCAGGTCATCATCGTCAGCCGCCGGCTGTTCAATCCCGATGGCGGTTTCGCCGGCGTGGCCGGCGCAACCATGAGGGCCGACGCCTTCCAGGCGTTCTTTCAGACGCTTAGCCTGGGCGACGGCTCCATCGTCAACCTGCAGCGCGGCGACGGCGTCATCCTGGCCCGCCACCCCGTCAGGGACGGGGCCGTGGGCTCGAAGGTCGACAATTCCAAGGTCTTTCCCGCCATTTCCGAAGGCGGCGTCAAGGGAACCGCGGTTACCACCTCGCCCCTGGACGGGGTGGCCCGGGTCACGGCGTTCCGGCGCATCGAGCGATACGGCCTGGTGCTCATCGCCGCCATTCCGGTGGAAACCGTGCTGGGCGAGTGGCGGCGCCAGACGATCCGCCTGGCCGGCATGGTGGGAACGGGCATCCTGTCGCTCACCGCGCTGTTCGTGATGCTGCTGCGGCGCTATCACAACGAGGTCGCGGCCCGCACCGAGCTCAAGAACAGCGAGGCGACCTTAAGCCGCGCCCAAAGTGTCGCCCATATCGGCTCGTGGCAGGTGGAATTGCCCACCGACCGGGTCCGCTGGTCGGAGGAGACCTACCGCATCTTCGGCCTTTCTCCGGGGATTCCGGTTTCCATGGCCGCCGTGATGGAGATGATTCATCCCGAGGACCGCGAACGGGTGCGCGAGGGGCTGGACGCTCTCAGGGGCGGCGGCGGCTTCGAGGTGGAGCATCGCATCATCGCCGCCAGCGGCGAGGTTAAATGGGTGACGGCCCGCGCCCAGATCACCAAATCCGAGACGGGAGAGCCGCTGGAGATCCTGGGCACCGTCCAGGACATCACCGAGAAGATGCGGGCCGAAACCGCCATCCGCGAGCACCAGGCCCTGCTGCTGGAGGTCCAGAGCGTCGCCAACCTGGGCTATTACGATTACGACATGCGGACTGACCGCTGGCGTTCGTCGCCGATCCTCGACGAGATTTTCGGCATCGGCCCCGATTATCCCCGCAGCGGCCAGGGCTGGCTCGATCTCGTGACTCCCGACATGAGGGCCGAAATGGCGGCCTATCTGGGCGAGGTCCAGGCCGGCGACCACGATTTCGACAGAGCCTACACCATCACCCGCCACGGCGACCGAGCCCCGCGCTGGGTGGCCGGCCTGGGCAAGGTCGAGCGCGACGCCGACGGCAAGCCGGTCCGCATGGTCGGCACCATCAGAGACATCACCGAACAGCGCCGCGCCGAGCAGGAATTGCGCGACAAGGCCGCCGAACTGGAGCGCTCCAACACCGAGCTCGAGCAGTTCGCCTATGTGGCCAGCCATGACCTGCGCGAGCCGTTGCGCATGGTCTCCTCCTACGTGGACCTGCTGGCCCGGCGTTACGGCGACAAGCTGGGCGACGACGCCCGCGAGTTCATCGCCTTCGCCAAGGACGGCGCGTCGCGCATGGATCGCCTGATCCTCGACCTCCTGGAATACTCCCGCATCGGCCGCATCACCCGGCCCATGCTGCCGGTGGCCCTGGGGCCGGTGGTGGAGCGGGCCTTGCGCGCCCTGGCGCCCAAGATCGAGGAAAGCGGCGCCGAAATCGCCACGCCGCCCGAAGTCCTGCCCACCGTGCTGGGCGACGGCGAGGAACTGATGCGTCTGTTCCAGAACCTGATCGGCAACGCCATCAAGTACCGCTCGCCCGAGCGTGCGCCGGTGATCTCCATCGAAGCCGAGAACACCGGCAAGGAGTGGATCATCACCGTGGTCGACAACGGCATCGGCATCGAGCCCAAGTATTACGACCGCGTCTTCCTGATCTTCCAGCGCCTGCACCGCCGGGGCGAATTCGAAGGCACCGGCATCGGGCTGGCCGTCTGCAAGAAGATCGTCGAGCACCATGGCGGCCGCATTTGGGTGACCTCCACCCCCGGCGAAGGCACCCGCTTCTCGGTCACCCTGCCGCCCATCGGGCAGGTGTAGGGGGCGGATTGCCCGGGCGGTCTTGGCAAGGAATTCGGGCTGTTTTAGACCATCGAGCCTTAAATCTGTGCCATCTCAGCTCTCGTCATGCCCGGACTTGTTCCGGGCATCCACGTGACTCCATCTGGGATAGTGGCCGAACGGTCCCACGTGGATGGCCGGGTCGAGCCCGGCCATGACGAGGTGACAGGGTGCTTCCTGCACGAGCCCCCACCCCAACCTTCCCCCGGCAAAGCCGGGGGAGGGGGGCAGGGATGATCCGGATTTATGGCTCGATGCTCTAAACCGGACAGACTCTGGAATCATCGAGCCGGAACCCGCGCGATCCATGCTCTCTCCGCCGCTGTTTTGTGGCGAGGGGGGGATTCAAATATGCGTCCAGACAAACCGAAGCCCCGCCGGAGACGTTCGTTCCGCGCGGGGCTTATGGTTTGGGGACCCACAGGTCCTATGTGTTCGGCGCAATGGCCGATAAGTCATGGTACTGAGCTTTTATAGTACTTGGTGCCACTATATCGGCACCTCAAATTCGACCCGGTGGCGTCATGCTGTCAACATCCTCCTGTCCGGTGTTGCATTCGCCTCGGGAGAGGCGTCTGGTGCATCGGATATTGTCGTGACAACCTTCCAATCCCGGTACGCCTCCATCTCTGTTACGGGTTAATTATCGCCAAACAGGGGGCAATTGTCAAGAATTTGCCCCTCATCCTGGGCAAGCAAAAGGGCGCTCCGGTGGGAGCGCCCTGGTTGGGTCGCCGGTGGCGCGGGGATCATTCCACCAGTTCGGGGATCTTGTCCGCCTTGGGGGAGGTGGCCAGGAACTCGAATGCCAGCTTGGCATCCTCGCCCACCCGGATGCGGACGATGCCGCCCTTGGCCAGGCGGCCGAACAGCAATTCCTCGGCCAGGGGCTTCTTGATGTGCTCCTGGATGACGCGGGCCAGCGGCCGCGCGCCGAACGAGCGGTCGTAGCCCTTCTTGGCCAGCCAGGCGCGGGCCTCGTCGGTCAGTTCGATGACCACGTCGCGGTCGCCCAGCTGGGTTTCCAGCTGCATGACGAACTTGTCCACCACCTGGGCGACGATTTCCGGCGTCAGGTTGGCGAAGGCGATGGTGGAGTCCAGGCGGTTGCGGAATTCCGGGCTGAACATGCGGTTGATGGCGTCGGTGTCGTCGCCTTCCCTCGCTTCGCGGCCGAAGCCGATGGCCGATTTGGCCAGGTCGGCGGCGCCGGCATTGGTGGTCATGATCAGGATCACGTTGCGGAAGTCCACGGTCTTGCCGTTGTGGTCGGTCAGCCGTCCGTGGTCCATGACCTGGAGCAGGATGTTGAACAGGTCGGGATGGGCCTTCTCGATCTCGTCGAGCAGCAGCACCGAATGGGGGTGCTGGTCGATGGCGTCGGTCAGCAACCCGCCCTGGTCGAAGCCCACATAGCCGGGCGGCGCGCCGATCAGGCGCGACACCGAGTGGCGCTCCATGTACTCGCTCATGTCGAAGCGGGTCAGCTCGATGCCCATGATCTTGGCCAGCTGGCGGGCCACCTCGGTCTTGCCGACGCCGGTGGGGCCGGAGAACAGGTAGCATCCGATGGGCTTTTCCGGCTCGCGCAGGCCGGCTCTCGCCAGCTTGATGGCGCTGGCCAGGGCCTCGATGGCCTTGTCCTGGCCGAACACCAGGGTCTTCAGGTCGCGTTCCAGGTTGCGCAACGCCTCCACGTCGTTGGTGGACACGCTTTTCGGGGGAATGCGGGCGATCTTGGCGACGATCTCCTCCACGTCCCGGACCGTCACCGTCTTGCGCCGCTTGGATTCGGGCAGCAGCATGCGCGACGCGCCCACCTCGTCGATGACGTCGATGGCCTTGTCGGGCAGCTTGCGGTCGGTGATGTACTTGGCCGACAGCTCCACCGCCGCCTTGATGGCCTCGGCGGTGTAGCGGACCTTGTGGTGGCTTTCGTAATAGGTCTTGATGCCGTTCAGGATCTTGATGGTGTCGGGGATGGACGGCTCGCTGACGTCGATCTTCTGGAAGCGCCGGACCAGGGCGCGGTCCTTCTCGAAGTGATTGCGGAACTCTTTGTAGGTGGTCGAGCCGATGCAGCGGAGCGACCCCGAGGCCAAGGCGGGCTTCAACAGGTTGGAAGCATCCATGGAGCCGCCCGAGGTGGCGCCGGCGCCGATCACCGTGTGGATCTCGTCGATGAACATCACCGCGCCGTCGTAATTCTCCAGCTCGGTGACCACCGCCTTCAGGCGCTCCTCGAAATCGCCGCGATAGCGGGTGCCGGCCAGCAGCGAGCCCATGTCCAGCGCGAAGATGGTGGCGTTCTTCAAGACGTCGGGCACCTCCGCGTTGACGATGCGCCGCGCCAGGCCTTCGGCGATGGCGGTCTTGCCCACGCCGGGATCGCCCACGTAGAGCGGGTTGTTCTTCGAGCGCCGGCACAGGATCTGGATGGTGCGGTCGATTTCCTCGTCACGGCCGATCAAGGGGTCGATCTTGCCCTGGGCGGCCTTCTTGTTGAGGTTGATGCAATAGGCGTTGAGCGCCTCCTGCCCCTTCTTCACCACCTTCTCGCCCGAGGCTTCCTCGTCGGCGCCGTGGACGGTGCGGTTCTGGCCGCGGCCCGGCGCCTTGGCGACGCCGTGGCTGATGTAGTTGACGGCGTCGAGCCGGGTCATGTCCTGGCTTTGCAGGAAGTAGACGGCGTGGCTCTCGCGCTCGGAGAACAGGGCGACGACGACGTTGGCCCCGGTCACCTCCTCGCGGCCCGAGGACTGGACATGGATGGCGGCGCGCTGCACCACCCGCTGGAAGCCGGCGGTGGGCTTGGGGTCGGTGCCGCGCGGGGACACCAGTTCGGACAGGTTGGTGTCGATGAACTCGGAAAGGTCCCGCTTCAGCTTGTCGAGGTCGACATTGCAGGCCCGGAGCACCGCCACGGCGTCCTGGTCGTCGGTGAGCGACAGCAAAAGGTGTTCCAGCGTCGCGTATTCGTGGCGGCGCTCGGAGGCGTGGGACAAGGCACGGTGCAGGCTTTGCTCCAGGTTGCGCGACAGCATGGGGCCGATCCTTATCCTGGGGGAACGCGCCGCGACGGGCGGGCTATTCCTTTTCTATCGTACACTGCAGCGGATGCTGGTTCTGGCGCGCCAGGTCCATGACCTGGGTTACCTTGGTCTCCGCCACCTCATATGTGTAAACACCGCAAATCCCGACACCCCTGGTATGGACATGCAGCATGACGCGGGTCGCATCCTCTCGGCTCTTGTTGAAATAGCGTTCGAGGACATGCACGACGAACTCCATCGGAGTGTAATCGTCGTTCAGCATCAGGACCTTGTACATGGATGGCTTCTTGGTTTTCGGGCGGGTCTTGATGACCACCCCCGTCTGACCGTCGTCGCCGTTCCGCTTGTCGTTACCGTTTTCGCTCATGCCTGTGTGCTTGGGCCTGGTTGCTCTTTACACCCCTATCATATTGGGTGCGGATGCCCGGCGAAAAGGCCCCTTTTTCCGCATGAGGGGATTGCGGGCATGAAAAAGGCCCGGCGGGTGTTTCCGCCGGGCCTCTCTCTTGACAAGAAGGGCTGCCGAATTAGGCGGCGGCCTTCACCAGCTTGTCGACGGTGGCGTTGACGCGGTCGCCGATGGGGGCCAGGGCGTCCTCGACCAGCTTGACCGACTGCTCGGTCAGGCGGGTGGATTCGATCACCAGCTTGTCGACGCCGGCCTTGGTCAGGTCGGTCTGCAGGTCAATGAATTCCTTCAGGGTCTTGGCCGACAGCAGGGCCTTGGAGGCGGCGACCTGCTCCTCGATGCTGGCCTGGGTCAGGCCGACGAAGGCCTTGGAGAGGTCCTGCAGACCCTTGGTCAGGATGGTGCCGGCCTTGACGAAGGCGTCGACGTTGTCCTTGGCCTGGGCCAGCACGTCCTCGTAGCCCTGGTAGGCGGCGGTCTGCGCCTTGACGGCGGCCTCGACCTGCTCCTTGCTGATGGCGACGGCCTTGTCGTAGCCCTTGGCGGCAGCCTCGGACGACGCCTTCACCACGGATTCGACGGCTTCCTTGGAGGCGGCGACGGCGACGTCCACCTGCTCCTTGCCCAGCGCCACGGCCTTGTCGTAGCCCTTGGCGGCCACGTCGGCCGAGGCCTTCACCACGGTCTCGATGGTCTCCTTGGACACGGCGACGGCGGCCTCGACCTGCTCCTTACCGATGGCGACGGCCTTGTCGTAGCCCTTGGCGGCCTTGTCGTAGCCCTTGACGGCGGCGTCGGCCGAGGCCTTCACCACGGTCTGGATGGTTTCCTTGCCGACGGAGACCGCCTCTTCGATGGTCTTGACGGCGTCGGCGTGAGCGGCGGCGATGGGGGCGGCGACGGGAGCCGGGGCCTTGGTAGCCTTCACGGGGGTGGCTACGGTCGGGGCGGCGGTCTTGGCGGCGGCGGCCGGCTTGGCCTTGGCGGTGGTCATGGAAGGTGTCTCCCTTATCGGTTGGGCGCGGTGTCCGCGGGTTCGCGCAGCCGAGGCAAACAAATCGCCCCATGCTGCAATGCAACATGGGGCGTATCATGCGACCCGGATGTCAGCGAGTCAATAGCGTATATTGCACTGCAATATATTCGTAATCGGATAGGCGCCCGGACGGTCAGGCCGCCCGTTTTTCCACCATGAAGCGGGCCATGGCCAGGTCCTCCTTCTTGATGTGCTGGACCAGCCAGGTCGCCACATAGTCGAACAGCTCGGCCCCGGCGGTCGCGTTGCCCGACGCGATGGCGGCGCGCAGCTGGTCGACCCGCTGGAAGAAGGCGCGATGGCTGCGGGCGTGGGTGTCGGTCTCGGGATAGGCGTGACGCTTCATCAGGCCTTCCTCGTCGTCGAAATGGGCGTGCATGGAGCGGTCCAGCTCGGCCAGCAGGTCCGAGGCGGCCAGTTGCCCGTCGCCGCTCATCATGGCGCGATAGGCCTGGTTGACCAGGTCGTAGAGGGCGCGGTGATGCTGATCCACCGAGGACTGGCCGGTTTCCAGGGCGGGGTCCCAGCGCAGCAGCACCATGTCCTTCTTCTCGGCCCGCACCTGGGCCAGGAAGGTGGAAACCTCGTGGCGGAGGAATTCCGCCTGCCGCGACAGGTCGGTGGAGGATTCGCGGATCTGTTCGGCGGCGGCGCCGGTTTCGCGGGCCGCCTGCTCCACCGAGACGATGTTGCCGGAGACCTCGGAGGTGCCGGCAGCGGCCTGCTCGACGTTGCGGGCGATTTCGGCGGTGGCGGCGGTCTGCTGCTGCACCGCCGAGGCCACCGAGGTGCTGATCTCGCCCATTTCGCCGATCACCGCGGAAATGCTGTCGATGGCCGAGACGGCGGCCGAGGTGCTCTGCTGCACGGCCGAGATCTGTCCGGCGATCTCGCTGGTGGCGCGCGCCGTCTGGTTGGCGAGGTTCTTGACCTCGTTGGCCACCACGGCGAAGCCCTTGCCGGCGTCGCCGGCCCGCGCCGCCTCGATGGTGGCGTTGAGCGCCAAGAGGTTGGTCTGGGCGGCGATATCGTTGATCAGGTTGACGATCTCGCCGATGCGCCCGACATTCTCGGACAGCGAGCGGACCTGTTCCGTGGTGTGGCTGGCCTCCTCGCGGGCCCGGTCGGCTACCGCCTGCGAACGCTCGACCTGCTGCGAGATCTCATTGATGGACGACGACAGCTCCTCGGTGGCGGAGGCGACGGTCTGGACGTTGGCCGAAGCCTGCTGCGCCGAGGAGGCGACGGTGGTCGCCTGGGCGCTGGTCTCGGTGGCGGTGCCGGCCATCTGGCCCGAGGCGGCCTGCAGCTCGGTGGCGGCCGAGGTCACCGTCTCGATGACCTTGCCGACGCTGTCTTCGAAGGTGTCGGCCATCTTGCGCATGGCCATCAGGCGATCGGCCTCGGCCCTCTTCTTCTGCTCCTCCTGGTCGGCCTCCAGCTGCTTGACCCGGATCAGCTGGTCCTTGAAGTGGGCGACCGAGCGGGCCATGGTCCCGATCTCGTCGCCGCGTTCGGCGTAGGGGACGTCGACGGCGAGGTTGTTGCGGGCCAGCTGGTCCATCACCCCGGTCATCGCCCCCACCGGGCCGAGGATCGAGCGGGCGATCAGCACGGCGAAGATCAGGCCCAGCAGCACCGCCACGGCCGAGACGGCCTTGGACCAGATTCCCTGGCTGTCGATGGTGGATTCGGTGCTGCTGCCCAGCGCGGTCAGCACCTGCAACTGGGAATCCTTGATCTTGAGGGCCAGGTCGGCGAATTCGGCGCCCAGCCGCGCCGCCTCCTTGGACACCAGCCGGTCGATTTCCAGGGTGCCGTTCAGGATCAGCATGAAATCGGCGCGGTAGGCGGGCAGGATCTGTCCGACGCTGTCCACGGCCTTGCGGGTGCGGGCGTCGCGGCTCTGCGCCGCCAGGGCCTTGAGCGCCGTCTCGGTGGCGCCCAGCTCGGCCAGGGTGGCGTCGGCGAATTTCTGCTCCGGGGTGGCGAGGAAGCGGTTGGCGCTGACCCGGGCCAGCAGCAGGTGCTGCAGCGCCTTGCCGGCATGGGCGGCCACCAGATGGTCGCCATCGGCCATGGCGCCGTCCACCGCGCCGCTCAGCGCGTCGACCATGGCGGCTCCGGCCGGGGCGGCCCGTTCGATCAGGGCTTTGTCGCGTTCGCCGCGCAGCGCCATGATCTTGTCGAAATTGACGTTGTATTCCTCGAACAGCGCCTTCATCCGCGCCAGGGTCGCCTTGCGCTCGGGATCGACCGTGGCGGCGATGGCTTCGCCAAGATCTTTCTCCAGGGCGCCTTGCAGGGTGCGGATGCGGCTCAGCGCGCCCGTGTCGCCCTGGCTGCCGGTATAGGCCAGGACGTTGCGCCGCAATCCGACCACGTTGCGGTCGATGGTCAGCACCCGGATGGTGTTCGAGTTGACCCGCTGGAATTCCGAAACGTTGCGCCCGACGGTGGCGAAGCCGATTCCCACCATCACGGCGACGACCACAAGGAAGGCGAGAACGCTGAGGAACCCGCCGTAAATTCGGGTCTTTACCGTCAAGGTCGCGGCCATATCTGTCATCCTCGGCTAGTGATGGAGGTCATCCCATCGGGGGCAAGGACATCATTGAGCAGATAAGGTTAATCGGAGGAGAATTTACATGTATCTCTTTCGTCCAAGCGTTGAATATCTGATCTAAGTCAAATGGTATAGTTTTGTTCCGGACTACAGCCCGTAGTCTAGGCCGTTGGTTCCCACCTTCAGGGTGAATTCAATCACGCCATTGCGGCGGCGCTCGTCCTCGCGGAAGGGATCGACAGGGACGGGGGCGGGCGGAATGATCGTGTCGCGGCCGGGATCCAGGGCGGCCAGGGCGGCGGGAAAGCGGGCGGCGTCGTAGGCGGCGGAAGGATAGCTCCAGGCGGTGAACGTGTACTTGCCCTGGCGGCAGCTGGCGGCCGTCCAGTAATAGGAGTGGGAGTACAGCTGCAATCCCACCGCCGGCGGGCCGAAGGCGCCCGATTGCTCCAGGGCGGCGGCCAGCCCGTTCCGGGCCGCCTGGTCCAGGGGAACCGAGGCGGCGTTGGCGCGCCAGGGCGACAGCGGGTCGGTCAGCTCGATGGTGGCGATGTTGCCCGGGCGGGTAATGGCGTTGACCTTCAGCGTCGCCGCGCTGGAATCCCACTCATAGAACCGCACCTGCTGGTCCCACAGGGCGTTGTAGACCAAGCGGAAGCGGTCGGGCGAGCCGGGCGCGCAGGCGTCGCGGATGTCGCCGCCCTCGACGAAGGAGAACCACTGGACCTTGCGGTAGAAGGGGTTGCCGACGTCGCCGCCGGTATAGGCGCATCCCGACAGGGCGGCGGCGAGGGCGATGGTCGAGATGGCGAGGCGATGAGGCATGGTGTTTCCCTGGGCGAGGGGGGGCGGGACCTGCAAGGATGGGCAGGGAAATATGGCGGGAATCAGGTGGTTCGCGAAGCTTTACACAGATTCGCAAAATCTTTAAGGTTTCGGCGATACCCTAAGCCAACTCAGTCGCTGAACGGAAGGTCGAGACGTTGCACCTGAGCCGCATTGGATTCCTGAATCGTGTCCGCCTGTTCGCCGTCGCCCTGGCGGCGATCCTGACCCTGTCGGCCCAGCCGGCCCTGGCCGGGCGCTACGCTTCCATCGTCATCGACGCGGAATCCGGTTCGGTCCTGCATGCGGCAAGTCCCGACGCCAAGTCCTATCCGGCATCGCTGACCAAGGTGATGACCCTGTTCCTGCTGTTCGACGAGCTGGATTCCGGGCGCATCCGTCTCGACACCAAATTCACCACCTCGGCCCATGCCGCCGCCCAGTCGCCGTCCAAGCTGGGCCTCGAGCCCGGCGAGAAGATCTCGGTGGAGAGCCTGATTCTCGCCCTGGTCACCAAGTCGGCCAACGACGCCGCCGTGGTGGCGGCCGAAGGCGTGGGCGGCACCGAGGCCAATTTCGCCCAGATGATGACCCGCAAGGCCCATGCGCTGGGCATGCGCTCCACCACCTACCGCAACGCCTCGGGCCTGCCGGACCTGGGCCAGGTCTCCACGGTGCGCGACCAGGCGACCCTGGCCCGCGCCCTGATCCGCAGCCATCCCGGCTACTACAAGTATTTCTCCACCCGCCAGTTCGTCTATGACGGCCAGCCCATCAACACCCACAACCGCCTGATGTTGCGCTACCAGGGCGCCGACGGCATCAAGACCGGCTACATCCACGCGTCGGGCTTCAACCTCATCTCGTCGGCCAAGCGCGGCGACAGGCGCATCATCGGCGTGGTGTTCGGCGGCAACACCGCCGCGTCCCGCGACAAGCACATGGGCCAGCTGCTGGACAAGGGCTTCGCCAAGCTGCGGAAGGGTGAAAGCGTCGAGATGGCCGAGGCCGAGGCCGACGACCTGCCCGACCTGGACGAGCTGGTGGCCGCCGCGCAGGCGGCCAAGGCTCCCGCCAAGGCCAAGGCGAAGGTCGCCGCCAAGCCGGTCCCCGCCAAGAAGGTCGCCATGCGCGCGCCTGCCCGTGCCGCCGCCAACGACGATGACGACGACGACGATGCGGTGGGTGACGCCGACCCGGCCAGCTGGGCCATCCAGGTGGGCGCGTTCAACGAGTACCGGCCGGCCCACAAGGCGGCCAGCGACGCCGCCAAGAAGCTGGGCGGGCTGGTCTCCAAGGCCTCCATCGACATCGACAAGGCGGGCAAGGGCGCCAAGACGGTCTATCGCGCCCGCATCTCCGGCTTCACCGAGGACCAGGCCCGCGCCGCCTGCAAGCGCCTGGGCAAGGCCGGCAAGGCCTGCAAGCCGGTCAATCCCAACACCTGACGCAAAGATCGTCGAGCCTCAAATGTGGGGTTCGTTAGACTAGGCCAAGGGCGCGGAGGCGCCCGCAAAGGCAGAGGGACATGCAAAAAGCTCAGTCCCGCCATCCCGCCATCAGGGCGCGGATGCGGGTGAGCGCCGCCCGCTTGTGGCGAAGGCGCCAGGTTTCCAGCCGCCATTCCTCGCGGCCGCCGGGCACTCCCGGCGGACAGAGGTAGCTGTCCGCCATCACCTCGTTTCCGCCGCCGGTGCGAACCTGCACGCAGCCCACCCGATATTCCGGCCCCTCGTAATGGTCGAGGCGGCGGCGGTCCCGCTCGTCCAGGCCGTGGACCAGAACTCCCTCCACCGTGCCGGTGGGGTGGGGGATCAGCATGGGATAGGTGCGGCCGGCGATGTTCGTCCGCCGCCAGCCGACCAGCCGCGCCGGCTCCATTCGCCCAGCGGCCGCCGGGTGTCCCAGCACGGCCGCCAGAACATCCTCGTCCATCAGGGTGCCGAAGAAGAACATGGGGGCCGTTCGCGGGGGATGGGTCGGCAAGACTGGTCTCCGGACGCTGTACGGCCGGAGCATATCGTCCTGTCGCTCAGTCGGAAAGGGCCCTGGCCCGATCGATGAGGATGCCGAAGGCCTCGGTGAAGGTCTGCAGGGTTTCGCAGACGGGGGCGGTGAAGAAATTGGGGACGGAGGCCCCGAAGATCACGAAGCCCAGGAAATGGCCGTCCAGGATGATGGGGGCCGTCATGCTGGAGCGGCTGTCGGAATTGCGCGCGCCGCTGGTGTGGAAGCGGCCTTCCGTTCCGAACGCCGCCATGTCGTTGACGATCCGGGGTTCGTGGCTGTCGGCAAGCAGAACCAGGGAGGGGACGTCGGTCATCTCGACCTCGGTCACGTCCGGGGCTCCGACGCCGTCCGAATGGCAGGAAAAGGCCCACAGCATGTCGTGCCGGGCATCATAGACCGACAGTGAGGCGTAGCGCAGGGAGGCGAAGCCCGGAAGCTGGCGGATCATGCCGTGCAGACGGCGGGCCGGCTCGTGCAGCCAGGCCACCACCCGATCCATGGCCGGATCGTCCGGCGGACCGAACGAGGCGGTGGAGGAAAGAGGGGCGGCAAGGGGGGCGTCGGCGTTCATGAGAATCATGCTAACCCCAGGGAATCTGCCGGGGGAAGGCACGACTTTAGACCGATCGTGATGATTTCGGGTAGGGGGGGGCCGGGTCAGTGGACCTCGGGTCGGAAGGCCCGGTGTATGCTTTTGCATGCATCCCAAAGAATGCAGGGACGCTCCTCGGCGCAGCGGCATCCGTCGGCGATCAGCGGGGCGATGGAGTCGCAACCCGCCGTATCGCTCACTAATCCGACGATGACCCGAATCCGGTCCGGCAGGCAGTGACGCAGATCCTTGTCCATGGCATTCCCCATCGGGCGGAATTTGCTCACTCCATGGTAGTAAGGTGTTCGTCCGGGGGGAATGCCCGAATTGTCGCTGTCCTCGACCAAGTGTGACGGCCGGACGATGGGGCCAAGCCCGTATTGAAAAGCGGACGGCCCCGGCCGATACTCCAAGACGGGGAACGGGCGTTGACGACGGGTTCGCAGATGATGGACGTGATCGACGGCGGCTTGGCCCGCGTATCCCTGTTCTCCGACATGGACGAGGCGGCGCTGGGCGATATCGAGGCCCGCTGCAACTGGTCGCGGGTGTCCTCGGGCGCCCAGATCTTCGACAAGGACAGCGACACGCTCGAGGTCTATTTCGTCGTCGAGGGGGCGGTGCGCATCCTGACCACCGGCGCCGACGAGCGCGAGGTCGCCCTGGCCGACGTCATCGCCGGCAATTACTTCGGCGAGCTGGCGGCCATCGACGGCATGAAGCGCTCGGCCCGGGTGGTGGCCACCAAGGATTCGGTGCTGGCCTCGCTGGAGGGCGGCGCCTTTCTCGAACTGATGCGCCAGTATCCCGCCATCGCCATCAAGGTGGTCGAGCGCCTGACCCGCATCGTGCGCAGTCTGGACAGCCGGGTGGCCCAACTGTCCAGCCAAAGCGAGAACCAGCGCGTCTGGGGCGAGATTCTCCGCCTCGCCCAGCCCGATCCGGCCAAGCCGGATTCCTGGCAGATCGCCGATCTGCCCAATCACAAGGAAATCGCCGCCTGGGCCGGCACCACCCGCGAAAAGGTGGCCCAGGCCATCGGCGAGCTGGCCCGCGAAGGCGTGGTCCGCCGCCGCTCCATGGGGCTGGTCATCTGTGACCTGGCCCGCCTGCAGCTGATGGCCGCAGCGCGCGGCGCGGCGTAATTCCGGCAAACGATCCCTCCGCCACCCGGACCTGGACCCGGCCTCGTCTCGATGCCGGGCGATGGGATTCGCTTTTGCTAAAATTTGAACTAATCTGCTTAAATAAAACTTTGGTCTCTGTGTGATTCGTCACAGAAAGAATTGGTATGACGTGGCAAATATTGTCTCACGAGATAGGGGCGGGAACGCAAGACGCAGTTCAGACCCAGGACACTCGAACGGAAGCGATGAGGTAGTTCAGAGTTTCCGCGAACAGATTAAAGGAGACGATAAATGTTTACTGCCATCCGCAGCGCAATGACCAAGATTTCCCGTGACGAGCAGGGCGCCACCGCCATCGAATACGGCCTGATCGCCGCGCTGATCTCCATCGTCGCCATCCCGGCCATGCTGCTGATCGGTCCGAAGCTGATCGCCGCCTTCACCACTGTGGCCACCAACATCAACGGTTAAGTCGAGGCGCGCCGCTCCGGCGGCGCCGCGACAAATAAAACAAGGCGCCTCCCAAGCGGGGCGCCTTTTTTTGTTCTGTATATTAAAGTCTGTGTTCTGTGATAATTTTAAAACTTTAGTATCTGTGGATAAAATCACAGTGCCTTTAGGGAAATGTGGTTAGTCTTTTTTTAGGAAGCGGGACGATTTCGGGTTGTGGAACTTCCTTGCGGAAGCACCTCGGCCCCTGGAGGCGGGAATGGGCAGCATCATCCTCATTGTTTCGGCGATTGTCTTCGTCGCGGCCCTGCTGGACGCGGCATGGGGCGATCTGCGCGCCTTGCGCATCCCCAACCGCGTGCCGCTCACCGTGCTGGCGGCCTTCGTGCCGGCGGCGCTGTCCATGGGGCTGAGCGGCGAGGCCTGGCTGGTGCATCTGGGCACCGGCGTGCTGTCCTTCGTCGCGGCCGCCGTACTGTTCAGCCTGGGGGTGTGGGGCGGCGGCGACGCCAAGCTGGCGCCGGCCGTGCTTCTCTGGGTCGGTCCCGCCGATCTGCCGCGTTTCCTGCTGGTCATGGCCCTGGTCGGCGGCCTGGTGGCGCTGGCCGCCCTGGTGGCGCGCCGCGCCGAGGCCGGCGGGCTGCGCCCGGCCATGGGCGGACACGTGCCCTACGGCATCGCCATCGCCGCCGGCGGTCTGGATTGGGCGGCGGCAAGCCTGCTGCCCCGGCTGGCCGGCTGAGTTCGGAAAAAAGAGGTTCGTCATGCGACCCATCATCATCATCGTCGTGGTGGCCGCCCTGGCGGCCGGAGGCACCGCCATGCTGGCCAAGTCCTGGCTCGACCGCCAGGAGGCGCGCCGCGCCAAGGCCGCCGACGAGCCCGCCACCGTCGAGGTCCTGATCGTCGCCCGCGACGTTCCCTCGGGCGCCGCCCTGGTCGGCGACGACTTGCGCTATGACGTCTGGCCGAAATCGGCGGCGGGCGACCGTCTGGCGGTGCGCAAGCCGGGCGAGGACACCAAGGCCGCCTTCGTCGGCATGATCGCGCGCCGGCCGCTGGCCGAGGGCGAGCCGGTCTCCGCCGCCACTACCTTCCGGCCCGAGGCCTCGGGCGTGCTGGCCGGCATGCTGGCGCCGGGCATGCGCGCCGTCTCCCTCGCCATCACCAACCCCACCGCCGTGTCGGGCTTCATCACGCCGGGCGACCGGGTGGACGTGGTGCTGGCCACCGACATCAAGAAGGCGGAAGAGGGGCCGAATATGGAATCGGGCAGCGGCTTGCTGCTGCGCTACGGCGCCGAGACGGTGCTGGCCGATCTTCGGGTGCTGGCCATCGACCAGCAGATCACCAGGGGGCGCGACGGCGCGCCCATCCAGGGCAAGACCGCGACCCTGGAGGTTACGCCGAAGCAGGCCGAGATCCTGACCGTGGCCGGCATGATGGGCAGCCTGCAACTGTCGCTCCGGCCGCCGCGTGGCGCGGAAGCGCCCCAGATTGCCGCTTCCGGCGAACTGGACTTCACCGCTGACCTGGAAGCTGGCAAGGTGCTGCAAGCGGTGGTCGGCTTCAAGCCGAAGGCCGAGCGCGCGGCTCCTCCCGCCCCCAAGGGCGTCCGGGTCAACCGCGCCGGCCAGATCAGTTCGGAAGGGGTGGGACGATGATCCGGCGTCAGTGGTTTGCCGTTTTGCTGGCGGTGCTCGTGGCGGCCCCCGCCCTGGCGCGGGACGAGGAGCCGCCGCCGCCGCTGGCTTCGCCGCGCGCCAAGGTGGTCCGGCTCGATGCTCCCGATACGCCGGCGCCCGCGCCGCGCCCCGGCACGCCGCAGGTCCTGCGCTCCCACGCCGCCGTCTCTGCGGAATCCATGCAGGTTCCGGTGGGCAAGAGCATCGATCTACCCCTGCCCGGCGCCGTCAGGGAAGTGGTGATGGGCAATTCCGACATCGCCGACGTGATCGTGCGCGCCCCCAACCTGGTCCACATCACCGGCCGGGCGGTGGGCCAGACCAACGTCTTCCTGATGGACCGCGCCGGCCGGGTCATGCGCCGCATCGATCTCAACGTGTCCATCGATTCCCAGGCGGTGAAGGACGCGCTCAAGGCCGTGCTGCCGGAAGAGCGCTCCATCGCCGTCGAGGCGGTGGCCGACAGCCTGTATCTGTCGGGCGCGGTCAAGAACGACGCGGCGGTGCGCGACGCCAAGCTGGTGGCGCGGCGCTTCGTGGCCGACGACGCCAAGCTGGTCAACCTGCTGCGCGTGGTCAACGAGCAGCAGGTGCTGCTTCACGTCAAGGTGGCCGAAATCCAGCGCACCGTGCTGAAGGAACTGGGCGTCGGGCTGACCGCCAACAAGGGCATTCCACTCTTCGGCGGCGCCGCCATCGGCTCGGGGTCGAAGACCAGCGCCTCGGTGGGACTGATCGATTCGTCCAGCTCGGCCATCTTCGGCACCGCCACCATCACCGGCATCGGCGCCCTGGTGGCCAATCTCAACATCCTCGAGAACCAGGGGCTGATCCGCACCCTGGTGGAGCCCAACCTGACGGCGGTGTCGGGCGAGACCGCCACCATGCTGGCCGGCGGCGAGCTGCCCATCCCCGTCTCCCAGACCAACGGCGCCATCAACATCGAGTTCAAGCCCTATGGCGTGTTGCTGGCCTTCACCCCCGTGGTGCTCGATCCCGGCCGCCTCAGCCTGAAGATGAGCACCGAGGTCAGCGCCATCGACACCGCCAACAAGACCGCCGTCAGCTCGACCATCTCGGTCCCCGCCTTCAAGGTGCGCCGCGCCGGTTCCACGGTGGAGCTGCCCTCCGGCGGGTCGCTGATGATCGCCGGCCTGCTGCAGAACGACATCACCAGCAACATCGCCGGATTGCCGGGGCTGATGGACCTGCCGGTGCTGGGCTCGCTGTTCCGCTCCAACGCCTTCCAGAGGAACGAGACGGAACTGGTGGTGATCCTGTCTGCCTATGTGGTCCGCCCGCTGGAGCAGCCGGGGCTGGCCACCCCCAACGACGGTTTCGCCCCCAGCTCGGACCTCAAGCGCTTCCTGCTGGGCCGGTTGCAGGACACCTACACCACCCGTTCCAAGGAGGCGCCGGCCGCGCCTCCGGCCCTGCAGGGCCCCTACGGCCACATCGTCCAGTGAGGAGGACATCATGATTTCCTTGCGCGTCGTCCTCTCCGCCCTGGTCCTGGCCCCGCTGCTGGGCGGTTGCGCCGCCGATCTGGTCGAGCACGATTACCGTCTGGCCCATCCCATTACCGTGGAGGAGAAGGCGGCGGTCGCCCTGTTCTCCCGCCCGGCCGAGGGCGCTTCCCTGTCGCCCGCCGACCGCGACCGCCTGGGCCGGCTGGCCGAGGAATCGCTCAGGCGCGGCGCAGGCGCCATCGAGGTCAGCGTGGGGGCAAAGGCCGGCGAGGAGGCGGCGGCGCTGGGCTTCGCCCAGACCCTGGCCGACACTTTGCGCGCCTGGGGCGTGGGCGCGGTCACCGTGGCGGTGGCCGGCGGCCCCGATTCGGCGCTTCAGCCGGGCCAGGCCCAGGTCCGGGTGCCGGTCTGGGAGGCCAAGGCGCCGGAATGTGGTACTTTCGAGCGCGGCCTCAATCCCGATTACTCCAACGCGCCCAACAGCAACTGGGGCTGCTCCTTGCAGCGCAACCGGGCGTTGATGGTCCAAAACCCCGCCGATCTGGTCCGCGCCCGCGAGACGTCGGGCCGCGACGGCGGCCGGGCCGCCACCGTGCTGGAGAAGTACGGCAAGGGCGAGGCCACGGGTGCGGCCAAGGAGGCGACCAGCGCCGGCTCCACCTCGTCGGTGGGATCGTCCGCCGGGGCGAAATAGGAGGCGGACATGGCCTATCGCCTGACCATCGAGGCGTTCTGCAGCGGTCCCGACACCGCCGAGGCCCTGCGCGCCGCCGCCCTTGACCGGCAGTTGGCCAAGTCGCGCCTCAGTCTGGCCGAGGGCGGACTGGCGGCGGCAATCGGCCATTACGCCGACCTGCCCACGCCCCAGGTGCTGGTGGTCGAGGAGACCGACCCGGCCCTGCTGCGCGCCCGCCTCGACCAGCTGGCCGAGGTCTGCGTCGCCGGCACCAAGGTGGTGGTGATCGGCCCCACCAACGACATCCGCCTTTACCGCGAACTGATGGGCAAGGGCGTCGCCGACTATCTGCCCGCTCCGGTGGCCCCCCGCCAGCTGGTGGACAGCCTGACCGGCCTGTTCGCCGACCCGGCTTCCGCCCCCCGCGCCCGGGTGGTCGCCTGCTGGGGCGCGCGCGGCGGCACCGGCTCGTCCACCATCGCCCAGAATCTGGCCTGGGCGGCGTCGCGCCATCTGGGCGAGCAGGTGATTCTCATCGACCTGGACCTGGCCTTCGGCACCTCGATCCTGGCCTTCAACCTGGACGCCAAGCAAAGCGTCGCCGACGCCCTGGCCAACCCCGAGCGCCTGGACGAGGTGCTGATGGACCGCTGCATGGCCGAATACGACGACCATCTGCAGGTCCTGGCCGCGCCGGGCGACGGGCGCAGCCGCGCCGCCATCGCTCCCGACGCCCTGGAACACATGGTCGAGCTGGCCTCGCGCATGGCCGCGCTGGTGGTCCTCGACATCCCCCATGTGTGGGACCAGTGGAGCGAGGCCGCCCTGGCCGCCGCCGACGAGGTGGTGATCACCGCCATCCCCGACTTCGCCTGCCTGCGCGACACCAAGATGCTGCTGGAACTGCTGTCGCCCCGGCGCCAGGGCATGGTCCAGCCCCGCCTGGTGCTTAACCGGGCCGAGAATGGCCGCAAGGCGCAACTGTCGGCCAAGGATTTCGCCGAGACCCTGAAGGTCGAGCCCGCCTTGGTCATTCCCGCCGATCCGGCGCTGTTCGGCGAGGCGGCCACCGAGGCGCGCATGCTGGGCGAAGTGGCCGCCGGCCACAAGACCAGCCAGTCCCTGGCCCAGCTGGCCGCCGCCCTGTCCGGCAAGGCGGCCCCTCCGGCGCGCAAGCCGTCGGGAGGCAAGGGGCTGTTCGGCTGGTTGAGGAGGTAGGCCATGTTCGGCCGGCGCTCGGCTCCTCCCGACCCCAAGGCCCAGCCCGTCCGCGAGGCGGCGAAGCCCGCCGCGATTCCCGCCCCGGCGGCGGCGGCGCGGGGGGCCGAGATGGACCAGCGCCTGTCCGACATCAAGATCGCCATCTTCAACGACCTGATCGATTCGGTGGACCCCACCGAGCTGGGCAATCTGGAGCCGGCCCAGGTCAGGGAGGAGATCTCGGACATCGTCGCCGAGATCATCTCCATGCGGAATCTGGTGATCTCGGCCGCCGAGCAGCAGGTGGTGATCAATGACATCTGCAACGACGTGCTGGGCCTGGGCCCGCTGGAGCCGCTGATCGCCCGCGACGACATCGCCGACATCATGGTCAACGGCGCCGACAAGGTCTACATCGAGACCGAGGGCCGCATCGAGCTCACCGACATCAAGTTCCGCGACAACGCCCAGCTGATGAACATCTGCCAGCGCATCGTCGCGGCGGTGGGCCGCCGTGTGGACGAATCCAGTCCCATCTGCGACGCCCGTCTGGCCGACGGCTCGCGCGTCAACGTCATCGTGCCGCCCTTGGCCATCGACGGGCCGACGCTGACCATCCGCAAGTTCAAGCGCGAGAAGCTGACGCTGGAAAAGCTGGTGGAGTTCGGCTCGCTGTCCGCCCCGGCCGCCCGCGTGCTGCAGATCGCCTCGGCGGTCAGGTGCAACATCCTGATCTCGGGCGGCACGGGGTCGGGCAAGACCACGCTTCTCAACTGCATGACCCGCTACATCGACCAGACCGAGCGCATCGTCACCTGCGAGGACGCCGCCGAGCTGCAATTGCAGCAGCCCCACGTGGTGCGCCTGGAGACCCGCCCGCCCAACCTGGAAGGGGCCGGCGCCATCACCATGCGCGATCTGGTGAAGAACTGCCTGCGCATGCGGCCCGAGCGCATCATCGTCGGCGAGGTGCGCGGGCCCGAGGCCTTCGACCTGCTCCAGGCCATGAACACCGGCCATGACGGCTCCATGGGCACCATCCACGCCAATACGCCCCGTGACGCCCTGTCGCGCGTCGAGAACATGGTGGCCATGGGCGGCTACAACCTGCCGGCCAAGGCGGTGCGCGAGCAGATCGCGTCGGCCGTCAACATCATCGTCCAGGCGTCGCGCCTGCGCGATGGCTCGCGCAAGATCACCCATGTCACCGAGGTGGTGGGCATGGAGGGCGAGATCATCACCCTCCAGGACCTGTTCGTCTTCGAGTTCGAGGGCGAGGATTCCCGGGGGCGCATCCTGGGCCGCCACCGGCCCACCGGCCTGCGTCCCGCCTTCTGGGACCGCGCCCGCTACTATGGCCTGGAACGCGATCTGGCCGAGGCGCTGGGAGAATCCCATGCTTGACCTGCTCGCCCGCCTGCCGCCGGAAATCGCCGTGCTGGTGGCGGTGCTGCTGGTCGCCCTGGTGGTGCTGGGCTGGTCCATGGTGGCGCTGATCCATGGGCCCAGGGCCCGGCTGCAGCGCCGCCTCGCCGTGGTGGCGGGAGGACAGGCTCCGGCCCGGCGCGCGCTGGCGCGCGGACCCCAGCGCAAATCGGTGCAGGCCCGCCTGAAGGCGGTGGAAGGGGCGCGTCAGCGGCGCTTCGGCTATCGCCTGCGCGAGCAGCTGATGCAGGCGGGCTGGCGGATCGAGGTCTGGCACTATCTTGCCGGTTCCGCCGCCCTGTTCCTCCTGGTGCTGGCGGTGGGCGAGGCCTCGGGCCTGGCCCTGATCTGGGGGCTGCCGGCCGCCCTGTGCCTAGGGATCGGCGCGCCCAAGCTGGTTCTCGGCGTGGCGGCGGGCAAGCGGCTCAAGGCCTTCGTCGCCCAGTTCGCCGACGCGCTCGACGTGGTGGTGCGCGGCATCCGCTCGGGCCTGCCCTTGGGCGAATGCATCGCCATCATCGGCCGCGAGATGCCCGACCCCGTCGGCGCCGAGTTTCGCCAGATCACCGAGGGCACCCGCATCGGGCTGACCCTGCACGAGGCCATGACCCGGGCGGTGGAGCGCATGCCCATGGCCGAGATGCGCTATTTCGCCATCGTGCTGGCCATCCAGCAGCAGACCGGCGGCAATCTGGCCGAGACCCTGGCCAAGCTGTCCGAGGTGCTGCGCGCTAGGAAGCGCATGCGCGACAAGGTCCAGTCCTATGCCGCCGAGGCCCGCGCCTCGGCCGCCATCATCGGCTCGCTGCCCCTGCTGGTGGTGACCATCCTGGCCCTGGTGGCGCCGCAATATATCGGCCTGCTGTTCACCACCGAACTGGGCAACATCCTGCTGGCCATCGGATTGCTGACCCAGGGGATCGGGGTGCTGGTGATGCGCAACATGATCAATTTCGACATCTGAGGGGAGGGACGAAGATCATGCTCTCCACCCTCATCATGGTCATGGCGGCGCTGGCGGCGGCGGCTTCGGTCCTGGCCGTCGCCCTGCCGCTGATGGCCCGCGACCGCCGGGCGAGCCGCATCAAGGCGGTGTCGTCGCGCCGCCGCGAACTGTCCGAGCGCCAAAAGGCCGAGCTGGACCAAGCCCGCGCCCCGGGACGGCGGCGCGGCCAGCGGCCCCAGCGCCGCGTCGCCCTGATGCGGGCCGTCATCGACCGGTTGAAGCTGCAGGACGTGCTGGAGGCCAGGGCGCTGAAGGCCAAGCTGGCCAGCGCCGGCTGGCGCGGCCAGGCGGCGCCGCTCACCTTCATCTTCGCCCGGGTGGCGCTGCCGGTGCTGCTGCTGGTCCTCGGCCTGATCTACGCCACCACCTTGTTCGACGAGCAGCCGCTGGTGGTCCGCGTCCTGATCCTGGCGGTGGCCATGGGCATCGGCGCCCTGCTGCCCGACATCTGGCTGACCAACGCGGTGCAGAAGCGGCAGTTGGCGCTAAGCCGCGCCTTTCCCGACGCGCTCGACCTCATCGTCATCTGCGTCGACGCCGGATTGTCGGTGGAGACGGCGCTGGGCCGCGTCACCGAGGAGATGATGAACGGCGCGCCCGAGATGGCCGAGGAGATCGGGCTTACCGCCGCCGAACTGGCCTTCCTGGCCGACCGCCGCCAGGCCTGGGAGAATTTCGCCGAGCGCACCGGCCTTCCTCAGGTCAAGTCGCTGGCCACCGCCCTGATCCAGTCCGAGAAGTACGGCACGCCGGTGGCCCAGGCGCTGAAGGTCATCGCCCAGGAAAACCGCGAGGGCCGCATGGCCGCCGCCGAGAAGAAGGCCGCCGCCCTGCCGGCCAAGCTGACCGTGCCGATGATCGTCTTCTTCCTGCCGGTGCTGTTCCTGATCATCGCCGGCCCGGCGGCGATCCAGGTCTCGGGGATGATGAAGTGATGCGGGCGGGACGCCCGCGCTCCGTGATGCGATGATCGGAGCGCGGGCGTCCCGCCCGCTTTGCGTCCTACCGCCGCGCCGAGATTGGAGCGCGGGCGTCCCGCCCGCCGGAAACCCTTACCGCCGTGCCGCGGCCGCCAGGGCGCGCAGCGTGTCGGCGTTGACCTTGGCCTGTTCCGGCGACAGGTCGCGGCGCGCCATGCGCTCGGCCTCGCCTCCCTCGCCCTTCAAGGCCAGCAGCAAGGCGAGGTTCTGGCGCACCTGGGCGGTGGCGGCGGGCAAATCGGCGGCCCGCGTCAGTGTCGCCAGCCCGGCGTCCAGCTGGCCAGCCAGGGCCTGGGACAGCCCCAGATTGTTCAGCACGGCGGCGTTGTCGGGGGTGATCTCCAGGGCGCGGGCATAGGCCGCCTGGGCCTCGGCGGCGCGGCCCTGGGAATCCAGCGCCACGCCCAGGGTGGAGTGGACCTCCCAATTGCCGGGCGCCAAGCCCCGCGCCTCCTCCAGCACCTTGACGCAGAGCGCGGCGCGGTCGGCGGCGAGATAGTCCTTGCCCAGTTCCAGCAGGGCTTCGGCATCGCGGCCCAGGCGGGCCAGATGGGCCTGCATCAGGTCGGCCGCCGCCTGGCCCTGGCCGGAATAGCGCAGGTTGCGGGCCAGCCCGATGGCCAGGCCGGTGTCGTCGGGGCGGCGCTGGTACAAGGTGGAGAAATGCTGGACGGCGCCCCGATAGTCGCGCCCGGCCTCGGCCGCCAGGGCCGAGGCGCGCAACGAAGGCTCCACCGCCGAGGACAGCCCGTTGTCGCTGCCGCCGGTCGCCGCGCAGGCGGCCAGCATCAGGGCGAAGGGCAGGGCGGCAAGGCGGCTGGTCATGTCGGGGACTCCGAAGGCGCGAGGGGTTGTCATCCATAGTCATACGCCTTTGTGAAGCCTACCACTGTGGCCGGTTTCATTCATGTCTAGGATCAAAGGCGTCACCACGTGCGATCGAGGTTCGCCATGACGTCCCGCTTCCGCCTGTTCCTGCTGCTCGCCGGTCTGATCTCGGCCTCTCCCTCGGCGGGATCGGCGGCGGAGATGCTGGAAGTGCCGCTGGGCGGCGCGATGCTGCTGCCCATGCGGGGTCTGGCCCGTTCGGTGGTGGTGGGCAACCCCGCCATCGCCGACGTCACCGTCGACGGCCCCGGCTCCATCACGGTGTTCGGCAAGGCGCCGGGCGGCACCACCCTGGCGGTGCTCGATTCCGGCGGCGGCGTGCTGGTCCGGCGTCAGGTGGTGGTTCTGGCCGGCGGCGACACTTCGGTGACGCTGCGCTACGGCACCGGCAAGACTTGGGTGCCGGGCGGGGCGACCGCCATCGTCGATTGCGGCCTCAACGCCTGCGCCCCGGCCAACGCCCTGTCGGGCGAGAGCCCGTACAAGGCAAAGGCCGCCGTTGTCGCCGCGCCGCAAGTTTCGCCGCAATAATCATCCCGCCATTGTGAGGCGCGCCACGGAAATGAGGCGGCGCATCATGTCATGATATCCGCCGGATAGTTCCACAGGCGATGTCATGTTCAGGAAAACGCTTCATCGGATCGGCAATCTTCGGCGGGACCAGCGCGGATCGGTCATGCTGGAATATTCCGTTCTGCTGTTGCCGGCCCTGATGATTCTGTTCGGCATCTTCGAGATGGGGCTGGTCCTGCTCGAGACCTCGGTGGTCGAGGGCGCCACCCGCGACGCGGCGCGGCGTTTGCGCACCGGCCAGGCCCAGACCAGCGGCGATCCCGCCGGCGCCTTCCGCCAGGCGTTCTGCGCCTCGCTGTTCAGCCTGTACAAGTGCAGCTCCTTCACCTTCGACGTGCGCAGCTTCCCGGATTTCACCGCCATCACCTTGCCGGCGCCGCAATTCGACGCCCAGGGCAACGTGGCCAACGCCCAGTTCACCCCGGGCGGGGCGGGGACCATCATGACGGTGCGGGTGATCTACCGCCACGTCTTCGCCACGCCCTTGATCGGCACGCTGATGGGGGCGGGAACCGGCAACACCCTGCCGGTGACCGCGACCGCGGTGTTCAAGTCGGAGCCCTATTCATGAGCCCCGCGACGCTGAGGCGCCTGATCGGCGACAAGCGGGGCGTGGCGGCGGTGGAATTCGCCCTGACCCTGCCCATCATGATCACCGCCCTGCTGGGCACGGTGGAGATCACCAATCTGGTCAAGAGCTACGGCAAGACGGTGTCGGCGGCCCAGACGGTGGCCGATCTCACCGCCCAGTCCTCGTCGCTGACCTCGACCCAGATGGATTCCATCCGCACCGCCGCCCAGCGGGTGCTCGATCCCCTGGTCAGCAATGCCGGCAATCTCGGCCTGGACGTGGTCAGCGTCGGCTTCGACGCCGCCGGCACTCCCAGCCAGTTGTGGCGCTACCAGTGGGGGGCGGTGTCGGGCGCGCCGTCGCTGGCCGGGGCCAAGGGCCTGGGCGCGGCGGGAGAAAGCGTGATCATGGTCCGCCTCTCCTATGTCTGCGTGCCGGTGCTCCACCATCTGGTGCCCAGCAAGACCTTCACCGAGATGTCCTATACGCGCCCCCGCCTGGTGCGCAAGATCGCCTTGAACGGCGTGGGAGGCTAGCCATGCTCCGATCCCTTCTCGCCCGTCTGGCGCAAGCCCGCGACGGCAACATGGTGATCATGCTGGCCATCGGCCTGCTGCCCATCGTCGCCACCATCGGATTGGGGGTGGACGTGGCCCGCGCCTATGCGGTGCGAAGCCGCATGGCGGCCGCGCTGGACGCCGCCGCCCTGGCGGTGGGATCAAGCTCGGGCACCGACGCCCAGTTGTCGGCCGTGGCGCAGAAATTCTTCGACGCCAATTATCCCCCCGGCATCCTGGGGGCCCACCCTTCCGTCTCGGTCAAGGTGACCGGCGACGTCATCTCGGCCAGCGCCTCGGCGGTGGTCTCCACCGTCTTCATGAAGGTGGTGGGGGTGAACGAGGTGCCCATCGGGGTCGACAGCACCGTCAACCGCCAGATCGCCGGGCTGGAACTGGCCATGGTGCTGGACAACACCGGCTCCATGACCACCAACAACAACATCCAGGCGGTACGCGACGCCGCCAACCAGCTGACCGACATCCTGTTCGGCACGGCGACGGTGCATCCCTACCTGAAGATCGCCCTGGTGCCCTATTCGGTGGCGGTCAATCCCGGTTCGGTGGCCCCCAGCCTGATCACCACCGGCGACACCTACGCCCCCAGCAACGTGCTGGGCTGGAAGGGCTGCGTGGTGGAGCGGGCGGGCGCCAACGCCATGGGCGACACCACGGCGGCGGTGGCGCCCTGGACCCGCTACAACTGGCTGCCGGCCATCGACAATTACTACGACGTCACCAAGGCCTCGACCGTCTACGCCAACCCCTCCAACGGCAACGGCTCCACCGGCCCCAACGTGGGCTGCCCGACGCCGATCACGCCGCTCACCAATGTGAAGGCGACGCTCACCGCCGCCATCAACGCCCAGGAGGCGTGGAGCCGGGGCGGTACGCTGTCGGACGTGGGCATGGCCTGGGGCCTGCGCGTGCTGTCGCCCGAGCCGCCCTTCACCGAGGGGCTGCCCTGGGGCACGCCCAAATGGAGCAAGGCGGTGATCCTGATGACCGACGGCGACAACCAGTTCTACAAGCTGACCAGCAATACCGGCGTCAACAAGGTCAACAACGCGGTCAATTCCGATTACAGCGCCTATGGCCGCCTGGACGAACTGGGCCGCATCGGCACCACCAACGCCACCACCGCCAAGACCACCATCAACAACCGCCTGACCTCGGTGTGCAACGCCATGAAGGCCAAGAACATCATCGTCTACACGGTGACCTTCACATCGGGCATCAACCAGGCCACCAAGGACATCTACAAGACCTGCGCCACCGACCCGTCCAAGTACTTCGATTCACCCTCCCAGGACGAACTGAAGAGCGCCTTTCGCGCCATCGCCACCAGCCTCAGCAATCTTCGGGTCAGCCAGTAGGCGGGCAGGATGCCCGCGCTCCAAGGAAGGCGGACCGTATTGGAGCGCGGCCGTCCCGGCCGCTTCCGAAAGGTGCAAAAATCCTAGGGGTAGGCGTTGTCGCTGAGACTGAGTCGCACTAATGTGTGGCGTCATGTCCGCGTCGATGCCCGCCGTCCCGTCCGCCAAAGCGCTTTCCGCCCGCCCGCCCGGCGCGGGCTGGGTGGTGCTGGCCATGGGGCTGGCGGCGCTGGTCGCCCTGCCGGTGGTGGTGGTCGCCGCCAATCTGGCGGCGCCGACCGAAGGGGTGTGGAGCCATCTGGCCGAGACGGTGCTGGGCTCTTATGTCGCCAATTCCCTGTGGCTGATGCTGGGCGTCGGCATCGGCGTCGGCATCGGCGGCGTGGGCACCGCCTGGCTGGTCACCATGTGCCGCTTTCCGGCCAGCCGCCATCTGGAATGGGCGCTGCTGCTGCCCATGGCCATGCCGGCCTATGTGGTCGCCTATACCTATACCGGAATGCTCGATTACGCCGGGCCGGTGCAGTCGTCCTTGCGCGCCCTGTTCGGCTGGAAGAGCGCCCGGGATTACTGGTTCCCCGAGGTGCGCTCGCTGGGCGGCGCGATCTGGGTGATGAGCATGGTGCTCTACCCCTATGTCTACATGATGGCGCGGGCCGCCTTTCTGGAGCAGTCGGTCTGCGTGCTGGAGGCGGCGCGCACGCTGGGGCGCTCGCCCTGGCGGGCCTTCGTCCAGGTGGCGCTGCCGCTGGCCCGCCCGGCGGTGGTGGCCGGCGTCGCCCTGGCCCTGATGGAGACGCTGAACGATTTCGGCACCGTCCACTACTTCGCCGTGGACACCTTCACCACCGGCATCTACCGCACCTGGCTGGGACTGGGCCAGCCGGCGGCGGCGGCGCAGCTGGGCGCGGTGCTGATGCTGTTCGTGCTTTCGCTGGTGCTGGCCGAGCGCATGTCGCGGGGTGCTGCGCGTTTCCACCACACCACCGGGCGCTACCGCCGTCTGCCCCAGCTGGAGCTGAGGGGGGCTAAGGCCCTGGCGGCGCTGGCGTTCAGCACCATGCCGCTGGTCCTGGGCTTCCTGATGCCCGGCGTCATGCTGGCCGCCTGGGTGGTGCAGGACGGTGCCCTGTCCGGGCTGGGCGAGCTGGCCGGCAACAGCCTGATCCTGGCGGGCATGGCGGGGGCGGCGGCCGTGGCGGTGGCCCTGCCGCTGGCCTATGCCCAGCGGCTGCGCCCCACCCCCCTGGTCAAGGGATGCGTGCGGCTGGCCTCGCTGGGCTATGCGGTGCCCGGCTCGGTCATCGCCGTGGGCATCATGGTGCCGCTCGCCGCGCTGGACCGCCTGCTGGGCGGATTGTTCCTGACCGGCACGGTGGTGGCGCTGACCTACGCCTATCTGGTGCGCTTCCTGGCGGTGTCGGTCAACGCGGTGGAATCCAGCCTGGGCAAGATCACGCCATCCATGGAGGCCGCCGCCCGGACGCTCGGCGCCGGGCTGGGCAAGACTCTGCGCCGCGTCCACATCCCCATGATGCGCACCAGCCTGTTGTCGGCGGCGCTGCTGGTCTTCGTCGACGTGATGAAGGAGCTGCCGGCCACCCTGCTGATGCGGCCCTTCAATTTCGACACCCTGGCGACCCGGACCTTCACCCTGGCCTCCGACGAGCGCCTCGCCGACGCGGCGGCGCCCGCTTTGGCCATCGTGGCGGCCGGGCTGCTGCCGGTGATGCTGCTGAGCCGGGCCATCGCCCGTTCCCGACCCGGAGAAGAGGAATGACAGAGACCGGCCTGATCATCGAATCCGTCAGCCACGATTACGGCGGCAAGGTGGTGGTGCAGGACGTCTCGCTGCGGGTCGGTCCGGGCGAGCTGGTCTGCCTGCTGGGGCCGTCGGGCTGCGGCAAGACCACCACGCTGCGCATCGCCGCCGGGCTGGAGGCGCCGCGCAAAGGCCGCGTCTTCCTGGGCGGGCGGCTGGTGTCGGGCGGGGGCACCCATCTGCCCCCCGAGCATCGCAATGTCGGTTTCCTGTTCCAGGACTACGCCCTGTTCCCCCATCTGAACGTGCTGGGCAACGTGGAGTTCGGCCTGGACCGCATGGCAAAGGCGGAACGGCGCGCGCGCGCGCTGGCCGTGCTCGATCAGGTGGGCATGACGGCCTATGCCGATGCCTGGCCGCATCAATTGTCGGGCGGGCAGCAGCAGCGCGTGGCGCTGGCCCGGGCACTCGCCCCCCATCCCAAGCTGATGCTGCTGGACGAGCCCTTCTCGGGCCTGGACAAGCGGCTGAGGGATCAGGTCCGGGACGAGACCCTGCACGTGCTCAAAACCTCGGGCGTGTCCACCCTGATGGTCACCCACGATCCCGAGGAGGCCATGTTCATGGCCGACCGCATCGCCGTCATGCGGGCGGGCAAGGTGGTGCAGATGGGCGAGCCCGCCCTGCTTTACAATCGCCCGGTGGATTCCTTCGTGGCCTCCACCTTCGGCGAGATCAATGTGATCGAAGCCAATGTGGCGGGTGGCGCGGTGGAGACGGCGGTGGGACGCTTCGCCGCCTCGGGCCTGGCCGAAGCCCAGGCGGCCGGCGTGCTGATCCGTCCCGAGGGCGTGACGCTGACCCCTGCCGCCGACGGTGAGGCGGTGGTGCTGGTCAGTCACCATCTCGGACGCTCCTGCCTGGTCCATCTGCGGGTGGAAAAAGAGGGCATGGCGCCGCAGCATCTGCACGCCCGCCTGCCGGGTTCCATCTGCCCGGCGGAAGGGGCGCGGGTGCGCCTGCACATCGATTCCGCCCAGGCCTTCGTCTTTCCCGCCGGGGCCGAGGGCGCCTGAATTTCCCCAAGCCCCTTTTTCCAATGCGGGAACCATGCTACATGGTTATGAGAATGCGAGTCCGTCGCAATTTCATAATCATGAGGGCAAAATCATGATGCGTCTGCTGGGTCTGGTATTGGGGGGCGTGATGGCGGTTGGGGCCGCCGACGCCGCAGAGGTCAACGTCTATTCGGCGCGCAAGGACCACCTGCTGAAGCCGGTGCTCGACCAGTTCACCGCCAAGACCGGCATCAAGGTCAACCTGCTGTCGGCCGGCGAGGAGCAGTTGCTGGAGCGCCTGAAAAGCGAAGGGCAGGGGAGCCCCGCCGACCTGTTCATCACCACCGACGTGGCCCATCTGCACAAGGCGCGCGTCGCCGGCGTGCTGCAGCCCACTCACTCGGCCGAGATGGACAAGAACATTCCCGCCCGCTACCGCGATCCCCAGGGCTATTGGTACGGGTTGTCGGCCCGCGCCCGCGTGGTGCTGTACGCCAAGGACCGGGTGAAGCCCTCCGAGCTTTCCACCTACGAGGATCTGGCCGACCCGAAGTGGAAGGGCCGCATCTGCGTGCGCTCGTCCTCGTCCACTTACAACCAGTCGCTGCTGGCCGGTCTGGTCGCGGTGATGGGACCCGACAAGGCGGAAAGCTGGGCCAAGTCCATGGTCGGCAACATGGCGCGCAAGCCCCAGGGCGGCGACCGCGACCAGATCGCCGCCGTGGCCGCCGGCCAGTGCGACCTGGCCATCGCCAACACCTATTATTTCGGCGGCATGCAGGCTTCGTCCAAGGCCGAGGAAAAGGACGCCGCCGCCAAGGTCGGCATCTTCTTCCCCAACCAGCAGGGCAGAGGTGCCCACATGAACGTGGCCGGCGCAGGCGTCACGGCCAGCGCCAAGCACAAGGCCGAAGCGGTCAAGCTGCTGGAATTCCTGTCGGGCCCCGAGGCGCAGAAGACCTTCGCCGAGGCTAACAACGAGTTCCCCGTCCTGGCGTCGGCCCAGGCCTCGCCCATCGTCGCCGCCTGGGGGCCGTTCAAGGCCGAGGACATCAACGTCGCCATGCTGGGCGAGAACAACCCGCAAGCGGTGCGCATCTTCGACCGGGTCGGCTGGCGCTGAGACGGGGCCCAAGGCGGGCTATCGCCCGCACCCATCCGGGGCGCATGCCCCGGACCCCCTTTGATTTCCGAACATAAGGGAGGTTTGGAGGCATCGCCTCCAACCGGGGTGCGGGGCGGGAGCCTCGCCTGGGCGCTTTCCTCTTGTGCGGCGCAAAATGACGAAGCATTATTGCGGCCCACCATTGTTTGCCGCAAGGAGATTGCGTTCATGTCCGTCAAGCCGCCCCGCAAGTTCTTCGAGCCGCTCGCCATCGGCGCGCCCGCCCCCTATCGGGAACTGCCGGTCCGCCTCGAGCGCATGATCCACTTCTTCCCGCCGCACAACGAGAAGATGCGCGCCAAGGCCGCCGAGATCGGTAAGACCGTGGACGTGCTGCTGGGCAACCTGGAGGACGCCATCCCCGCCGACGCCAAGGAAGCGGCCCGCGCCGGCTTCGTCGAGGTGGCCAAGGCCTGGGACAATCCCAACACCGGCCTGTGGACCCGCGTCAACTGCCTGAACTCGCCGTGGTTCCTGGACGACATGAACGCCATCGTCGGCGAGGCGGGCGACAAGGTGGACGTGGTGATGCTGCCCAAGGTGGAAGGCCCCTGGGACATCCATTACCTCGACCAGCTGCTGGCCCAGCTGGAAGCCAAGCACGGCGTGAAGCGCCCGATCATGATCCACGCCATCCTCGAGACCGCTCTCGGCGTGGAAAACGTCGCCGCCATCTGTCAGGCCAGCCCCCGCATGCACGGCATCAGCCTCGGCCCGGCCGATCTGGCGGCCTCGCGCGGCATGAAGACCACCCGCGTCGGCGGCGGCCATCCCTTCTACGGCGTGCTGGAAGACGCCGCCGAGGGCAAGTCGGGCCGTACCCTGTTCCAGCAGGATCTGTGGCACTACACCGTCGCCAAGATGGTCGACGCCTGCCAGTCGGCCGGCATCAAGGCCTTCTACGGCCCGTTCGGCGACTTCTCGGACGATGCCGCCTGCGAGGCGCAGTTCCGCAACGCCTTCCTGCTGGGCTGTGCCGGCGGCTGGTCGCTGCACCCCAAGCAGATCGACATCGCCAAGAAGGTGTTCAGCCCCGACGTGGCCGAGGTGCTGTTCGCCAAGAAAATCCTCGAAGCCATGCCCGACGGCACCGGCGCGGTGATGATCGACGGCAAGATGCAGGACGACGCCACCTGGAAGCAGGCCAAGGTCATGGTCGACCTCGCGCGTGCGGTGGCCGCCAAGGACCCGGTGATGGCCCAGGCCTACGGGCTGTGAAATAGCGGGCGGGACGCCCGCGCTCCGCAAGAGGGCTGGAGCGCGGGCGTCTCGCCCGCCCTCCAAAGGGTTATCGGAGTGCGGGCGTCTCGCCCGCCCTTTGCTATTCCTGCAGCTCGATCAGCACGCCGCAGGCGTCTTCGGGATAGATCACCACCTTGCCCTGGCGGTCGCGCTCATAGGCGATGCCCGCCGCCTTCAGCGCGGCGGCGGCCGTCTCGGCGTTCTTGATCCGCAGCGTCAGGGCGACCAAGGCGGGGGCGGCGGGAAAGTTCTCGTCCTCGGCCTCGGGATGCATCTGGCCCAGATCGTCGGGGCGGCACAGGAACACCAGCCCGTGGCGGGTATGCACCGTCACCGTCTCGTCGGTGGCGGTGGCGGCGGCCGGGCCGATGAGGCGGTCCCAGGCCCCCATCAGGTCCAGGGGCTCGGCCATCAGGGCGGTGACCGACACCATGCCCAGCGCGCCGTTGGCGTGGGTGGTCCAGCCCGGACGGCGCAGCTTTTCCGGTGTCAGGTGCTGGCACAGGAACGAGGCGATGCCGGGCGTGGTCTCGGGCGGCAGGATGCCCGCCTTGAAGCGGGCCAGCTCGCCCTCGATGGTGCGGCTCAAATCGCCGGGCGCGTCGATCCCTAAGCGGGCGCAATCTGCCTCGGCGTCCTCGGTGCCCCACACCAGGCCCATCAGCCCCTCGCCCTTGGCCGCCAGATGGGCGCGCAGACGGTCCGCCGGGCCGCCTTCGCCGACCGCTGCCAGGATTTCCAGGTAGTCGTTCTCGAACATCACGCAGTAATTGGCGGTGCCCCACTCGGCGTGCTCGCCCCGGCTGGCCAGGGTGAAGCCCAGGGCGCGGAAGACCGAGGCCGCCCGCTCCAGGTCGCGCACGGCGATGATGACGTGGTCGAGGCCGGTGATGCGGCTGGTCATGGCGGTTTCCTTCCGGCGACGGAGATGGATTGCCGGGTCAAGCCCGGCAATGACGAAACCTGTTGTATGCCGTCATGCCCGGGCTTCACCCGGGCATCCACATCAAGCCTGCTTGGCGTCGATGATGGCGCGGCGGATGGCGCGGGTCTCGGTGAAGCGCTTGTGCAGGACCTCGCCCTCGCCCCAGCGGATGGCCCGCTGCAAGGCGGTCAGGTCCTCGGTGAAGCGCTGGATCACTTCCAGCACCGCTTCGCGGTTGTTCAGGAACACGTCGCGCCACATCACCGGGTCCGACGCCGCGATACGGGTGAAGTCACGGAAGCCGGAGGCGGAGAACTTGATCACCTCCTGCTGCATGTGGCCTTCCAGGTCGTTGGCGGTGCCCACGATGGTGTAGGCGATCAGGTGCGGCAGGTGGGACGTGATGGCCAGCACCTTGTCGTGATGGTGCGGGTCCATGATCTCCACCTGCGAGCCGACCCGGCGCCACAGCTCGGCCACCTTGTCCACCGCCTTGGGATCGCCGCCGGTGACCGGGGTCAGGATGTGCCAGCGGCCCTCGAACAGTTCGGCGAAGCCGTTCTCCGGCCCCGAATGCTCGGTGCCGGCGATGGGGTGGCCGGGGACCAGTTCGACGCCGTCGGGAAGGTAGGGGCCCAAGTCGCGGATCACCGACAGCTTGACCGAGCCCACGTCGGTGACGATGGTGCCGGGCTTCAAGTGCGGGCCGATGGCCTCGCCCACCGCCTGGGTGGCGCCGACGGGCGCACCCACCACCACCAGATCGGCTTCGGGAATCATCGCCGCCGGATTGTCGCCGGCGGCATCGACCACGCCCAGCTCCAGGGCGGTCTTGCGCGCCTTCTCGCTGGTGTCGAGCGTCACGATGCGTCGGGCCAGACCATGCTTGCGCATGGCCCGCGCCAGGGACGAACCGATCAGGCCGATACCGACGAAACAGACGGTGTCAAACAACGGCTTGGTGTCGCTCATGCTCCCACGAACTCTTTCAGGGTATCGACCACCGCCTGGTTCTCCTCGCCGGTGCCGATGGTGATGCGCAAGCTGTCGCCCAGGCCGTAGCCGCCCATGGCCCGCACGATGATGCCTCGCGAGCGCAGGAACTTGTCGGCGGTGGGCGCGTCCTTGCCCGGCGTGGCGGGGAAGCGGACCAGGATGAAGTTGCAGACGCTGGGCACCACGGTGAGGCCGAGATCGGCCAGCTTGCCCGACAGCCAGGGCAGCCAGTAGTCGTTGTGGCTCTTGCACAGGTCGGCGTAGGCGGTGTCCTCGAAGGCGGCCAGGCCGGCGGCCAGGGCGGGGGCGCCGACGTTGAAGGGGTTGCGCACCCGGTTGAGCACGCCCGCCACGTTCTCCGGGCAATAGGCCCAGCCCAGGCGCAGGCCGCCCAGCGCGTACATCTTGGAGAAGGTGCGGCAGACCACCACGTTGTCGCCCGCTTCCACCAGCTCGATGCCGCCGGAATAGTCGTTGCGGCTGACGAACTCGGTATAGGCGGCGTCGATCACCAGCAGCACGTCGGGGCGCAGATTGGCGCGCAGGCGGGCCACTTCCGAGGCCGGCAGGTAGGTGCCGGTCGGGTTGTTGGGATTGGCCAGGAACAGGATCTTGGTGCGCGGTGTCACCGCGGCCAGCAGGTTGTCCACGTTGGCGGTGAGATCCACTTCCGGCGCGGTGACCGGGGTCGCGCCGCAGGCCTTGGCGGCGATGGCGTACATCAGGAAGCCGTGGGCCGAGTACAGCACCTCGTCGCCGGGGCCGGCATAGGAGCGGCACAGGATGCCCAGCAGTTCATCCGAGCCGGCGCCGCAGACGATGCGCGACGCGTCGAGCTTGTAGCGCTTGGCGATGGCGGCGCGCAGTTCCTCGGCACCGCCGTCGGGATAGCGGTGCATCTCGGGGGCGAAAGCGCGCAGGGCCTCGACGGCCTTGGGGCTCGGGCCCAGCGCGCCCTCGTTGGAGGACAGCTTGAAGATGCGGTCGACACCCTCGATGGCGGATTCGCCGCCGACATAGGGGCGGATGTCCATGATGCCGGGGCGGGGCGTGGGAGCGGTCACGATTCTATCTCCAGCGAAAAAGGGATGAAGGGTCAGACGAGCGCTTCGGGCGCGAAGGGGGTGGCGTAGCCGCCGATTACGGCGATGCGGCCGACGGGGTCCTTGGGCGCGACCAGGGCGGCCAGGCGGGGATCGGCGGCGGTGACGTGGCCCAGGATCTCGACCATGTGCAGCCACTGGCCGCCGTGGCGGTGGATGGCCAGCAATTCGGCCGGTTCCAGCCCGCCGGCGCCTAAGATGGCGCGCAGGCGGTCGCGGCTGACGTCGGGACCGGTCTCCAGCACCGCCAGGGTGCGGTCGTCGCCGGAGCAGTCGTGGTCGCGACACGCGATGACCAGGGCCTGCAACGGCTCGGCCGCGCCCTTGACCGGGGCGGTGGGGGCGAAGGGCAGGCGGGCCACCACGCGCGGCGCATCGCCGCTTTCCAGGGTCAGGCTGGTCCACCACGGCTCGGCGTCGTCGGCGGCCTCGGTGCCGGGGATCAGCGGGATCACGCCCACCGTGGCGACGCCGTCGGCGACGGCGCGCACCACCTGGCCGGGGCTGCGCAACGCCGACAGCGGGGCCACCACGCCGAAATGGTTGCGCGCCAGCTCGATGGCGGCGGTGGAGCGGCCGGCGGCGTGGACGGCGATGTGGAGCGGCCCCTGCAGGCCGGTCAGCGCGCCGACGATCTCGCGCCAGATGCGGACCAGGGCCAGCTTGGGGAACTCGCCCCCATGGCGACCCACCAGGCGGCGCAGGATCTGCGCCTCGCGCCCGGGGCGCAGCGTCACCTTGCGGTCGGTCTTGGCGGCGGCGATGCGCTCCACCAATCCGGTGCGGCGCATCAGCAGGTCGTGCAACTGATCGTCGATGCGATCAATTTCACGACGGAGCTGCTCGAGGGCGGCGCTGTCCTGGCTCATGGCGGAAAAGGGGGCCGGAAATGGTGGGTCCAAGGGGGATAGGTTTAGTGCGGCTTGGCCCGGAAATCAAAGAAAACGTTGACAGTCCCCGTCCGCGACCATAGCTAATCCATTCCCTGTCGCGGCGCGTGATCCCATGTCCCAGAGCGAGCCTGTTCCGACTGCCCCCGCCAACCCTGCCGGCCTCAAGGTCGAACTGGGGCGCGACCGGCCGATTCGGCTCGATTGCGGCGTCGATCTGGGGCCGGTGACCGTGGCCTACCAGACCTATGGAAAGCTCAACGCCGACAGGTCCAACGCCATCCTGATCTGTCATGCGCTGACCGGCGACCATTACGTCGCCGACCCCCACCCCATCACGGGCAAGCCCGGCTGGTGGAGCGAGCTGGTGGGGCCGGGCCGGGTGTTCGACACCGACCGCTATTTCCTGATCTGCTCCAACGTGCTGGGCGGCTGCATGGGCACCACCGGGCCCATGGACGACAATCCCGCCACCGGCCGGGCCTGGGGCCTGGATTTCCCGGTGATCACCATCGGCGACATGGTCAAGGTCCAGGCCCGTCTGGTGGACCACCTGGGCATCGAGCAGCTGTTCTGCGTGGTCGGCGGCTCCATGGGCGGCATGCAGGTGCTGAAATGGGCGCAAAGCTATCCCGAGCGGGTGTTCTCGGCCATTCCCATCGCGGCCGCCGCCCGTCATTCGGCCCAGAACATCGCCTTCCACGAGGTGGGGCGCCAGGCGATCATGGCCGATCCCGACTGGCGTGACGGCAAGTACCTGCAGGAAGGCACGCGGCCCCATCGCGGGCTGGCGGTGGCGCGCATGGCGGCGCACATCACCTATCTGTCCGAGCCGGCCCTGCACCAGAAATTCGGCCGCAACCTGCAGAACCGCGACACCATCACCTATGGTTTCGACGCGGATTTCCAGGTGGAAAGCTATCTGCGGCACCAGGGCAACACCTTCGTCGACCGCTTCGACGCCAATTCCTATCTCTACATCACGCGGGCCATGGATTATTTCGATCTGGCGGCCGAGAACGGGGGCGTGCTGGCCAACGCCTTCCGCGGCACGCGCACCCGTTTCTGCGTGGTCAGCTTCACCAGCGACTGGCTGTTCCCCACCCCGGAAAGCCGGGCGGTGGTACATGCGCTGAACGCGGTGGCGGCCAATGTCAGCTTCGTCGAGATCAAGTCGGACAAGGGCCACGACGCCTTCCTGCTGGACGAGCCCGAGTTCCACGCGACGCTGACCGGCTTCCTGGAAGGGGCCGCCGCCCATCGCGGCCTGCCGCGCAACGACGGGGGTGCGGCGCGATGATGACCGTCTACAACGGCAATCTGCGCGTCGACCTCAAGCTGATCGCCGACATGGTGGAACCCGGTTCGCGGGTGCTGGACGTGGGCTGCGGCGAGGGCGCCTTGCTGGACTGGCTGGGCCGCACCAAGGACGTGGACGGGCGCGGCATCGAGCTGTCCATGGCGGGCGTGTCGGCGGCGGTGTCGCACGGCCTCAGCGTGATCCAGGGCGACGCCGACACCGATTTGAAGGACTACCCCTCGGGGGCCTTCGACTACGTGATTCTCAGCCAGACGCTGCAGGCCACCTACGCGCCGCGCGACGTGCTCAGCCACATGCTGCGCATCGGGCGGCGCGCCATCGTGTCGTTTCCCAATTTCGGCCATTGGCGGGTGCGGCTGCACCTCCTGACCCATGGCCGCATGCCGGTGACCGACACCCTGGCCTACGAGTGGTACGACACCCCCAACATCCACTTCTGCACCATCCGCGACTTCCTGGATTTGTGCAGGGACTTAGGCATCACGGTGGAGCGGTCCATTCCGCTGGACCGCAACGGCAAGGCCATGTCCATCCCGTCCTGCGAGGGCATCGCCAACCTGTTCGCCGACCAGGGCCTGTTCGTGCTGTCGCGCAAGGGATAGGGACGGGCGGGCGGGCGGGACGCCCGCGCTCCAAGGAAATAGCCGTCGCCATCAAGGGAAGCGGGCGGGACGCCCGCTTCCCAAGGAAATATCTCTCCCGGAGCGCGGGCGTCCCGCCCGCAGAACCTTACTCCGCCGCCACCAGATAGAGCTGCGGCGTCTTTTCCCCGCCATGGATGGCGCCCAGGAAGGATTCCACTTCCGTCCGCAGCGCATCGGCCTGGCCGGTAAGCTCGGCGGCGGCGGCCAGCACCTCCGAGGCGGTGGAGCCGGCGTGGCGGGCGGCGTCGCTGACCTCGCCGATATTGCTGGAGACCTCGGCGGTACCGGTGGCGGCCTGCTCGATGCTGCGCGCGATCTCGGTGGTGGCGGCCGATTGCTGGTCCACGGCGATGGCCACCACCGACGAGGTCTCGTCGATCTCGGCGATGGTGCGCACGATGGCGGCGATGGCGTCGGCGGCCAGGGTGGCGGCCGACTGGACCTCGCCGATCTGGGTGGTGATCTCGTCGGTGGCGCGCGCCGTCTGGTTGGCCAGCGTCTTGACCTCGTTGGCGACCACGGCGAAGCCTTTTCCCGCCTCGCCGGCGCGGGCCGCCTCGATGGTGGCGTTCAAGGCCAGCAGGTTGGTCTGCGACGCGATGTCGTTGATCAGCGCCACCACCTCGCCGATGCGGCCGGCGGCGGAATTGAGGCCGGCGACGATCTCGCTGGAGCGTTCGGCCTCTTCCACGGCGGTGCGTGACCGGGCGGTGGAGACCTCCACCTGGCGGGCGATCTCGGCCTCCGAGGCGTGCAGCTCCTCGGTGGCGGCGGCCACCGTCTGCACGCTCATGGCGGCATGGTTGGCGGCGGCGGCCACGGCGGTGCTTTGCCGCGCCGTCTGGTCGGCGATGGCCGACATGGACTGGCTGGTGGACTGCATCTGGGCGGCGGCCGCGCCCACCGACTTGATCACCCCGGCCACCTTGGCGTCGAACTCGGAGGTAAGGGTTTCGATGCGGCGTTGGCGGGCCAGGTCGGCTTCCTGCTGGCGCATCTTCTCGGCGGCGGCCTGGGCGGCGGCCTCGATATGCTTCTGGAAGACCTTCAGGCCGCGGGCCAGGGCGCCGATCTCGTCGACGCGCTCGGTGTGGCGGATCTCCACCCCGTGGTCGTCCTGGGTCAGGCGCTCCAGGGTGGCGGTGACGTCGCCCAATGGGCGGGTGATGCCGCGGCCCACCCAGGCGGCGATCAGCCAGACCAGGGCGAGGATGGCCAGCGCGGCCAATCCGAATTCGACGGCGCGGGACCGGAAGGCGGCGGAAACGTCGTCGATGTAGATGCCGCTGCCGATCACCCAGCCCCAGGGGGCAAAGCCCTGGACGTAGGACAGCTTCTTCACCGGCTCGGTGGCGCCGGGCTTGGGCCACATGTAGTAGACGAAGCCGGCCGACTTCTCGGCGACGATCCGGTTCATCTCGCGGAACAGGAACAGGCCGGTGGGGTCCTTCATGTCCAGAATGGGCTGGCCGATCAGTTTGGCGTTGGGATGCGACAGCATCACCGACTGGTCCTGCCGATGCACCCAGAGGTATTCCGAGCCTTCGTAGCGCAGCTTGGACACGGCGGCCAGGGCGGCGGCCTGGGCCTCCTCGCGGCCGAGCTTGCCGGCGCGCTCCATCTCCTCGAAATGGGCGAGCAGGGACTGGCCGACCTCGACGATGTGGCGGGTCTTGACCTCGCGGTCATCCATCAGGTCATGGTTCATCTGGGCCAGGCTGGCGGCCACCACGGCGGCGATGCCACACAGCGCAGTGGCGACGATCAGCCACAGTCGGATCGCGATCTTCATAAAACCCCCCTACCAAAGCGGGAAACGGTGCTTGGCGCACTCTTCTCCCCATTCGTAAGGGTTTTTATGTAGAAATAAATCGGTAGTCAACAGCCTATTTGAGGCTATTACCTCTGTCGGATAGGGTTTGCATATCCAAAGGACTCAATAATTTTTCTATGGCTTCCGTTTCCTGGCCGCCTTTCCCAGGGCGGCCTCGAGGGCGTCGGCCACGGTGCGCATCACCTTGACGCGGGCGTAGTTCTTGGAATTGGCCTCGACCAGCGTCCAGGGGGCGTTGGTGGTCGAGGTCTTCTCCACCATGTCGTTGACCGCCTGCTCGTAGACGCCCCATTGCTCGCGGTTGCGCCAGTCCTCGTCGGTCAGTTTCCACTTCTTGTATTCGATCTCGCCACGGGCGTTGAAGCGGGCCAGCTGTTCCTCGGCGGTGATGTGCAGCCAGAATTTGCACATGACGATGCCGTGGTCGGTCAATTGCTTCTCGAAATCGACGATCTCGCCATAGGCGCGGCGCCAGGCCTCCTCGGTGCAGAAGCCCTCGACCCGCTCCACCAGCACGCGGCCGTACCACGAGCGGTCGAACACGGTGACGCGCCCGGCGCGGGCCACATGGCGCCAGAAGCGCCACAGATAGTGCTGGGCGCGCTCCTCCTCGGTGGGGGCGGCGATGGGGATGACCTGATAGTCGCGCGCGTTCAGCGCGTTGGTGAGGCGGCGGATGGTGCCGCCCTTGCCGGCGGCGTCCCAGCCCTCGAACACCAGGGCGGTGGAGACGCCCCGTTCCTTGGCGGCGTGGTAGAGGTGGGCAAGCCGCGCCCGCTGTTCCTGCAGTGCCTGATTGTACTCGGCGCCCTCGATGGTCAGGCTCATGTCCAGCGACGACAGGATCGAGGGCTGCGACGCCAGGGCGGCGGGTTCCGAGGTCTTCTTGGCCTTGGACTTGGTCTTGATCTCGGCGTTGACCTTCTTGACCGCCTCGCGGGTGGCGAAGTGCTTGGTGATGGCCTCCTTCAGGGTCTGGAGCACCACCGCCGAGCGGTAGCGGGGGTCGGCGCCCTCGACGATCTGCCAGGGGGCGTGGCCCTTGCTGGTCTGCATGATCAGCCGTTCGGCGGCGGCGACGAACTTGTCGTACATCTCCCAGTGCTGCCAATCCTGCTTGGTGACCTGCCAGGCGGTCAGCGGGTCCTTTTCCAGGCTTTTCAGGCGCTTTTTCTGGGCCTTCTCGGACAGGTGCATCCAGAACTTGAGGATCAGGGCGCCTTCGTCGGCCAGGGTCTTCTCGAAATGGACGATGCGCTCCAGCCGCTCGTCCAGTTCCGGGCCGCTGATCTTGTCGGTGACCCGGTCGATCAGCGGGTGGTGGTACCACGACGACATGAACAGCCCGACCTTGCCCTTGGGCGGCAGGTCGCGCCAGTAGCGCCAGTATTCGGGGCGTTCGCGCTCCTCGTCGGACGGTGCGCCATAGGCGCGCGTCACGATCCAGCGCGGGTCCATCCATTCGTTCAGGAGGTTGACCGTCTCGTTCTTGCCGGCGCCGTCGACGCCCGCGAACAGCACGATGACGGGAAAGTCCGCCTCGCGCAGTTGCTGTTGCAAGGCCAGGAGATCGGTGCGCAGGCCCGGGGCCATGGCGTCGAATTCCTCGCGCGAGATTTTGCGTCCCAGTTCAGCCGCTTCGAACATGTCCCACTTCCCCCATGGCACGATCATCAACCGGAAGTATGAGCGTATGCCTAATGCACAGGGGCGGCAAGGGGCTGTAATATGCAGGCCCTTGCAAGGAGATGCCCATGCCCAGGACGATTCAGCTGGTTCTCGACGACGCCCTGGCGCGGCGGGTGGACGAGCGGCTGGGCGGCGACGGCGGCGACGCGGCGGCGCTGCTGGACCGGGCGCTGCGCTTCTTTCTCGACGCCGAGGACGACAGGGTGGCGGCCCGCGACGCGGTGATCAGGGCGGCGGGCGAGGGCGAGTTCGGCGCGGCCCCCGGCCTGTCCGCCGACCATGCCAGGGTGCGGCTGTGGCTGCTGGGCTGGGGCGGCGAGGGCGAATCCGGCCCGCCCGGAAGTTGCTGAGATGATCCGCTGGTCCGACACGGCGCTGACCGACCTGTTCCGTCTGCGGAGCGGCCTGGGTACCGAGGCCGCCAGACGGGTCGGCCGCCTGATCGCCGAATCCGCCGATTGCCTGGCCGAGTTCCCCGAGCGCGGCCGTGACGGCACCGCGCCCGGCACAAGCGAGCTTCCGTTGCCCGGCCTGCCCTGGCGTCTGGTCTATCGGGCGGGCGAGGGCGGCGTGATGATCCTGCGCCTCATCTGAGCCTGAGGGCGAGGGGGCCCAATCCCACCACCACCGCCAGTGAGGCGAAGGCCAGCCCCCAGGCCAGGGTGGAGTTGCCGCCGCCGGCCATGTCCAGCACCATGCCGAAGGCCAGCGGCCCGACGAAGCCGGCGCCGAAACCCAGCAGCGAGTGGATGGCGATGGTAGCACCCCGCCGGTCGGGCTCGGCCGCCATCACCGCCCCGGTGGTCAGCGCTGCCGAATCGATCTGGATCAGCACGTTGTAGAGCAGCATCAGCGCCACCACGATTCCATAGGGCAGTCCGCCCAGAAAGCCGATCACCGCCGCCAGGGCGGCCGAGGACAGCATGGCGGCGGCGCAGACCCGGCGGCGGTCGAAGCGGATGGCCAGATCGGCGCCGATCAGCGACGAGGCCATGGCCAGCAGGGCGGCGATGGTGGCGGTGGCGGTGGGCGACGGCCCGCCGGCGCCGGGTTGGGCGGCCAGGACCCAGGCGAGGAAGGCCACCATCCAGGACCGCGCGCCGAACAGCTCCCACACATGGGCGGCATAGCCCAGCACATAGCCCATGGCGGCGCGGTTGCGGAACACGGGTCCAAAATCAAAGGGGTTGACCGGCTGGGCCGGCGGGACGGGGACGGCCCGCTCCAGCAGGGCCAGGACCAGGACGAAGGCGGCCAGGGCCGAAAGTCCGGCCAGGAGGAAGGCGGCCTTCCATCCCCAGATTTCGGCCACCGCGCCGATGATCATGAACGAGCCGCTGGTGCCCAGCGAGAAACTGGCGGTGTAGAAGCTGATCCAGCGGGCCTGCTTGGGGCCCTTGGTGCGGTCGACCAGGGCCTTCAGCCCCGGCATGTAGGTGCCGGCCAATCCCACTCCGGCCAGGAAGCGTAATCCCAGGGCCGACCAGAAGCCTTCGGCCATGAATGCGTAGGCCAGGCACGAGACGCCCGCCACCAGGGCGCCGAACACGTACACCTTCTTGGCGTCCACCCGGTCGGTCATGGTGGTCAGCACCGGGACCGCCATTGTGTAGCCGGCGAACAGCACCCCGGAAATCCACCCCGCCTCGGTGTTGGTGAGCCCCCATGCGGCGACGAAATCGGGCAGCAGTGCAGGAAAGGCGAAGACGCCGACCATGGTCAGCACTTCCGCCGCGCACAGGCAGAAGACGGCTCTGGCGCCCTGGGACGGTGCTTCACTCACCACAATGATCCATGACTTTCGGTGTGTTTCAATTCACGCATAAGGTGTATACCGTAGATGGGCGCTTGGGGGGAGCCTGATGGGCGCCGTGTTGGGAGTGGGAGGACCTTTCATATGGCCTCGAATCGGATTGTTTCATGGGGGAGCGGCAAGATCGAGTGGTCTGACGACATGCTCCTGCATGTCAGGCAGGAAGACGACGACCACCGCGAGATGTTCGCCCTGATGAACCAGATCTTTTCGGCCGTCCAGCTGGGCGCCGACATGGTCACCCAGGCGGTGGCCGATCTGTGCCTGTTCACCCGCGAGCACTTCGCCCGCGAGCAGGACAGCATGGAGCAGGCCGGCTATCCCGACCGCGACGACCATCGCTACGAGCACGAATACCTGATCTTCCAGCTGGACGCCCTGATCGAGCGCCTGATGGTCTCGGGCCCCGATTACGTGGCCGACGAGCTGGTGGATTTGCTCAAACGCTGGCTGTGCGACCACATCCTGACCTGCGACGCCGCCTTCGCGGAGTTTCAGCGGGAGTTGGCATAGGGACGAGTCCCTTCGCCTTTGATCCTTCCGGAGGCCAAACAAAAAGGGCGCCCTATATGGAGCGCCCTTTCCGTTCGGGAAACGAAAAAACTACGTGTGCAGCGGGCGGCCGTCCACGGCGAGGCAGGCTTCCTTGACCGCTTCGCCCAGGCCCGGATGGGCGTGGCAGGTCCGGGCGATGTCTTCCGACGCTGCGCCGAATTCCATGGCCAGGACCACTTCGGCGATGAGGTCGCCGGCGTTGGGGCCGACGATGTGGGCGCCCAGGACCTTGTCGGTGGTGGCGCAGGCCAGCACCTTGACGAAGCCGTCGACCTCGTTCATGGAGCGCGCCCGGCCGTTGGCGGTGAAGGGGAACTTGCCGGCCTTGTAGGCGATTCCCTCGGCCTTCAACTGCTCCTCGGTCTTGCCCACCGAGGCCACTTCCGGCCAAGTGTAGACCACCGCCGGGATGGCGTCGTAGTTCACGTGGCCGTGCTGGCCGGCGAGGATCTCGGCCAGGGCGACGCCCTCTTCCTCGGCCTTGTGGGCCAGCATGGCGCCGCCGACCACGTCGCCGATGGCGTAGATGCCCGGCACGTTGGTGCGGAAGTGGCCGTCGATCTGGACGAAGCCGCGCTTGTCCATGGCGACGCCGACCTTATCCAGGCCCAGGCCGTCAGTGTAGGGCTTGCGGCCGATGGCCACCAGGACGCAATCGGCCTCGATCTTTTCGGCCGCGCCGCCGGCGGCGGGCTCGACGGTGACGGTGGCGGTCTTGCCCTTCTTGGTGATGCCGGTGACCTTGGTGCCCAGCTTGAACTCCATGCCCTGCTTGCCCAACAGGCGCTGCATCTGCTTGGAGACCTCACCGTCGTTGAACGGCAGGATGCGGTCGAGGAATTCCACCACGGTGACCTTGGCGCCCAGGCGGCCCCAGACGGTGCCGAGCTCGAGCCCGATGACGCCGCCGCCGATGACCACCATGTGCTTCGGCGTCTTGGGCAGGGCCAGGGCGCCGGTGGACGAGATGATCACCTCCTCGTCGATCTCCACACCCGGCAGGGGGGTGACGTCGGAGCCGGTGGCGATGACGATGTGCTTGGCGGCCACCTGGGATTTGGCGCCGTCCTTGGCCGTCACCTCGATCTGGCCGGGCGCGGTGATGGCGCCGGCGCCGACGATATAGGTCACCTTGTTCTTCTTGAACAGGAACTCGATGCCCTTGGTGTTGTCGGACACCACCTTGTCCTTGTGGCCCATCATGCCGGCCACGTCCATCTCGACCTTGGACACCTTGATGCCGAACGAGCCGAACTCGTGCGCGGCGGCGTGGTAGTGGTGAGAGGCGGTCAGCAGCGCCTTGGACGGGATACAGCCCACATTGAGGCAGGTGCCGCCGAGGCTGCCGCGCTTTTCGATGCAGGCGGTCTTCAAGCCCAGCTGGGCGGCGCGGATGGCGGCGACATAGCCGCCCGGACCACCGCCGATGATGACGACGTCGAAGGAATTCTCGGACATGGGTCTATCCCCCTGATAGGGCGTCACCCCCGGACTTGGTCCGGGGGTCCATGGATGGCCGGATCAAGTCCGGCCATGACGGCTATTATGGCTGATCCTACATTTCCAGCAGGATGCGCTGCGGGTCCTCGATGCACTCCTTGACGCGCACCAGGAACGACACCGCCTCGCGGCCGTCGATGATGCGGTGGTCGTAGGAGAGCGCCAGGTACATCATGGGGCGCGCCTCGATCTTGCCGTCGGGCATGACCATGGGGCGCTGCTGCACCTTGTGCATCCCCAGGATGCCCGACTGGGGCGTGTTGAGGATGGGGGTGCTCATCAGCGAGCCATAGACGCCGCCGTTGGAGATGGTGAAGGTGCCCCCCGTGAGGTCTTCCATGGACAGCTTGCCGTCGCGGGCCTTCTTGCCCAGGTTGGCGATGCCCTGCTCGACACCGGCGAAGGACAGAAGGTCGGCGTCGCGCAGCACCGGCACCACCAAGCCCTGGGGCGTACCCACGGCCACGCCGATGTCGTAGTACTTCTTGTAGACCAGATCGTCGCCGTCGATCTCGGCGTTGACGGCGGGCCAATCCTTGAGCGCCGAGATGCAGGCCTTCACGAAGAAGGACATGAAGCCCAGCTTGACGCCGTGGCGCTTTTCGAACTGGTCCTTGTACTGATTCCTGAGGTCGAACAGCGCGCCCATGTCCACCTCGTTGAAGGTGGTCAGCATGGCGGCGGTGTTCTGGGCCTCCTTCAGGCGGCCGGCGATGGTCTTGCGCAAGCGGGTCATCTTGACCCGGTCCTCGCGGTCGGCCTTGGCGCGCGGACCCGAGGGGGCGGCGGGCTTGGCCGGAGCCGGAGCGGCGGCGGGAGCGGACGCCGCGGCCAGCACGTCGCCCTTGGTGACGCGCCCGTCCTTGCCGGTGCCGGCGATGGCCGAGGTGTCGACACCGGCATCGGCGGCGATCTTCTTGGCCGACGGCATGACGGCGGCGGCGGCCGGAGCGGCAGCCGGGGCGGGGGCTGCGGCCGGAGCCGGAGCCGGAGCGGCGGCGGGCTTGGACGCGGCGGCGGCGCCGGCGGCACCGAGCACGCCCAAAAGGGCGCCGACTTCCACGGTGGCGCCGGTGGCGGCCACGATGTCGGTCAGGGTTCCGGCGGACGGCGCGTTGACCTCGACGGTGACCTTGTCGGTTTCCAGCTCGACCAGGGGTTCGTCGGCGCGGACGGCGTCGCCCACGTTCTTGAACCACTTGGCGACGGTAGCTTCGGTGACGGACTCGCCCAGGGTGGGCACCTTGATTTCGGTGGACATTACTGCTGTTCCCTCTTCTTAGGCGGTCAGGCGCGAGAGTTTGGAGGCACGGCGGAAGGGCTGGGGCAGGGTGACCAGTTCACCGGTCAATGCCATGCCGGTGATCCATTCCTGCTCTGCCACGTGGGTCTTGTAGAGGCCGGTGGCGGGCGACGCGGCGGCGCGGCGTCCGCAGTACAGGGCCTTCCTCGCCTTGATGTCGAGCTCTTCGCAGATGAACTCGATACGGCGGTCGACGAAGGTCCACGGCCCCATATTGGCCGGCTCTTCCTGCACCCACAGCAATTCGGCGTTGGGATAGCGGGCCAGCTGGGCCTTGATGGTGTCCTTGGGCCAGGGATAGAGCTGCTCGACGCGGATGATGGCCACGTCCTTGAGGCCGCGCTTGGTGCGCTCCTCCAGCAGATCGTAATAGACCTTGCCCGAGCACATCAGCACCCGGCGGATCTTGGCATCGGCCACCAGCGTCTCGGTCTCGGGCAGCACGCGGCGGAAGCGCGAACCGGTGACCAGATCGTCCAGCTTGGAGACGCACAGCTTGTGACGCAGCAACGACTTCGGCGTCATGATGATCAGCGGCTTCCTGAAATTGCGGCGCAGCTGACGGCGCAGAGCGTGGAAGTAGTTGGCCGGCGTGGTGATGTTGCAGACCTGCCAGTTGTCCTCGGCGGAGAGCTGGAGATAGCGTTCCCAGCGGGCCGACGAATGCTCCGGACCCTGGCCTTCATAGCCGTGGGGCAGCAGCATCACCAGACCCGACATGCGCAGCCACTTGGACTCGCCCGAGTTGATGAACTGGTCGATGATCACCTGGGCGCCGTTGGCGAAGTCGCCGAACTGGCCTTCCCACAGGGTGAGCGTGTTGGGCTCGGCCTGGGAGTAGCCATATTCGAAGCCCAGAACCGCCTCTTCCGACAGCGGGCTATCCATGACCTCGAAATAGGCCTGGTTGCCCGGGCGGATGTGGTTCAGGGGCTCGATGCGCTCCTCGGTCTCCTGGTCGGTCAGGCGGCAGTGACGCTGCGAGAAGGTGCCGCGGCCGCAATCCTGGCCCGACAGGCGGACGGGGTTGCCCTCCACCAGCAGGGTGCCGAAGGCCAAGGCCTCGGCGGTTGCCCAGTCGATGCCCTCGCCCGTGTCCACCATGTCCTTCTTGGCGGCCAGCTGGCGGACGATCTTGCGGTTGACGTTGAAGCCCTCGGGGGTCTTGGCCAGGGCGTGGCCGACTTCCCGAAGGATGTCGGCGGCCACGCCGGTCTTCTCCTCGCGGAACTCCTCTTCCTCGGACAGCTGCACCAGGCCCTGCCACTTGCCTTCAAGCCAGTCGGCCTTGTTGACCTTGAAGCTCTTGGCCGCTTCGTAATCGCCTTCCAGGCGGGCCTGGAAGTTGGCGAAGATGGCGTCGGCCTCGTAGCGCGAGATGGTGCCCTCGGCCACCAGCTTCTCGGAATACAGAGCGCGGGTGGTGGGGTGAGCGGCGATCTTGCGGTACATCTGCGGCTGGGTGAAGGCCGGCTCGTCCGACTCGTTGTGGCCGTGACGGCGGTAGCAGATCATGTCCAGCACCACGTCGGCGCCGAATTCCTGGCGGAACTCGGTGGCGATGCGGGCCACGTGGACCACGGCTTCGGGATCATCGCCGTTGACGTGGAACACCGGGGCCTGGAAGCCCTTGGCCACGTCCGACGAATACGGGCCGGAGCGCGAATACTGCGGCGCGGTGGTGAAGCCGATCTGGTTGTTGACGATGATGTGCATGGTGCCGCCGGTGGCGTAGCCCTTGAGCTGCGACAGCAACATCACCTCGGGCACCACGCCCTGGCCGGCGAAGGCGGCGTCGCCGTGCAGGATGATGCCCATCACCCGCTTGCGCTCGGTATCGCCGAACTGGGTCTGCTTGGCGCGGACCTTGCCGACCACCAGCGGGCCGACCACTTCCAGGTGGCTGGGATTGGGCATCAGCGACAGGTGGACGGTCTTGCCGTCGAAGTCGCGGTCGGCCGAGGTGCCCAGGTGGTACTTCACGTCGCCCGAGCCCTGGACGTCTTCCGGGTTGGCGGCGTTGCCCTGGAATTCCGAGAAGATGGCCTGGTAGGGCTTCTTCATGAAATTGGCCAGCACGTTGAGGCGGCCACGGTGGGCCATGCCCAGCACCACCTCGTCGACGCCCAGCTGCGAGCCGCGCTTCAGGATCTGTTCCAGCGCGGGAATGACGGACTCGCCGCCTTCCAGGCCGAAGCGCTTGGTGCCGGTGTACTTCATCTGCAAGAAGCGCTCGAAGCCCTCGGCCTCGGTCAGGCGCTCCAGGATGGCGGTCTTGCCGCGCGGCGTGAAGTCGGTGCGGTTATGGATCGATTCGATGCGCTTCTGAATCCAGGCCTTCTGGTCGGGGTCCTGGATGTGCATGAACTCGACGCCGATGTTCGAGCAGTAGGTTTCCTGCACGATGCTGACGATGGAGCGCAGCGTGGCGGTCTCCAGGCCCAGCACGTGGTCGATGAAGATCTCGCGGTCGAGATCGGCATCGGTGAAGCCGTAGGTGCGGTAGTCCAGCTCGGGGTGCTGCTCGCGCTTGGTGAGGTCCAGCGGGTCGAGCTTGGCCATCAGATGGCCGCGCACGCGGTAGCTGCGGATCAGCATCAGGGCGCGGATCGAATCGATCTGGCCCTGGCGGATGGCGGCCGGATCGACGGAGGGCGCGGCGGCGGGAGCCTTGGCCCCGTCCTTGCCCGCCTTCTTGGCGGCGGCCGCGGCGGCTGCGGCGGCCTCGGGATCGATGGCGCCGATGATCTTGACGTCGCGCCGCGCGCTGGCGGTGCCTTTGAAGTCCTGAATGAGCTGCGAGCCGTCGTCCTTCAGATCCTGAAAGAAGGAAACCCACGAGGCGTCGACCGACGCGGGGTCTTCCAGGTAGCGGGCGTAAAGCTCGGCGATGAAGACGGCGTTGCCGCCGCTCAGAAAGGACGATTCGTCGAACTGCTTTGTCATGTTCGGGATTCGACGCAGGTTCTAGCCCGCGTCCCTTTCGTGCTTGGGCCGGGCGGCGCCGCCGGGCGCCGCTCGTTAACGGCGCAAACTGCTTTGTTATTATTATTAGTAAAGACGGTCCGACGCACCGGCGGTCCGGCGCTCCGGCGACGCGCCGGACCGTTTGGTACTAAGCGGTTTAGCCCTTGAGGAGCTTCACCATGGTCGAGCCCAGCGAAGCGGGCGAGTCGGCGACGGCGATACCGGCGGACAACAGGGCTTCCACCTTGAAGTCGGCGGTGTCGTTGCCACCCGAGATCACCGCGCCGGCATGGCCCATGCGGCGGCCGGGCGGAGCGGTACGGCCGGCGATGAAGCCGACGGTCGGCTTCTTCACCTTGGAGCGCTTCAGCAGCTCGGCGCCCTGGACCTCGGCGTCGCCGCCGATTTCGCCGATCATGATGATCGCCTGGGTCTCGGGGTCGGCCAGGAAGAGCTCCAGGCTGTCGACGAAGTTGGTGCCGTTGATCGGGTCGCCACCGATGCCGATGCAGGTGGTCTGGCCCAGACCGGTGGCGGTGGTCTGCGCCACCGCTTCATAGGTCAGGGTGCCCGAACGGGACACGATGCCGATCTTGCCGCGCTGGTGGATGTGACCGGGCATGATGCCGATCTTGCACTCACCGGGGGTGATGACGCCGGGGCAGTTCGGCCCGATCAGACGGGTCTTGGAGCCCTGCAGGGCGCGCTTGACGGCCAGCATGTCGGCCACCGGGATACCCTCGGTGATGCAGACGGCCAGCTCGATCTCGGCGTCGATGGCTTCCAGGATGGCGTCGGCCGCGAAGGGCGGCGGCACGTAGATCACGGAGGCGTTGCAGCCGGTCTTGGCCTTGGCCTCGGCGACGGTGTTGAACACCGGCAGGTCCAGGTGGGTGGTGCCGCCCTTACCGGGGGTCACGCCGCCAACCATCTTGGTGCCGTAGGCGATGGCCTGCTCGGAGTGGAAGGTGCCCTGGGCGCCAGTGAAGCCCTGGCAGATCACCTTCGTGTTGGCATTAACGAGAACAGCCATTTTTATGCGGCCTCCTTCACGGCCTTCACCACCTTCTCGGCGGCATCGGCGAGGTTGTCGGCGGCAATGATCGGCAGACCCGACTGCGCCATGATCTTCTTGCCCAGCTCGACGTTGGTGCCTTCCAGGCGGACGACCAGCGGGACGTTCAGCGAGACTTCGCGAGCGGCGGCGACAACGCCTTCGGCGATGACGTCGCAGCGCATGATGCCGCCGAAGATGTTGACCAGGATGCCTTCGACGTTGGGATCCGACAGGATCAGCTTGAAGGCGGTGGTGACGCGCTCCTTGGTGGCGCCGCCGCCGACGTCGAGGAAGTTGGCGGGCTCGGAGCCGTACAGCTTGATGATGTCCATGGTGGCCATCGCCAGGCCGGCGCCGTTGACCATGCAGCCGATCTGGCCGTCCAGCTTGATGTAGTTCAGGCTGTGGCGGGCGGCTTCGAGCTCGGCCGGGTCTTCCTCGGACTCGTCACGCAGCTCTTCGATGTCCTTGTGACGGAACAGCGCGTTGTCGTCGAAGTTCACCTTGGCGTCGAGAGCGATCAGCTCGCCGGCGCCGGTGACCACCAGCGGGTTGATCTCGACGATCGAGCAGTCCAGGTCCATGAAGGCCTTGTACAGCGCGCCGACGAACTTGACGCAGGTGTTGACCTGCTTGCCCTCGAGGCCCAGGCCGAACGCGATCTGGCGGCCGTGGTACTGCTGGAAGCCCTCGACCGGGTCGATGGCGACCTTCAGGATCTTCTCGGGGTGGCTGTGGGCCACTTCCTCGATCTCCATGCCGCCCTCGGTGGAGGCGACGATGGTGACGCGGCAGGTGGCGCGGTCAACCAGCATGGACAGGTACAGCTCACGCTTGATGTCGCAGCCCTGCTCGATGTAGACGCGCTTGACTTCCTTGCCCGCCGGGCCGGTCTGCTTGGTGACCAGGATCTGGCCCAGCATCGCCTCGACGTTGGTCTTGACCTCGTCGATGGACTTGACGACGCGGACGCCGCCCTTGCCATTGGGGTCGTTCTTGAAGCGACCGGCGCCACGGCCACCGGCGTGGATCTGGGACTTCACCACGTAGACCGGGCCGCCCAGTTCCTTGGCAACCTGCACCGCCTCGTCGGGGGTGTAGGCGACGCCGCCCTTCAGCACGGCCACGCCGTACTTGGCCAGCACCTGCTTGCCCTGATACTCATGAATGTTCATCGGGTATTGCTCCCCTAGAGTGTCTTGTCGATTAGCCCATCAGGCCCTTGGCGACCTTGACCAGGCCACGAACGGCGTCGGCCGACTTGTTGAACTCGGCCTGCTCGGCGGCGTTCAGCTCGATCTCGACGATGCGCTCGACACCGCCCTCGCCGATCACCACCGGCACGCCGACGAACACGTCGTCGGGCTGGCCGTAGGTGCCGCCCTTGACCAGGGTGGCGACGGGCAGGACGCGCTTCTTGTCCTTCAGGAAGGCTTCGGCCATCTGGACGCCCGAGGCGGCCGGGGCGTAGTAGGCCGAGCCGGTCTTCAGCAGGTTGACGATCTCGGCGCCGCCGTCACGGGTGCGCTGCACGATCTTGTCCAGCTTCTCCTGGGTGGTCCAGCCCATCTTCACCAGGTCGGGCAGCGGGATGCCGGCGACGGTGGAGTAGCGGACCAGCGGGACCATGGTGTCGCCGTGGCCGCCCAGCACGAAGGCGGTGACGTCTTCGACCGAGACGTTGAACTCTTCGCACAGGAAGGTGCGGAAACGGGCCGAATCCAGCACGCCGGCCATGCCGACGATCATGTTGGCGGGCACGCCCGAATAGTGCTGCAGCGCCCAGACCATCACGTCCAGCGGGTTGGTGATGCAGATCACGAAGGCGCCGGGGCAGTTCTTCTTGATGCCCTCGCCGACGGCGGCCATGACCTTGAGGTTGATGCCGACCAGGTCGTCACGGCTCATGCCGGGCTTGCGCGGCACGCCGGCGGTGACGATCACCACGTCGGCGCCCTTGATCGCCGAGTAGTCGTTGGCGCCGGAATAGCGGCAGTCCACGCCCTCGACCGGGGTGGACTCGAGGATGTCGAGGCCCTTGCCCTGGGGGATGCCCTCGGCGATGTCGAACATGACGACATCACCCAGTTCCTTGAGGCCGATCAGGTGGGCGAGCGTGCCGCCGATGTTGCCGGACCCTACGAGAGCGATCTTCTTGCGTGCCATGGATGGAGTTCCCTCGAAATCGTGAGATGGTTCTAGACGAACGGGTGGGGCGCGCCGAGCGCGCAAAAATGGCCTGGGGGGCTTAGGTAACGCGATTCGCGCCCAAGGGCAAGCGGATTGGCATGCAGCCGACGCAAAGCCACCCCGCCGGGAAACCTTGGGATTTCCGAACGCTGGCCGCAAAGCGGTAGGACCAGGGCAATAATGCTTTGGACTCGTTATAGGAAAACCTACCCGGAGGGGGTTATTCCCCACCCTCGGGGGTGGGGTTGCGTCATATGCGTGGCCACCATGCTTCGCGGCCGAGCAACTTGTCGGCCACCGGCTCGCCGAATTCCATGATCAGGAACTGCACCGCCATGCCCGCCGCCACGGCGCCGACGAAGTCGAATACACGAACGGACAGGCCGGCGCTGGCGGCGTGGGTGGTGGCCGCCAAGGCGACGATGATGCCGGGCATGAAGCCGGCCAGAACGGTGAAGATGATCCATTCCATCCCGTTGCGCCTAAGTTCGCGGGCGCGCTGCAGGCCGGACCGGGCGTATTCCACGTTGATCCGGTTGAGGCGGAAGCCGTAGCGGGCGACCGTGGCCAGCATTCCGCCCAGGAACGCGTAGCAGAAGATGATCAGCCCGCTGAGCTCCAGCTTGACCCCGGTGGACCCGGTGATCGGCCACGCCACCCGGATGGGATCGCCGGAGGCGGTGGAACCGGGCAGGGGGCGTGGAACGAATTCCGCGTTGACGGTGACGTCGGTGAACATGTCGCGCCGGACCGGGCGGAAGGCGGTGAACTCCCCCAGATGGGCCAATTGGGAGGCGACGGTGAGGCCGGGGATGCGCCAGTGGATGTCGAAGCTGCCATGGGGCGGAACCAGATGGCTCCGCCAGGCGGTTTTGCTGCCATCGGAAAGGTTGGTTTCGTCCAGGGTCCATCCCTCGGCCTCGGGGAGAATGATGCCCGGGGTGGCCGTGCCGCCGTGGGGCGGCGTTTCGGCGATGACATGGCTGTCGAACAGGTTGGAGGGTACGATCAGCTTGGTCCGGGAATGCTCCAGCCGCAGCGCCCAGGGGGTGTCGTTCTTGATGGTGCCCACCACCAGGAGCGATTCGCCGAGGAAGATGCGCTCGTCGTCGCTGGTTGCCCGGATGCCGAGCTTGATGTTGACCAGCTTGTCCAGGGCCAGTTGAACGTTGCTGTCGGAGGCATGAAAACTCAGATTGCCGTTGGTTGTCGCGGCGTTCTGGAGCTTCTGTTCGCAGACCGCGGCCCGAAGCTCGGTCGCCCCCGAGCCCAGCCGGCAGGTGTTGAGGGAGCCTTCCACCCGTTCCACGTCGCGCCTGAGCTGTTCGATCAGCTGGTCGGCATAGGGCCTTCCCGAGGTGTCGGGCGAGCGCACCTCGATCTTTTCCTGCGCCTGGGCCGGCGGCGCGCAGGCCAGCCAGCAGGCCGCCGCGATCATGGCTGCGAGGCGGAAGGCGGCGGGGGTCACGACGGCGTCACTGTGACCAGGACCGCCGGCTGCGCAGGCGGGGCAACAGGTCCGCCCCGCCCTGTGGCTTGAGGCCGGCCGACGCCGTGGCGGGCAAGGGCGCCCCGGTCCGGCGGGCCATGAGCTGGGCGCTTTCCAGGCGGCGCAAGTCTTCGTAGGTGATGGCGGTGCCGCCGATCAGGACCGCCTGGCCTCTGAACGTCTTGAAGATCGGCCGGCTGGCGTAGGCGCCGGGATGGGCGTCCGAAGCCCGGTCAATATCGTTCAGGCGCCGCCCGAATTCGCCGGCCAGACCGGCGAACGACGCCGTGTCGTCGCACCGGTACCGCAGGACGTCCAGGTGGGCGAAGGATTTGCACAGGCGGAACCGGTCTTCCAGCAGAAGGATCATCGGTCGCCCGGATAGGAAGCGGATGCCGACTTCGAGGACCAGATCGCTGACGTAGGCCGTGTCCTTTTCCGGGCTGGGGCCCGCCCGGTCATAGTTGGGCGTCAGGTCGAAAACCGTCAGGTCGGCGTCCAGCAGGCCGGTGATGACCTCGTTCCAAGCGGAAATCTCCGCATCCTTGTGGTGGTGGCCCACCACCCGGACCTCATAATGGGTGCTATTGCAGTATTCCCGAACCAGGGTGTCGCGCGGAAAGGCGTCGTCCCTTGCGCTGATATAGAGGCAAACGCGGTCAAGCGTCGGCCGGCTGCGGAAAACGTCACTCATTGCCCAGCTCCCTTGCCGGTAGGCTTCTTGGTGGCCCCCGCCCCCAGGGGCTCGGACGTCCGGTATTCCGGCCCCGCCTCGCCGGGAGGGACCGGAGCGGTCATCCCGCGATATTCGGTCTCGATGGAGATGCTGCGCGCCCCCGCGTCGCTGAAATAGCGGACCCACCAGCGGTAGATCTGATTCCAGTTCAGCTTCATGCCCTGCTGGATGCCGGGCTTCGACGGCGGGCCGAGCTCCTTGCCGAGGCCATATCCGATCACCGAGATGTTCCGCAGGTCGGGAAGCAGCCGCCGCCGCCTCAGATCGGTATAGAAGCTGTTCATCTCGGTGGTATTGGCCCTGTAGAAGTCGGCCTCTCCCACCTTGTCCAGATGGTATTCCAGGAAGTCCGAGAAGATGACCAGCAGGGAGGGTCGGTGTTCGGACACCACGAGGCTGATCGTCTCGGCCAGTGCGGTCTCGTTCTTGCGTGCCTGGGCCTGTTTCAGCATGACGGGGTTCAGGGCCTGGCCGATGCGGGTGACAAAATCCTGAAGGTCGGCGGCGATCAGGTTCTGGTTGCAGGCGTCGTACCAGGGCAGGAAGCCCTTGGGCGGGCAACTCGGCACGCAATCGTCGAACAGGATGTCGGAGGTGCGGGCGTAATCGCCGACGGTGCGGATCACCAGGTGGTCGCCTTCGCGGTTGAGTTCGGTCGCGAACACCTCCCAGCCCCGGACCAGCCGGGCAATGTCTTCGTCCTCGTAGGTGGCGGTGCGATCGACAAGGAAAACGACGGTCCGGGCCTCGGGAAACATCCTGCAATAGGGGTAGGCTGACTTGCCGGCCTGGGCCAGGGCGTCAGGGGCCGACAGGAGGGCGAGCAATCCCACCAGCATTCCGGCGATCCCGCGTGCGCCGATCAGCCTTCCGGCCCAGTGCCAAGCCCCGGAAGTCATGCCGGTCCTCCCTGATATCTGTTGCCAAGGATCATCGCCCAGGCCTGCTGGGCGCTGCTTTCGCCGAAATAGAGCGGTGCCGGGGTCTTGCGAGCCAAGGTGTTGGCCCGCTGATACGCATGGATGCGCTGGGCGACCACGGCCGCGACATTCTCCATCTCGATGTCGAGGCGGAACTCGGCGCCATTGATGTTGACCTTCTGCTCGGCGAGGTCTCGGGCCAGTTCGTCGGCCCGGCGGGTGAGGTTGTCGTTGATCCGGCGGTAATTCTCGTCCAGTTCCCGCATGGCGAGGTCGAAGCGTTCCTGGCGGCGGGCGATCCGCCGGCGGCAACGGTTGACCTTGTCCAGCAGGGGTTCGTAGTCCGGGTGGGGGTCGTGGCGGATGTAGGACAGGAGCCCGCCGCCCAGGAAGACGCTCAGGTTGAGCAGCAGCAGCAGCAGGCCCTGGGCCCCCAGCGGCTGAAACGCCTCGAAGGAGTTGCGCTCGTTCTGCGGCGCCAGGACGGCGGCTCCCAATTGGGCGGCGCCTCCCGCCAGCGGCACCTGCCGGAGGGCGCTTCCCAGGGGGCCGCGACCGGAGGCAACCTCGTTCATGGCGCTCGACAGGCTCGAGACCAGGGGATTGGCGGTGCGGGACGTGGTCAGGTAGGACTGACGGATCACCGAAAGCTCGTAGAGGGAAAAGGTCACCAGCAGCAGGATCAAAGGGATGCCGACCCAGGTGCGCAAACGCTCGGGTGGGCGGCGGCGAACCCGGCACTGGCGGACGAACAATCCGATCAGGTGGCCGAAAAACACCACGGCCAGACCCATCACCCCGGCTCCGCCGTAGCCGAAGATCGCTCCGGCCCGGAATATGTCCTCGAACACGCCCTTGTTGATGACCAGCTCCGTCAAGGAGAGAAGGGCGAGGAGCAGCAGATAGGGGGTTAGCCAGCGCCAGCGGGGATAAACCAGACGGATCAGGGGTTCGCGGCCGCCAAGCTCGCTGCGCAGATTCTCAAGCGACATGTCCACGTCATGGCAGGCGCGGAACTGCTGCACGCCAAGCACCGATGTCGGGCCGATCCGCCGTTCGAGTTCATCTTTGTCCAGGTCGTATTGCTTGGACAGGCGCTGGCGTTCCGCGTCGTACTGCTTGTTTCGCCGCTCCCCCAGGTCGGCATGCAAGCCGTCGACGGTCGACAGGCGGTTGGACAGGCGGGCACGGTACTCAGAAATGGCCTGGATCGCCTGATGGACGATCATCAGCTCGTAGCTGCCAAGACTCTCCTGGCTGGTGGGCGGAAGTTCGTTCCTGCCCTCCTCCTCGCCTTTGACGGTATCGATATGAGAGTCGCAAGGGGCAGCGAACGACCAGTAGTAGGACAATCCTTCCGAGAAATCTATCGCAGCCATTGCGAAATCCCTTGTTTAGACGGGTGCCGAACTCAGCATCCGCAACTTTTCAAGGGATTTTACAAAATGAAACAAGTGTTAGCGAGTCTTATATATAAGATTATCTCTGTTTGATTGTATGCAATCATGCGGTCCATTCCCGCATCACGTAATCCTCGGCCTGCATCTCCATCAGGCGCGAGACGGTGCGCTGGAACTCGAAGGCGCCGACGCCTTCGGGGTAGAGGGTTTCCGGCGGTGCGGCGGCCGAGCAGATCAGGGTTACCTTGTGTTCGTACAGCGCGTCGATCAGGGTGACGAAGCGCCTGGCCTCGTCCTTATTGGCCGGCGACAGCAGGGGAATGTCGGACAGCACCAGGGTGTGGTAGCGCGACGCCAGCGCCAGGTAGTCGCTGGGTCCCAGCGCCGTGCCGCACAGCTGGGCGAAGGAGAAGCGGGCGACGCCCACCGCGGCGAGCGGGATGCGCAGCTGCCGCCCGTTGACCTCGATGGTGTGGGGCGTGGCGCCGGCGCCTTCGGTCAGGCGGGCGAAGGCCAGTTCCAGGGCGTTCTCCGCCTCCTCGGTGAGCGGAGCGTGGTAGACCTGCAATCCGCGCTTGCGGCCCAGGCGGTAGTCGCGGTCCGAGTTCAGCTCCAGGATGTCCAGCTTCTCCTCGATCAGCTTGATGAAGGGGATGAAGCGGTCGCGCTGGAGGCCGTCCTTGTACAGGTCCCTGGGGTGGCGGTTCGACGTGATGACCACGATTACACCGTCGTCCATCAGGCATTTGAACAGGCGGCCGACGATCATGGCGTCGGCGATGTCGGTGACCTGCAACTCGTCCAGGCACAACAGCCAGGCTTCCGACGCGATGGAGCGGGCCAGCTTGGGAATGGGGTCGGCATCGCCGCGCGACGGCGTCTGGCGCCATTTGTGGATGTCGGCGTGGATGTCGCGCATGAACTCGTGGAAGTGGACGCGCTTCTTGCCCGGGATCGAGGCGGTGTGGAAGAACAGGTCCATCAGCATGGACTTGCCGCGCCCCACCTCGCCGAAAATATAGAGGCCGAGCTTGGGCGCCGCCTGGGCCTCCAGGTCGCCGCCGCCCCAGGTCCAGGTGGAGGCCGGCGAGGCCTTCTTCAGACCGAAGCGGGCCAGCCAGCCGGTTTCGCCCTGGGCCGGGCGGTAGCGCGCCAGGGCGTGATGGAGGCTTTGCAGCTTCTCCATGGCCAATTCCTGCGCGACGTCCGGTCGGACCTCGCCGCTGGCGACCTTGGCGCGGTAGGCGAACAGGGGGCCTTCGCCCATATTTTCCTCAAGCTCCCGAAACGAAAGCGGGCGGGAGTCGCCTCCCGCCCGGTCGCGGACGCCCGGCCGTTCAGCCGTCGGCGGTGATCTTGGCGACGATGTCGCCCAGCGCCTTGTCGCAGACGGCGTTGTCCACCTGGCAGGTGCCGGCGTTCATGTGGCCGCCGCCGCCGTACTTCAGGCACAGCTCGCCCACATTGGTGTTGGACGAGCGGTTGACGATGGACTTGCCGATGGCGAAGACGGTGTTCTGCTTCTTCACGCCCCACAGCACGTGGATGGAGACGTTGGTCTCCGGGTAGAGCGCGTAGATCATGAAGCGGTTGCCGGCGAAAATGGTGTCCTCGCCGCGCAGGTCCAGCACCACCAGGTTCTTGTGGACGGTGGAGCAGCGCTTGATCTGGTCCTTGAACTTTTCGGCGTGCTCGAAATAGATGTCGGTCCGTTCCTTGACGTCGGGCAGGGCCAGAATCTGGTCGATGTTGTGGTTCCGGCAGTAATCGATCAGGTCCATCATCAGCTGGTAGTTGGACACCCGGAACTCGCGGAAACGGCCCAAACCGGTGCGGGCGTCCATGATGTAGTTCAGCAGGGTCCAGCCGGTGGGGTTGAGAATCTCTTCCAGCGAGTACTGGGCCGAATCGCCCTGGTCCACCGCCGCCATCATCTCGTTCCACGACGCCGGGAACACCTTGGCGCCGCCGTAATAGTTATAGACCACGCGGGCCGCCGAGGGGGCCTCGGCTTCGATGACGTGGTTCTCCTTCTTGCCCACCCGGATGGTCTCGGACAGGTGGTGGTCGAAGGCGATATGCACGCCTTCCACATAGGGAAGGTTGGTGGTGATGTCCTTCGGCCCGATCTCGATGATGCCGTCCTGCATATCTTTTGGATGGACGAACTTGATGTCGTCAATGAGATCGAGCTGCTTCAGCAGCACCGCGCAGACCAGACCGTCGAAGTCGCTGCGGGTAACCAGCCGGAATTTCTTACCGTCGGACATAGACCTACTCCTCTTTCCCACCCCAGGGGTAGACGCCATTTCCCCGAGAATAGCCCTGAGTGGTTCCACTGACAACGTCCCTGGCGCAGGAATGTTTCCAAAAGAGGGGAGTTGGTTTAAACAATGGGAGCGCTTCCCCGGTTTTCATGGGCCCTTCGATGCATGCCATCCGCACTACCGCCTTCGTCTTGCTGGTCGCGCTTCTGGGCGGCTGTTCCATGGGGGAGGCTTTCGTCGACCGCCGCGAGATGGACAAGTCCATCAAGAAGCAGAGACTTCCCGGCTATGACGGGCAGATCAGGGTCTGCTACGGCGACGACACGCCGAAGGCCGAGCGGGACCGGCTGGCGGCGGAGGCGTGCGAGGTTTACGGCCTCAAGACCATCCTGGTCACCGAGCGGAAATGGCAGTGCCGCCTGACCGTTCCTCACCTGGCGGATTATTACTGCTTTGATCCCGATATGCGCATGGCCGACGGCACGCTGGTGAACCCGTTCTCCAATTCCCAGGTCAAGGCATGGCAAGAGGAGCGCCGGGCCAGGGGGCAGTCCTCCGAGGAATGACGGCAAGGAAAAAGGGGCGGTTCCCATGGGAACCGCCCCTTTCGCTTGAAGGATCGCCAGACGCCCTTAGAGGCGGCGCTCGGCGATCTTTTCCTTGATGGCACCGATGGCCTTGGCCGGGTTGAGGCCCTTGGGGCAGGTCTTGGTGCAGTTCATGATGGTGTGGCAGCGGTACAGCTTGAAGGGATCTTCAAGCGCGTCCAGACGCTCGCCGGTCATCTCGTCGCGGGTGTCGAGAATCCAGCGGGCGGCTTGGAGCAGCACCGACGGGCCGAGATAGCGGTCGCCGTTCCACCAGTAGCTGGGGCAGCTGGTCTGGCAGCAGAAGCACAGGATGCATTCCCACAGGCCGTCGAGCTGTTCGCGCTCTTCCGGGCTCTGCAGACGCTCGCCGTCCGGCGGCGGAGCGGTCTGGGTCTGCATCCAGGGCTTGATGGAGGCCAACTGGGCGTAGGGCAGGGTCAGGTCGGGGATCAGGTCCTTAACCACCGGCATGTGCGGCAGCGGGTAGATCGCCGCGTCGCCCTTGATGTCCTCGATGGGCTTCAGGCAGGCCAGCGTGTTGGTGCCGTCGATGTTCATGGCGCACGAACCGCAGATGCCTTCGCGGCACGAGCGGCGGAAGGTCAAGGTCGAGTCGATCTCGTTCTTGATCTTCAGCAGGGCGTCCAGGACCATCGGGCCGCAGGCGTCGAGGTCGACCTCGTAGCTGTCCAGGCGCGGGTTGGCGTTGGAATCGGGGTCGTAGCGGTAGATCTTGAAGACCTTGACGTTCTTGGCGCCAGTGGCCTTGTAGACCTTGCCGGGCTGGACCCGCGAGTTGGCGGGCAGGGCGAATTCAACCATGTGCGTTCTCCTTACCCTTCCTTAGTACACGCGCTTCTGCGGCTTGATGTACTCGACCTCGTCGGTCAGCGTGTAGGTGTGCACCGGACGGTAGTCCAGGGACACCTTGCCGTCCTTGACGGTGGCCAGGGTGTGCTTCTGCCATTCGACGTCGTCACGCTCGGGGAAGTCCTCGTGCGCGTGGGCACCGCGGCTTTCGTGGCGGGCTTCGGCGCCGACGATGGTGGCCAGCGCGCAGTCCATCAGGTTCTCGAGCTCGAGGGCCTCGACCAGATCCGAGTTCCACACGGTGGAGCGGTCGTTGATCTTGATCTGCGGCAGGGTGGAGGCCACCTCGCCCATCTTCTGGCAGCCCTCGGCCAGCGACTTCGAGGTGCGGAACACCGCGGCGTCGTTCTGCATGGTCTTCTGCATGGCCAGGCGGATTTCGCTGGTATGCATGGAACCCGAGGCGTTGCGCAGACGGTCGAAGCGCGACACGGCCAGATCCGAACCATCCTTGGGCAGCGGCTTGTGCGGCGTGCCGGGCTTGAGGATCTTGGCGGCGTGCAGCGCGGCGGCGCGGCCGAACACCACGATGTCCAGCAGCGAGTTGGTGCCCAGACGGTTGGCGCCGTGCACCGACACGCAGGCGGCCTCGCCGATGGCCATCAGGCCCTGCACCGTGGCGTCGGGATTGTCCTTGGTGGGACGCAGCACTTCGCCGTGCAGGTTGGTGGGGATGCCGCCCATGTTGTAGTGGACGGTGGGCAGAACCGGGGCCGGAGCCTTGGTCACGTCGACGCCGGTGAAGATCTTGGCGGTCTCGGTGATGCCGGGCAGGCGCAGTTCCAGGGTCTCGGCGCCCAGGTGCTCGAGGTGCAGGAAGATGTGGTCCTTGTCCTTGCCCACGCCGCGGCCTTCGCGGATTTCCATGGTCATGGCGCGCGACACCACGTCGCGGGACGCCAGATCCTTGGCGGTGGGGGCATAGCGCTCCATGAAGCGCTCGCCGGCGGAGTTGGTCAGGTAGCCGCCTTCACCGCGGGCGCCCTCGGTGATCAGGCAGCCCGAACCGTACATGCCGGTGGGGTGGAACTGCACGAACTCCATGTCCTGCAGCGGCAGGCCGGCGCGGGTCACCATGCCATGGCCGTCGCCGGTGCAGGTGTGGGCCGAGGTGCAGGAGAAGTAGGCGCGGCCATAGCCGCCCGAGGCCAGCACCACCTGATGGGCGCGGAAGCGGTGCAGCGTGCCGTCGTCCAGGTTCCAGGCCATCACGCCGCGGCAGGTGCCGTCGGCATCCATGATCAGGTCGAGCGCGAAGTACTCGATGAAGAACTCGCACTGGTGCTTCAGGCACTGGGAGTACAGCGTGTGCAGGATGGCATGTCCGGTGCGGTCGGCGGCGGCGCAGGCGCGCTGCACCGGCTTCTCGCCGAAATTGGACATGTGGCCGCCGAACGGGCGCTGGTAAATCTTGCCTTCGGGAGTGCGCGAGAAGGGCACGCCGAAGTGCTCCAGCTCATGCACGGCCGGCACGGCCTCGCGGCACATGTATTCGATGGCGTCCTGGTCGCCCAGCCAGTCCGACCCCTTGACGGTGTCGTACATGTGCCACTGCCAGGTGTCCTCGGCCATGTTGCCGAGCGAGGCGCCGATGCCGCCCTGGGCGGCCACGGTGTGCGAGCGGGTGGGGAACACCTTGGTGATGCAGGCGGTCTTGAAGCCGGCCTGACCCATGCCCATGGTGGCGCGCAGGCCGGCGCCGCCGGCGCCGACAACCACCACGTCGTAGGTGTGGTCGATAATCTTGTAGGCAGCCATGACGTCAGGCTCCAATCGCGACTTTGAGGATCGACACCGTCATGAAGACGGCGAGGAAGGCGATGATCAGCTTGGACCCGACCAGGGCTGCGACCTTCTTGCATTCGCAGTGGACGTAGTCCTCGATCACCACCTGCAGGCCGAGCGCGGCGTGGTACATCACCGTCAGCACGGTGAGCAGCAGCAGCGAGGAATTGCCGGGCTTGGCCATCCACGCCTTGAAGGTGGCGTAGTCGGCGTGCGACAGGCCGATCACGGAGACGGCGAACCACAGCGACAGCGGGATCAGGAAGATGGCGGTGACGCGCTGGGCGATCCAGTGGCCGGCGCCTTCCTTGGCGGAACCGAGGCCGCGGGCGCGGCCGACAGGGGATTCGAGGCTCATTGTCGTGCGCTCCCGATTACAGGCCAAAGATCCAGGCCAGCAGGGTCAGCGCCACGGCGGCGCCCACGACCATGCGGCCCGACTTGTCGGCCTCGGCGATCTCGTAGCCACGGCCCTTGTCCCAGAACAGGTGACGGATGCCGTTGCACAGGTGATAGAACAGGGCGCCGGTCCAGCCGAACAGCACCAGCTTGCCCAGCCACGAGCCGAGCACGGCCTGGGCGTGACCATAGGCGACGGGGCCATAGGCGGCCGAGGCCAGCCAATAGGCCAGCACGACGGTGCCGACCGCCAGCGCGATGCCGGTGATGCGGTGGGTGATGGACAGGATGGCCGTGAACGGCATCCTGTAAACCTGGATATGAGGCGAAAGCGGCCGGGTGCGCGTTGTCATGGCAATAGCCCCTGAAATACGGACGACGAGGGCCTTGTATCGGCCCTTTGCGGCGATGCGGTGTAGGTGTTTAGCCCCTCGGGCCCTCGGAGTCAACGATAGGGACCACACTTTCCGGCGGGAAATCCTACCCGGAGGGAGTAGGGCCGAACGCCGGGCCGCGTGTGATACGGCGAAATGCCTGGGGTGAAGCGCTTTTAAGTGATGGCCGGCATTCGAAGGGGAGCGCGAGGGGACGGGGCCCCTCGCATCATCCGTCTTACTTCTTCCTGGGCATCAGCACGGTGTAGTCGAAGTCCAGCACCACGGCGGGGTCGAAGTCCTTGCCGTTTTCCGCCTTGAAGGGGAAGCCGGCGCAAGGCTGGTTCTTGGTGGCGACCAGGCGCAGCCTGAGCGCGCCCACGTCCTTGCGCCCCGGCACCTCGATCTTCTCCAGCACTTCGGTCCAGGCGTGGATGGTGTCGCCGGCGAAGGTGGGGTTGGTGTGGCGTCCGCCGTTGATGGCGACGATCTTGAAGGCGTTGCCCAACCCGTTGAACGAAAGCGCCCGGGCCAGGCTGATGATGTGGCCGCCATAGATCAGGCGGCGGCCGAAGCGGCCCTGGCCCTCGGTGTACTGGTTGAAGTGGACCTTGGCGGTGTTCTGCCACAGCCGGGTCGCCATCATGTGTTCGGCTTCCTCGATGGTCATGCCGTCCACATGGTCGATCTTCTCGCCCACCGCGTAGTCGTCCCACAGATGCGGGCTGCCGGCCAGGACGGTGTCGTAGGAGCCCAGCTTCAGCCCCTCGGGGATCACCAGATCGGCGGCGGCGACGGCGGCGGCCAGGTCCGGCACCTTCTCCTCGGCGACGGCGGCGTTCTGGTCGCGCTTACGCACCATCACCCAGCGCACGTATTCCACCACCATCTCGTGGAGCTGGTTGGTGCCCACCGAGCGGACATAGACCACGCCGGTCTGCTTGTTGGAATTTTCCTTCAGCCCGATCACCGTCGAGGTGGTGGTGATGGTGTCGCCGGGATAGACCATCTCGCCGAAGCGGCCGACGGCATAGCCCAGGTTGGCGACGGCGTTGAGGCTGATGTCGGGCACGGTCTTGCCGAACACCACGTGGAAGGCCAGCAGGTCGTCGACGGGGGCGATGTGGCCCATGTTCTCGGCGGCGAGGCCCAGCGACTTGGCGAACTCGGCCGAGGAATTGACGGCGAAGCGCGAGCCGTACAGCGCGGTGTACATGGCCACGTCACCGGCGGTGACGGTGCGCGGCGTGGCGTGGTTGATCACCTGGCCGAGGCGGAAGTCCTCGAAGAAATTGCCGGCGTTGGTCTTGGTCATTGGTGGAGCCTCTTTTTTCTCGTCACCCCCGGACTTGATCCGGGGGGCCATGGATGGCCGGGTCAAGCCCGGCCATGACGGTTTGAAATGGTGATGGCCTGACTTGCCCTTCTCAGGCCATGGCGGCGATCTGGTCGGCGAGCGCCACGATGCGCCGCGCGTTCTCCACGTGCAGGTTCTCGATCAGCTTGCCGTCGACCACCACCACGCCCTTGCCGGCGGCCGAGGCCTCGGCGTGGGCGGCGATGATCTTCTTCGACCACTCGATTTCCTTTTCCGCCGGGGCGAAGACCCGGTTGGCGGCGTCAATGGTCTTGGGGTGGATCAGGGTCTTGCCGTCGAAGCCCAGCTCCAGGCCCTGCTGGCAGGAATAGGCGAAGCCCTCGTCGTCGTTGAGGTCGAGATAGACGCCGTCCAGCGCGGCGAGGCCATAGGCGCGCGCCGCCAGCAGGCACAGCCCCAGGCTGGTGATCATGGGCAGCCGGTCGCGGGTGTGGGCGCAGTGCAGGTCCTTGGCCAGGTCCGAGGTGCCCATGACGAAGCCGCCCATGCGGGGGCTGGACCCGGCGATCTCTTCGGCGCGCAGCATGCCGCGCGGTGTCTCCATCATGCACCAGATGGCCATGTCGGCAGGTGCGCCGTTGGCGACCATGATGGCTTCCACCTGACGCACGGTGTCGGCGCTTTCCACCTTGGGGATCAGCACGGCGTGGGCGCCCGACTGGGCGGCGGCGGCCACGTCGGCCTGGCCCCAGGGAGTGGCGAGCGAATTGACGCGCACCAGCAATTCGCGGGCGCCGTAGCCGCCGGCCTTGACCGCGTCGACCACTTGGGCACGGGCCTCTTCCTTGGCGTCGGGGGCGACCGCGTCCTCGAGATCGAGGATCAGGCCGTCGGCGGGGAGCGTCCGGGCCTTTTCCAGGGCGCGCGGATTGGAACCGGGCATGTAGAGGACGGAACGGCGGGGCCGCGCGGTGGTCGCCATGGACGAAACTCCCAAAAGTGACAAAAGGCGGGGCAGACTACCCGATGGTCCGGTTGCGGCGCAACATTGCATCGTCTATACCGGCCTGGACATGAAGATTCTTTCTTTCCAATCGGCGGTGGCCTACGGGCACGTGGGCAATTCCGCCGCCATCTTCGCCCTGCAGCGCCTGGGGCTGGAGGCGTGCCCGGTGGACACCGTGCAGTTCTCCAACCATCCCGGCTACGGCGCCTGGCGGGGCGGTGCCCATCCGGCCCAGGCCCTGCGCGACGTGGTGGACGGGTTGGAGGCGGCCGGACTGCTGGAAGCCTTCGGGGCGGTGCTGTCCGGTTATCTGGGACTGGCCGAGACCGGCGATGTGGTGGCCGACGCGGTGCGCCGCCTGCGCGGCATCCATCCCGCCGCCCTTTATGTCTGCGACCCGGTGATGGGCGACGAGGGGGGCGGCCTGTACGTGGCCGAGGGCATTCCCCGGGTCTTCGCCGAGGTTCTGGCCCCCCTGGCCGACATCGTCACGCCCAATTGCTTCGAGCTGGGCGTGCTGGCCGGGCGGCCCATCGGCACCACCGAGGACGCCATCTGGGCCGCGCGCCGGCTGATGGAGCGGGGAACGAAGGCGGTGGTCGCCACCAGCCTGCCGGCGGGCGACGGCATGATCGGCTGCCTGGCGGTGAACGCCGAGGGCGCCTGGATCGTGCGCACCCCCCGGCTGCGCTTCCCCACGCCGCCCAACGGCGGCGGCGACACCTTGTCGGCGCTGCTGCTGGCCCACCTCATCAAGGGCCGCGACCTGCCCGAGGCCCTGTCCATGGCGGTGTCCAGCCTCTACGGCGTGCTGGAGAAGACCCGTGCGGCCGGTGGCCGCGAACTGGCCCTGGTGGCGGGCCAGGACGAGATCGCCATTCCCACCCGGTTCTTCCCGCCCCTGCCGGTCAAGGGATAGTCCCGATCTCTTTCCTTGACCGGGGCAGGAGGTTGCGTCTTTCCTGGCGCCCCGTTTCCCGTCGAGGTCGCAAGGTGGAATCCGTCATCCCGTTCCTGCGCGGAATCGCCATCGGTTTCGCCATCGCCGCGCCCATCGGGCCGGTGGGCATCCTGTGCATCCGGAAGGCGCTGGCCGACGGGCGGATGGCCGCTTTCGTCGCCGGGCTGGGGGCGGCGGTGGCCGATACCCTGTTCGGCGCGGTGGCGGCCTTCGGCATCGGCGCGGTGATGAGCTTCATCGACGGCCAGATGGTGACGCTGAAGGTGGTCGGCGGGGTGTTCATGCTGGGCCTCGGCGTTCATACCTGGCGCTCGGCGGCGGTCATGGTGGAGGCCGAACCGGGCAAGGGCCCCGGCATGGCCCGGGACTTCCTGTCCACCTTCGCCATCACCATCACCAATCCCGGCACGATCTTCGGGGTGGCCGGCGTCTTCGCCGCGCTGGGGCCCATGGGGCGTCCCGGCATCGGTGTGCCGACCATCCTGCTGGTGGCGGGAATCTTCGTCGGCTCGTCCCTGTGGTGGCTGACCCTGTCGGCCCTGGCCTCGGCGGCGCGCGACCGCTTCACGCCAGAGCGCATGCGCCGGTTCAACCACCTGTCGGGCGCCATGCTGATGGTGTTCGGAGCCGCCGCGCTGGGCAGCCTATTGCTGTAGGCGGCGGCGCAGCAGAATTTCGCCTATCCCCGGCTGGACCAGCCCGTCCAGTCCCACGATCTCGGCGAAGCCGTGACGGGCGTAGAAGGCCCGCGCCGGGGCGTTGAAGTCCGAGACGCAGGCCCACAGGTTGGGGGCGATCTCGGCGGCGTGCCGGGCGGCCCAGTTCATGGCGGCGCCGCCCAGGCCGTTTCCCTGGAAACCGGGCAGGACGGCGAACAGCTCGATATAAGGGCCGCGCAGCCAGGGTGAGCGCCGCGCCAGCAGGCCGGCGATTGTGCCATTGCGCTCGATCACCCAGCGGGCGAGCGCGGGATCGTCGCGCCGCAGATAGCGTTCCAGGGCGGGCGCGCCATAGCCCAGCCGTGCCCAGGGGTCGATGGCCGCCAGGGCCTGGGCCAGGGGGGCGCAATCCGGGGCGTCCAGGGGGCGGAGCAGGCCGCCGTCCAGGGCGACGGGAGTCATGGCGGCAGCGCCTCCTCCAGCGGGACGAAGCGATACCCCTTGGCGCGCAAGCCGGCCAGGATGGCGGGAAGCGCCGGGCCGGTGGCTGGGGCGCGCCGGTTGACGTGGAAGATCAGGATGGCGCCGGGGCGGGTCTTGGACAGCACCCATTCGCTTAAGCGTTCGGGCGTCACGCCCCGGGCGGGATCGCCGGAGGGAAAGGTCCAGTGCACCACCTTGTGGCCGGTGGCCTCGACCTCGGCCAGGCTGCGGCCGTCATGGTCGCCGCCGGGAAAGCGGAAGAAGCGGGGCTTGCGGCCCGTCACCGCCTGGATGGCGGCATCGGCGTCCTCGACCTCGCTGCGGATGGCGGCGGCGTCGAAGCGCTCCATGTGGCGGGCGTGGTCCATGGAGTGGTTTTCCACCCGGACCAGCGGGCTGGCGGCCAGGGCCTTCAGCTCTTCGGCGTTGCGCCGGGCGAACAGGCCGGTGGCGAAGATGGTGTAGGGCACCTTCTCGGCGGCCAGGACGTCGAGAATGGTCCGGTCGAGATAGGCCGGCTGGCCCTTGGCCTCGCAGGCGTCGAAGGTCAGCGCCACCAGCTTGTCGGCGGTGGGCAGCCGCTCGATCACCTCGGCCCGGACGGGGGCGGCGAGGAGGAGAAGGAGAGCGAGGAGCCTAGAAATCCGGGTTGGCATAGTGCCGGGGCGGGACCAGGCCGGGCAGGTGGTCGGCCAGCAGCACACGGAAGCTGGGCCGCGACTTGACGCGGGCGTACCAGTCCTTGGCCGGGGCGTGCTGGTCCCACGGCACGTCGCCCACGTAATCCACGGCGGAAATCTGGGCGGCGGCGGCGATGTCGGCCAGGGTGAACACGCCGCCGGCCAGATAGCCGTGGCGCTCGGCCAACCGGCCCACATAGTCCAGATGCTGGTGGATATGGGCGTAGCCGGCGCGGATGCGGCGCGAATCCGGCTCGTTCTTGCCCGATTCCAGGCGCTTGAACACCTTTTCCCCCACCAGATGGTCGGTGACCTCGGCGTGGAACTTCTGCCCGAACCAGGCGACCAGACGCCGCACGTCGGCGCGGGCCAGGGCTTCGGCGGGCAGCAGCGGCGTTTCGCGGCTGGTCTCTTCCAGGTATTCGACGATGGCGGTGGAATCGGCCAGGGCGGAGCCGTCGTCCTCGACCAGCACGGGCAGCTGGCCCGCCGGATTGAGGGCGAGGAACTCGGGCCGACGCTCCCAGGTCTTTTCGATCTGGGGCTCGAAATCCAGCTTCTTCTCGGCGAGCACGACGCGCACGAGGCGCGAGAAGGGGCAGAGCGGGTGATGGTAAAGGGTCCTCATGCGTCTCTTTTACCGCTTTTCCCGCAACGAGAATAGAGGGTGGTCGCCCCATATGAACATTTCTTAAACAGTAGGCGCCCTTGACCTTTGCGGGCGGCTTCTGCACCCTGTCGCATCCTCCGCCGGAGCCCGTATCATGGCCTTCCTCGACCACATCCGCGTCTGCAACCGCCACGACCTGGCCAAGTTCCGGCCGTTCTCGGTGGAGGGCAAGTGGATCGGCTGGGTCCGCCACGACGTGGCCCAGCGCCTCGCCGCCTTTCCCGAGGCCTTCCGGGTGTCCATCGAAGGCGTCAGCCTCCATCCGGCGCTGGCCACGCCAGAGGCGCGCAGCAACGCCATCGACGAGGTGGCCCGCGAACTGGCCGAGGATTGGGGCACGCCGAAATTGCGGGGCGAGCGCTACCGGGTCTCGGCCCGCTTCGGCGATCCGGCCCTGATGAGCATCGACCGGGGCGTGGTCAGCCTGTTCGGCATCCGCGCCTATGGCGTCCACGTCAACGGAATGGTGCGCCGTCCCGACGGCCTTCACCTGTGGATCGGCCGCCGCGCCAAGGACAAGAGCGTGGCGCCGGGCAAGCTGGACAACATGGTGGCCGGCGGCCAGCCCAGCGACCTGTCACTGGCCGACAACCTGATCAAGGAAGCGGCCGAGGAGGCCGACATTCCGGCGGCGCTGGCCGCCACCGCGCGCCCCGTCGGCGTGGTCTCCTATTGCCTCGAGGATGAGTGGGGCCTCAAGCCCGACGTGATGTTCTGCTACGACCTGGAGGTCCCCGAGAGCTTCACGCCGCGCAACACCGACGGCGAGCTGCAGGGCTTCACCCTGATGCCGGTGGCCGAGGTGGCCCGTCTGGTCAAGGACACCGACGAGTTCAAGTTCAACGTCAATCTGGTGATCATCGACTTCCTGATCCGCCACGGCCTGATCTCGCCCGATGTCGAGCACGATTACGTCGATCTGGTGAGCGGGCTCAGGAAGGGCGGGTGAGAGTCTGTTTTCTCCCGAGATCGTCTTGCGTCAAATCCGGATCATCTCTTTGCGTCATGGCCGGGCTCGACCCGGGCATCCACGTGGATGCCCGGAACAAGTCCGGGCATGACGAGAGTGGATACGGTGCGGATTCACGGCTTGATGCTATGGGACGCCGGGTGAAAATACCGCTTCGCTTGACGATCCTTTAATTCCCCCCAAGATAATATGATGAAGGGTGCCGATGACGGGCCCTTCCTTGGCGTACTCGCTCATGCCCGAGGAGAACGAAGATCATGTCCCGTTTGTCCGCGTTCAATTCCCCGCTGCTGCTCGGCTTCGATCATTTCGACCGGCTGCTCGACCGCATCTCCAAAACCTCGCCCGAGGGCTATCCGCCCTACAACATCGAACAGATTTCCGAGAACGGCCTGCGCATCACGCTGGCGGTGGCCGGGTTCTCGTGGGACGACCTGTCCGTGGCGCTCGAGGACAATCAGCTGGTCATCCGCGGGCGTCAGGCCGATGACGAGGGCAGCCGCATCTTCATCCATCGCGGCATCGCGTCGCGCCAGTTCCAGCGCGCCTTCCTGCTGGCCGACGGCATGGAAGTCATGGGCGCGTCCTTGGACAACGGCCTGCTGCACGTCGACCTGATCCGCCGGGTGCCCGAGCCCAAGGTCCGCACCATTCCCATCGGACGGGCGGGCGAGGCGCCCCACACCATCACCGTTTCCGCCGACGAAGCCTCGCCGGTGTCATCCCGGGCCAGAACCGGCCATAAGAGGGAGGTCTGAACATGAAGACCACGGATAACAGAAACTCCATCATGGGCCATCACCTGATGAGCGCCACCGATTTCCTCAACTGGGGCATGCCAGCCGTCGCCTATTTCAAGCACGAGGACAATGGCGGGCAGGGCGGCTGGTCCATTCATGCCGCCGACGGCACGGTGATCGGCGCGGCGCCGTCGCGCGACACCGCCTTCGCCGCCATCGTCCAGCACGAGATGGAGCCCATGAGCGTGCATTAGCACGCTTGCGAAAAAGTCCTTCGCTACGCTCAGTGTACTTTTTCGCAGGAAGATCTAAGGAAAAGCCCGCGCTAGGGGCGGCCCGGCGCGCGGGCTTTGGCTTATTTGTCCCCAATCCGAGACGGATGTCTCGGATTGGGTAAGACGAGTCAAAAATGGGTGCGAAAGCATTCCGTCGTCATGGCCGGGCTTGACCCGGCCATCCACGCTGCGTCGCACGAAGGCGTCCGGAATGATGGATAACGCGGCCCGCACCGTGGATGCCCGGAACAAGTCCGGGCATGACGGCATGGCGGCGACGCGAAATCACGCCGCCCGGCTGGCCGGGCTTTCGGTCAGCAGGGCGTAGAGGGCGTCGGCGTTGTCGGTGCCGCGCAGCTTCTCGCACACGCCCTTGTCGCGCAGCAGGCGCGATACCCGGGCCAGGGCCTTCAGGTGGTCGGCGCCGGCGGATTCGGGGGCCAGCAGCAGGAAGATCAGGTCCACCGGCTGTTCGTCGATGGACTCGAAGGCGATGGGCTTTTCCAGCCGCGCGAAGACGCCGTACAGGCGCTCCATGGCCGGCAGCTTGCCGTGGGGGATGGCGATGCCGTTGCCGACGCCGGTGGTCCCCAGACGCTCGCGCTCCAGCAGCACGTCGAAGATGGCCCGCTCGTGCAGGCCGGTAATCTCGGCAGCCTTCTTGGCCAGGTCCTGCAGCGCCTGCTTCTTGGACGTCGCGCGCAGATTCGGAATGACGGCGGCCGGGCTGATCAGATCGGTGATTTCCATGAATCCACCCTATGAGCGCGGAACGCCTGGTTCCGCTGGGTCTTCACATAACGGGCGCGGGATCCACTCTACCGCGCCAACTTCCCCGTCCCGTCTTTCCCACGGGGCGGGCGGAAAATAGGCCCCGACTTGTCCGAAGTCAAGCATGGCGGACGGCAGGGCCGATCACATGCCCAGCGACTTCTCGCGCCGGCGCTGGACCGACGAGCCGATGTTCATGGCTTCCCTGTATTTTGCCACCGTCCGGCGGGCGATGTCGATGCCTTCGGCCTTGAGCGCGTCGACGATGGAATCGTCGGACAGCACGCTCTTGCCCTCGGCATCGATCAGCGCCTTGATGCGGTGGCGCACCGCCTCGGCCGAATGGGCGTCGCCGCCGTCGGCCGAGCTGATGGCCTGGGTGAAGAAGTACTTCAGCTCGTAGATGCCCCTGGGCGTGGCGATGTACTTGTTCGAGGTGACGCGGCTGACCGTGCTTTCGTGCATGGAGATGGCGGTCGCGATGTCGCGCAGCACCAAGGGCCGCAGGTGCTGGACCCCTAAGCGGAAGAAGGCGTCCTGCTGGCGGACGATCTCGGTGGCCACCTTGAGGATGGTGGTGGCGCGCTGGTGCAGCGACTTCACCAGCCAGTTGGCCGACTGGAAGCGCTCGGAGATGTAGGTCTTGTCGTCCTTGCTCTTGGCCGCGCCGGCGATCTTGGAATAGTAGCGGGTGTTGACCAGCACGCGGGGCAGGGTGTCGGAATTCAGCTCCACCACCCAGGCGCCGTCCTGGGTGCGGCGCATCAGCACGTCGGGGGTGACCGGCTGGGCCACCACGTGGTCGAAGGCCAGCGCCGGCTTGGGGTCCAGCGCCTTGATCTCGGAGATCATCTCGGCCAGGTCCTCGGCGTCGACGCCGCAGACCCGCATCAGGCCGGGCAGGTCGCGCCGGGCCAGCAGCTCCAGATTGTCCAGCAGCGCCTGCATGGCGGGGTCCAGGCGGTTCTTCTCAGCCAGCTGCAGACCCAGGCATTCCTTGAGGGAGCGGGCGAAGACGCCGACGGGATCGAAGCCCTGGACGCGTTTCAGCACCACTTCCACATGCTGGCGCGAACAGCCCAGCTTTTCCGCCAGTTCGTCCAGGTCGCCGATCAGGTAGCCCGCCTCGTCCAGCATCTCGATGAGATGCAGCGCGATCAGGCGGTCGGCGGGGACGGGAATGTCCATGCTGACCTGGGCGGCCAGATGGTCGCGTAAGCTGATCTCGCCGGCCGTCATCTGTTCCAGGCTGGATTCGCCGTCGTCGAAGCCGCCGCCGCCGCCGTTGACGTTGCCCCACTGGCCGAGCGATTCGTCCTGGACGGCGTCGGACGCGCTGTCGTTGTTGAAGGTGTTGTCGTAGTCCACGTCCATGCCGTCCTCGGCCGAGCCGGCGGTCATGCCGTCCAGCAACGGGGGTTCGGCGGGGGCGGAATCGAGGACGGGCAGGTCGGCGGCGTCGGCCTTGGGCTCGGCGGGCTCGAGTCCCCGCTCGCCTTCTTCCCGCTCCAGAAGCGGGTTGCGCTCCAGTTCCTGATCGATGAAGGCGGCCAGCTCGAAATTGGACAATTGCAGCAGCTTGATCGCCTGCTGCAATTGCGGCGTCATCACCAGAGACTGGGTCTGGCGGATATCAAGCCTGGGACCGATGGCCATGGCGGGGCGTTACATGCTGAACCGCTCGCCGAGATAGACGCGCCGCACTCCTTCGTGGGCGACGATCTCGGCGGGGCGGCCCTCCATCAGCACCGCGCCGTCGTGCAGGATGTAGGCGCGGTCGATGAGGTCCAGGGTCTCGCGCACATTGTGATCGGTGATCAGCACCCCGATGCCGCGGTGCTTGAGGTGGGCCACCAGATCGCGGATGTCCGACACGGCGATGGGGTCGATGCCGGCCAGCGGTTCGTCCAGCAGGATGAAGTGGGGACGACACGCCAGGGCGCGGGCGATCTCGACGCGGCGGCGCTCGCCGCCCGACAGCGCCATGGCGGGCGCCCGGCGCAGATGGCTGATGGAGAACTCGGCCAGCAGGCTTTCCAGGTCGTGCTGGCGGCGCTCGGAATCGGCCTCGACCACTTCCAGCACCGCCATGATGTTGCCTTCCACCGAAAGCCCTCTGAAGATCGAGGCCTCCTGCGGCAGATAGCCGATGCCGAGCCGGGCGCGGCGGTACATGGGCAGGTCGGTGATCTCGGTGCCGTCCAGCAGGATCGCGCCGACATCGGGATTGATCAGGCCGGTGATGCAGTAAAAGCAGGTGGTCTTGCCGGCGCCGTTGGGACCCAGCAGGCCCACCGCCTCGCCCCGCTGCACCGAGATGGAGACGTCGCGCAGCACCGGGCGGCCCTTGAAGCTCTTGCCCAGGTTGCGGGCCACCAAGCCGGGATTGTCGGCCACCAGACGCGGTCCGGAGACGGTGGCGCCGCCGGCGGTAAAAGGCGAGGCTGGCTTGGTGCTTTTCATCGTCCCCCCGATCCGGACGCCGGCACATTGCCGACGAAGCCCGCCTTGCCCGGCGGCTCGCTCTTATCGCCCTTATCGCCCTTTTTCTGCGGAATGAACAGGCCCTGAACCCTCTGCCCGCTTTCGGCGGCGCCGGCGGCGGTGGGGAACAGCTTGCTGACCCCGGTGTTGAGGTTCACGTGCGCCCATCCCCCTTCCAGCTGGTTGCCGCCTTCGCGGCTGATCTTAACCGAACCTGTGACGGTGGCGATACCGGTTTCGGCGTCGTAGTCGCCCCTCTCGCCGGTCACCGTCTCGCTCTTGGACAGGATCACCACGTGGCCGTAGGCGTCGGCGCGCTGCAGTTCCAGGCCGTTGCCGTCGCCGCCCGATTGCTGGCCGGCCTGTCCCGGCTTGGCGGTGCCGGCCTGGGCCGGCTTGGCGCCCGGCTTGGACGGCGTGGCGGACTTGTCCTTGAAGTGGGCGGTCAGCACGTCGCCCTTCAGCGTCTTCTCGCCCGGCTGGGTGGCGACGGCGTCGCCGCGCAGGACCGCCATCTTCTTCAGTTCCCAGTATTCCAGGCTTTCGGTGGCGGTGAAGGTGTCGGTGGGGGTGACCAGCTTGGCCGGGGCGCCCTTCAGCACGAAGATGGACTTGTCCAGGTCGTAGATGGCCTTGTGGCCGGTGGCGGTGTCGTTGGGCGAGCGGATCACCACGTTGCCGTCGGCGTCCAGACGCCAGATCTCGTCGCCCTTGGCTCCCTTGCGGTAATGGGCGGTGAGCACGTCGGCGTCCACCGTCATGTTGCCGCGGATGGCATGCGCGTTGCCCCGCGCGATGACGCGGAGCTCCTCGGAATGCCATTCGATGCCGTTGTCGGCGTAGACCTGGATCTGCTGGTCGCCGGACTTGCTCATCTCGAAGCCCTGGGCCATGGCGGAGCCGGGCAGGGCCGCCATCAGGGCGGCCCCCAGGGCAAGGGTGACCAGCGGTATCAGAGCGGGCGGCTTCATCGGGTCTTGGCTCCCTTGCCCTGGCCCTTTCCCTGGGCCTTGTGGCTGACGGCGCGCAGGTTCAGCTGCGACTTGCCGGTGAAGGTGATGTCGTGGCGCTTGCCGGTGATCTCGAATCCGGCCGAGCGGATTTCGCCTTGCGGGCCGTGGCCTTCCACCGGCTCGAAGCCCCGCGCCGCGTTGTTGTTCAGTTCCACCGTGGCGGTGGGGGTGTGAATCTCGTAGCCGGTGTCGTGGTAGAGGTTCACGCCCCCCGACAGGTCCAGCACCTTGGAGGATTGGTGGTAGATGCCGGCCACGGCGTCAACCACGATATTGGCTCCCGAGGACGAGGTGAAGTCGGCCTTGGGGTTGACCAGCTGGATCAGGTCCTGGTTGCCCGGCACCTGGGTGGCGGTGTCGGCGGTCACCGCGAAGGGGCGGTTGCTTTCGTCGACGCCGAAATAGCGGGCGTTCTTCATCACCAGGGTATCGACCGACTTGGGCGACAGGCTGGCGAAGCCCAGCTTGAAGCCGCTGTCCATGCGCGACAGCTTGGGCCACACCACCACCAGGCCCAGCAGCAGGGCGGCCAGGGCGGGCAGGGCGATCTTCATCACCGAGACGAAATGGGTGTGGTCGGCGAAGGGACCGCGGCGCGGCCCCCGCAGGTGCCGCCCGTTCGGATGCCGCTCCTGGGGCGGCGCTGAACTGCTGTCGGCGTGCAGGCTCATGCCAGGCCGGCCCTCAGGCAGTCATGGACGTGCAGCACGCCCACCGGGCGGCCGTCGCTTTCCACCACGAACAGGCTGGTGATGGAGCGCGCGTTCATCTGGCGCAGCGCCTCGGCGGCCAGCAGGTTGGGCGGCACGGTGCGCGGCGAGGCGGTCATCACCTCGGCGGCCTTGGCGGTCAGCAGACCGGGGCTCATGTGGCGGCGCAAGTCGCCGTCGGTGAGAATGCCCGCCAGCTTGCCGTCGGCGTCGGTCACGCCGGCGACCCCCAAGCTTTTGGCGGTCATCACCAGCAGTACGTCGGCCATGGCGGTGTCGGCGCCCACCAGGGGCAGGCCGTCGCCGCCATGCATCAGGTCCGAGACCTTGAGCAGGCGCTGGCCCAGCTGGCCGCCGGGGTGGAAGACCTTGAAGTCGGCGGCGGTGAAGCCCTTGCGCTCCAGCAGCGTGACCGCCAGGGCGTCGCCGAGCGCCAGCATCATGGTGGTCGAGGTGGTGGGCGCCAGGCCCATGGGGCAGGCTTCGGGATTGGCCGGCAGCACCAGGGCGACGTCGGCGGCGGTGGCCAGCGTCGAGCCGTCCCTGGACGTGATGCCGATCAGGCCGATGCCGAAGCGCCTTGTGTAGGCGATGATGTCGCCCAGCTCCGGCGTTTCGCCCGAATTGGACAGCGCCAGCACGGAATCGTCGCCGGTCACCATGCCGAGGTCGCCGTGGCTGGCCTCGGCCGGGTGGACGTAGAAGGCGGGACAGCCGGTGGACGCCAGGGTGGCGGCGATCTTGCGCCCCACGTGACCGCTCTTGCCCATGCCGGTGACGATGACCCGTCCCGGCGCGCCCTCGATCAGGGTGACGGCCTTGAGGAAGGGCCCGTCGAGCGCCGCCGCCAGGGAGTCCAGCGCGCGGGCCTCGGTGTCGAGAACCCGGCGGGCGGTGGCGAGGGCATCGGAATCGGCGGTCATCGATACATCCGGTCAAACTGATCCGTTCCCCGCCCGGCACGGCGAGGGTGCATAACTATACGCAACGGCCCGGTGACGGAAAGGCAAAACGCGTCCGGTTGGTCCGTTTCGTGCATTCCCGCCCGGTGGCTGAGGGGCTGACTTGGGTGGATACGCCTTCTTTACCCGTCATGGCCGGGCTTGACCCGGCCATCCATGGCCCCCCGGATCAAGTCCGGGGGTGACGGCAAGGAAAGGGCTGAAAAATCAATGCGAGAAGATGTCTTCCGCGTCCCAGCCGGCCAGGTCCAGGTCGGCGCGGTCGGGCAGGAAGGCGAAGCAGGCTTCGGCCAGGGCGCGGCGGCCTTCGCGGTCCAGCAGGATTTCGCAGCGCGCCTTCAGCTGGTGCAGGTAGAGCACGTCCGACGCGGCATAGGCCAGCTGGTCGGCATTCAGCTCGGGCGCGCCCCAATCCGAGCTCTGCTGCAGCTTGGACAGGTCGATGCCCAGGAATTCCTTGCACAGCGTCTTGAGGCTGTGGCTCTCGGTGTTGGTCCGGGTCAGCTTGGACGCGATCTTGGTGCAGAACACCGGATTGCAGCGCACCCCCAGGTAACGCCGCAGCATGGCCACGTCGAAGCGGGCGAAGTGGAACAGCTTGGTCACCGATTGGTCCGACAGCATGCGGACCAAATTGGGCGAGTTCCACTCGGGCTTGGGATAGTGGACCACATGGGCGTCGCCGTCGCCGGCCGACAGCTGCACCACGCACAGGCGGTCGCGCTGCAGGTTGAGGCCCATGGTCTCGGAATCGATGGCGACCAGCTTGCCGAGATCGAGGCCGTCGGGGAGGTCGTTCTTGTGGTAGAAAACGGTCACGGAGCCGCTCCTTCTTATCCCCGGTTGGGGGAGGGCGGCTCCGCGTCCGATGTGTCCATCAGCTAGACCGCGCCGCGGTTAAGAGATGGTGCCCAGGAGAAGACTCGAACTTCCACGACATCACTGCCACACGGACCTGAACCGTGCGCGTCTACCAATTCCGCCACCTGGGCAGGTAGCTCCCGAACCGCCTCAGCCGTCCGAGGCGCGAAGAAATATGCGAGGCGGCCGGCGGTGTCAACGATGTTTTTTCACCTCGTTCCGCTTTTTTGCTCCGGCCCCCGCGCCCTTTACACCCGGGCGGCTTATGGGCTAGCTTCCGACCCAAAGAATTAGCCCGAATTTGGGCTGGGGGCGGCACCCGTGCCGCCGGACGATATGGAGGGACGGCATGGCTCGGCGCGTTGTCACGGTATTCGGCGGTTCGGGTTTCATCGGCAGGAACGTGGTCAAGCGTCTCGCCGCCCAGGGCTGGGTGGTGCGCGCCGCCGTGCGCGATCCCATCGCCGCCGAGTTCCTGAAGCCCATGGGCGACGTGGGGCAGGTGACGCCGCTGCGCGCCGACATCACCGATCCCAAGTCGGTGGCCATGGCGGTGGCCGGCGTGGACGCGGTGGTCAACCTGGTGGGCATTCTCTATGAAAGCGGCCGGGCCACCTTCGACGCCATCCATGTGAAGGGCGCCGCCAATGTGGCCCAGGCGGCCAAGGCGGCCGGCGTCACCCGGCTGGTCCACATGTCGGCGCTGGGCGCCGACAAGAATTCCGAGGCCGCCTACGCCCGCTCCAAGGCTTTGGGCGAGGAGGCGGTCGCCGCCGCCTTCCCCGGCGCCTCGATCGTGCGTCCCTCGGTGGTGTTCGGCCCCGATGACGGCTTCTTCAACCGCTTCGGCAAGCTCGCCATGGTGTCGCCGGTGCTGCCGGTCTTCACCAGCGACGGCTTCAAGCCGGTGTGCAGCGAAGCGGGCTGCTCCATCGACCTGTTCGGTTCGGGCGGCCCCATCTTCCAGCCGGTCAGCGTGTCCGACGTGGCCCAGGCCATCGTCTCGATGCTCGACGATTCCCGCCATGCCGGCAAGACCTTCGAGCTGGGCGGGCCGCGCCGCTATTCCATGAAGGAAGTGATGGAGCTGGTGAACGCCTCCACCGGCCGCGACCGCCTGCTGGTGCCGCTGCCCTTCGGCCTGGGCATGCTGCAGGCCACCTTCCTGCAGATGCTGCCCAGCCCGATGCTGACCAAGGATCAGGTGCGGATGATGAAGGTGGACAACGTGGTCCGGGGCGGCAAGCCGGGCCTGACCGAGCTGGGCATCACGCCGACCTCGGCCGAGGCGATCCTGCCGCTCTACATGAAGCGCTACGGCAAGCAGCTGCCGCCGGGCCGCGATCAGGCGGCGTAAGGCAGGAGCTTCTCTGGAAATGATCAAGGGCCGCCTTTGGGCGGCCCTTTTTCTTGGCTTTAGGCCCTGAGGGCCTTGCGGGTCACTTGGTTGCGGAGCTCGGACGGCAGTTGCTCCAGCAGCCGCAGCAGCGCGCCTACCCCGATGGGAACCCGCGACCGCCCGTCGGCCCAACGCCACACGGTGGTGGGGGCGGGCTGCTGTTCGCCCAAATCATCGAGCAGCCGGGCCAGGGCCGCCTGGGACAATCCCAGTCGCCGTAATGTCTCCGTGAACTCGTCGTCAGTCATGTCTGGTGCTCTCCCCAACCAGAGCGAGTGGTGCCCTCTGCTGGGGAGAATATGCGTAACTCCCCGGCGCGCTTACAGAATTGGCGGGGTACTACCACTCTGTCAACGGAACGGAACATGAATAGGTGGAAATGCTTATCGCCAGATCATGTGGAGCGCAGCTTTTGGCTGCATATGCAGATAGGTATAAGCTGGCGTAAATACGCTACGCCTTTGGGGGTGTCTTGCCGGCCAGGGGATGGTGGGCACGGACCAGGCGCGAGGCCTCGTCGTCGATCAGGTGGGTATAGATCTCGGTGGTGGCGATGTCGGCGTGGCCCAGCATCTCCTGGACGCTTCTGAGGTCGGCCCCGCCGGCCAGCAGGTGGCTGGCGAAGGAGTGGCGCAGCACGTGGGGCGAGACCCTGGTGGGATCGAGACCCGCCTGGACCGCCACCCGGGCCAGCATCTTGGCGAAGCCGTCGCGGGTGAGGTGACCGGTGACGCCGCTGGACGGGAACAGCCAGCGCGACGGCTTGGATTTGGGAAGCATGGCCTCGCGCTCGGCCTTCCAGGCCATCAGGGCGGCGCGGGCCGGATCGGACAGCGGCACCATGCGTTCCTTCGACCCCTTGCCGCGCACCACCAGGACGGCAGGGTCGCGGGCCACGGCGGCCAGCGGCAGCGACACCAGTTCCGAGACGCGCAGCCCGGCGGCGTAAAGGGTTTCCAGCAGGGCGGTCATCAGGACGCCGTCCCTGCCCTCCAGGGCGCGGGCGGAATCCAGCAGGGCGACCACCTCCTCCTTGCGCAGGTATTTGGGCAAGGGGCGGCCCAGGCGTGGCGCGTCGATATTGGCGGTGGGGTCGTCGGGGCGCAGGCGCTCGGCGAAGGCGAAGCCGTAGAACTGCTTCAGGCAGGACAGCCGCCGGGCCTGGGTGCGGGCCGCCATGCCTATATCGGCCTGACGGGCGATATAGGCGGCGACGGCGCGATGGTCGGCGCCCAGGGGCTTAAGCCCCCGCCCGGCCAGGAACTCGGCGAAATCGGCCAGATCGCGGCCATAGGCGTCCAGCGTGTTGGGACTGGCGCCCCGTTCGACCTGCATCATCTCGAGGAAAGCCTCGACGTGTCGGTCGAAGGCTTCGCTCATCCGCCGTTGGCCAGCACCGCTTCCAGGGCCAGTTCGCGGGCTTCGCGCTCGAATCCGGCCTGGCGCAGGAACACCACCACCCGGCCGATCAGGTCGGGATCGGCGTTTTCCAGTCCCCCCTCGCCCAGGGCGGCGACCGACAGCAGCACGGTTTCCCCCCGGCGCGCCCCCTCGGCGGCGGCGCGCAGCAGCGCCTTCAGCGCCGGCTTCGGCGTCGGGCCGGTGATGGTGCCGACGGCATGGGGCGCCCAGGCCGAGGCGGGAATGGGTTCCCCCACCGCCTGCAGCATGGCCAGGGTGACCACGGTGCGGCGTTCGTTCAGTTGCGAGCCTTCCAGCCATGCGGCGAAGGAATCGGCGGGGCTGGGATCGAGGCCGACGCGGGCGATGCGGGCCAGGGGCCACAATCCGGCGGCCAGCTTGGCGGCGGCCGGGTCGGTCTTGGCCAGCGTCAGCCAGTTGCCCGCCGCCTCGGGCCGTCCCACCGCGTAAAGGGCGCGGGCCAGCATGGGGGCGGCTCCGGCCAGATCGGGGGCCGGCTTCAGTTCGGCGATCAGCGGGGCGTAGAGCCGGGCGGTGGCGGCGAAGGCGTGGCGCTCGGCCGCTGCCAGCAGGACGCGGGTGATCAGCTCGGCCCGGGCGGGGGCGGCCTGCTCGGCGCCGACGGCGCGCAGCCACAGCACGCGGCCCCGGGGGCTCTTGTCGCCCTGGGTGGCGGCGGCCTGCTGCTCGGCGGGGGTCAGGCTGACCTCGGCCATCAGCTTGCGCAGGGATTCGGTGTCGAGGATGCCCAGCGCCTCGGCCCGCTCGGCGGCGGTGATCCGGTGGTCGGCGGCCATGCCGGGATTGTCGGCGATGGCGCGCAGCATGGAGGGCGGCGCGTTGGCGACGGTGTCGGCGGGCAGCGGCAGCTTGGCCGCCTTGAAGGCGGCCAGATGCAGCGGGGTGGGATTGGGCAGCTTGTCCACCTTGGCCGGCGGCGTGCCGCCCATGACCTCGGCGGCGGCGATGAAGGCGTGGTCGGCGTCCTTGCGCTCGCGCATCAGGTCCAGCGCCATGCCGGCTTCCAGCGTCTTGCCGGCGGTCATCTGGCAGAACACCGCCAGGCGCGGGTCGAGGGGCGCGCCCTGGGCCAGGATGGCGGCCTCGGCGCAGGCGGCCTTGGAATCGCCGGACAGCAGGAAGGTGTCCACCTTGAGGCGCGACAGGCCGGGCGAGGCCAGCGAGGCGGGGGCGGCCTTCAGCAGGGCGGCCAGTCCGTCGATCTCGCCCATGGCGAACAGTCGCTCGGCGCGCAGCTCCAGGAGCGACGGCGTCTGGCCGCGATTGCCGTCGGGCGCGGCCGCCGCAGACAGCAGCAAGCGGCGCGACAGGGAATGGGCGGCGCGCGAGCCGGGCGCGGCGGGCAGGGCCGGCAGGATCTTGCGCACCAGGGTGGCGGAGGTGCCGTGCCACATGCCCATGCCCAAACCGCCCTGCGCCTCGTCGAGGGCGCCGACTGCGTCGGGGTCGGGGGCCTTCAGCTCCTCCACCTCGAAGCGGGGGCCGGGCTTGGCCGGGCCGCCGGGGAACTCGGTGGCGGTGGTGGGGCGCGGCGCGGCGGGGGACTCGGCCTGGGGCGTCGTCGCCTGGGATGGGGCTTCCAGATTGGGCGAGGTCAGGATCAGCGGCTTGCCCGGCTGCTGGGCCAGGGCGGCGGGCGCCAGAAGGACGGCGCCGAACGCCAGGGCCAGGGCTTTAGCGCGGGAAGCGGGCATCCGGTACGACCTTCTCGATCTTCGCCGACGGGGGCGGCGGGTCCCAGGTGGACAGGAACAATCCGCCGCCGACGATCACCGCCAGCAGCAGGGCAACAAGAAGGCCGGCAATCTTGCTCATGGGAGACGGAAGACCTCTCGCGACAGCGACATTTCTGGACAGGACCGCCGACGTGCGGCTAAAAGCGGCAGGGACGGCCCCATTGCGTTCGTGGGCGCAGTGTATCGGCCAAGGCGGCGGGGATCAACGCCGGCTCAACGCTTTTTTACAGGAACGGGACGAAGCGTGGATCAGGGCATGGCCGACGAACTGGCGAGACTGGCGCCGCAACTGGCCGGGCGCATCAGCCGAACCGTCGTCCTGGTCGGGCTGATGGGGGCGGGAAAGTCCTGCGTCGGCCGCCGCCTCGCCGCCCGGCTGGGCATGGATTTCCTCGATTCCGACGTGGAGTTCGAGGCTGCCTCGGGCAGCACCATCAGCGATTATTTCGCCCGCTTCGGCGAGCCGGCCTTCCGCGAAGGCGAGCGCAAGGTGATCTCGCGCCTGCTCGACGGCCCCCCGGTGGTGCTGGCCACCGGCGGCGGCGCCTTCGTCGATCCTGCCACCCGCGAGCGTATCAAGCGCACCGGCACCTCGGTGTGGATCCGGGCCGACCTCGACCTGCTGTTGAAGCGCACGGTGGGCCGCGACCACCGCCCCCTGCTCAAGCAGGGCGATCCTAAGGAAATCCTCGGCCGCCTGATGGAAGCCCGCTACCCCATCTATGCCGAGGCCGACATCATCGTCGATTCCACCGACGAAATCCCCGAGGCCACCGTGATCCGCGTCATGGCCGGCCTGATCGAGCATTTGAACTCGGAGAGCAAATGATGAGCGCCGCCCCTGAACAGGTCCTGGTCGAACTGGGCGAGCGCAGCTATCCCATCCATATCGGCCCCGGCCTGCTGGACCGGGCGGGCGAGATGATCAAGCCGAAGATGCGGGGCGGCCGCGCCCTGGTGGTCACCGACACCAACGTGGCGCCGCTTTATCTCGAACGGGTGCAGAAGAGCCTGGCCGAGGCCGGGGTCACCACCATGCACACCGTGGTGCCGGCCGGCGAGCAGACCAAGGACTTCAAGCACCTGGAAGCCCTGCTCGACGCCATGCTGGAAGCCCGCGCCGAGCGCGGGGCCATGATCGTGGCGCTGGGGGGCGGCGTGATCGGCGACCTCACCGGCTTCGCCGCCTCGATCCTGCTCAGGGGCGTGGATTTCGTCCAGATCCCCACAACCTTGCTGTCCCAGGTGGATTCCTCGGTGGGCGGCAAGACCGGCATCAACACCCGCCAGGGCAAGAACCTGATCGGCTCGTTCTACCAGCCCCGCCTGGTGCTGGCCGACACGGAAGTACTCGACACCCTGCCAAAGCGCCAGGTGCTGGCCGGCTATGCCGAGGTGGTCAAATACGGGGTGATCGACGACGAGCCGTTCTTCGCCTGGCTGGAGGAAAACGGCTCCAAGGTGATCGAGGGCGACATGGAGGCGCGGCGCCACGCCGTCGCGGTGTCCTGCCGCGCCAAGGCCCGCATCGTCGGCGCCGACGAGCGGGAAGGCGGCGTGCGCGCCCTGCTCAATCTCGGCCACACCTTCGGCCACGCGCTCGAGGCCGAGACCGGCTTCTCCGACGAGATGCTGCACGGTGAGGCGGTGGCCATCGGCATGGTGATGGCGCTGCGCCTGTCGGCCCGGCTGGGGCTGGCGCCCGCCGCCGATGCCCTGCGCCTCGAGCGGCATCTGAACGCGGTGGGCCTGCCCGCCGCCCTGCCCAAGCCCCGGCTGTGGGCGGTGGACAGCCTGATCCACCACATGGCCGGCGACAAAAAGGTCAAGGACGGCAAGGTCACCTTCGTGATGGCCAAGGGGATTGGCAAAAGCTTCCTGACCCGCGAGGTGGGGCAAGCCGAACTGGCCTCCATGCTGGCGGAGATGGCCGCGGGGCGTTAACGGGGGGATGGCGATGGATCAGGGGACGCTTTTTCTCACCCTTTCGGTGGTCGCCATCGTGGTGCTGCAGGCCGGGTCGGCGTTCTTCGCCGGTACCGAGACGGCGCTGACCGCCGTGTCGCGCCCGGTGATGCACCAGCTGGAGCAGGACGGCAGCCTTCCCGCCAAGCGGGTCAACCGGCTGATCGACGCCCGCCAGCGCCTGATCGGGGCGCTGCTGATCGGCAATTCGCTGACCCACACCCTGTCCTCGTCCCTGGCCACCGGCGTGCTGGTCGGCATGTTCGGCGAGGTGGGCGTCGCCTACGCCTCGGCGGGCATGACGGTGATCATCGTGGTGTTCGGCGAGGTGCTGCCCAAGACCTACGCCATTTACCACGCCAACCGCATGGCCCTGCTGTTCTCCGGCCCGGTCACCGGGGTGGTCTGGCTGCTGACGCCCTTCGTGCGCGCCGTCGAGCTGGTGGTGGGGGGCGTGTTCCGCCTGTTCGGCGCCAAGTACTCCACCACGGTCAGCGTCGAGGCCTCCATGATGGAGCTGAAGGGCGCCATCGAGGTCCATGCCGGCGAGGAGGAGGTCAAGGAGGAGCGGCGCATGCTGCGCTCCATCCTGGAACTGGGCGACGTGGAGGTGGAGCAGGTGATGACCCACCGGCGCGGCGTGGTCACCGCCGATGCCGGGCTGCCCGCCGCCGAGATCCTGGAACTGGTGGTGAGCAGCACCTTTTCCCGCGTGCCGCTGTGGAAGGACGATCCCGACAACATCGTCGGCGTGGTCCACGCCAAGGATCTGCTGCGCGCCGTCCGCGCCCTGGAAGGCGAGTTGGACAAGCTGGACGTGGTCGAGCTGGCCTCGGACCCCTGGTTCATTCCCGATTCCACCACCTTGCTGGAGCAGTTGCAGGCCTTCCGGTCGCGGCGCGAGCATTTCGCCCTGGTGGTGGACGAGTACGGCACCCTGATGGGCGTGGTCACCCTGGAAGACATCCTGGAGGAGATCGTCGGCGACATCGCCGACGAGCACGACGTGACGGTGGCCGGCGTCAGGCCGCAATCGGATGGCTCCTACATCATCGACGGCTCGGTGACCATCCGCGACCTCAACCGTCAGTTCGAGTGGCGGCTGCCCGACGACGAGGCCGCCACCATCGCCGGGCTGGTGCTGCACGAGGCGCGGCAGATCCCCGACGTGGGCCAGGTGTTCCGCTTCTACGGCTTCCGCTTCGAGATCGCCCGGCGCCAGCGCAACCAGATCACCTCGCTGCGGGTGACGCCGCCCGCTCCGGCCGCCGGCGACTGAGCGCCAGCCGCCTCAGGCTGAAAGCTGCTTCACCCGTGGCTCAGCATGACAATGAGCCAGAGTGATCCCATTCACATCCCGTTAACTCCACATATAGTATTACAATCGGGTGACGGGACCGATTTGTTGTCGACAAGCCGAGTCTTCGTTGTTTAAGGTTTTTGCGGGTTGTGATCGCGGATGGAGGAATCCACGTTGATTCGCTGCTTGAGCCGAGCACCGGAAGGCATTTCCGGACAGGGTCGCCCGCCGCTTGCGGGCCGCAGCGTCCTCCGCCTCTCCCATCAGGGGTCTCTCGTGCCGAGAGGCCCTTTTTTGTTGCCCTCTTCCCTCAGTGTTCGTGAAGGAGTCCCAGATGGCCAAGCGCGCTACGCGGGTTGCCGCGTCGAAGAATGAACCGGTGGTGCCGCTGTATCCCGCCGAGAAGGCCTGGAGCCCGCTGGGAGAGGACGACCAGCATCGCGATCAGAGCTACGTGCGCAAGGTCCGCCCGCAAAGCGAGAACCAGCGCCAGCTGCTTCGGGCCATCGCCGACGGCAACCTGACCCTGGCGCTGGGGCCGGCGGGCACCGGCAAGACCTATCTGGCCATCTCGGCGGCGGTGGAGGCCTTCGAGGAGGGCAAGGTGGCGCGCATCATGCTGTCGCGCCCGGCGGTGGAAGCGGGCGAAAGCCTGGGCTTCCTGCCCGGCGATCTGCAGGAGAAGCTGGCCCCTTATCTGCGGCCCCTCTACGACGCCCTGTCCGACCGCCTGGGCGGCAAGCGGCTGCGGGCCCTGCTGGCCGACGGCTCCATCGAGATCGCCCCCATCGCCTATATGCGCGGCCGGACGCTCAACAACGCCTTCGTGGTCATCGACGAGGCGCAGAACTGCACCTACGGCCAGATCAAGATGCTGCTCACCCGCCTGGGCTGGCACTCCACCATGGTGCTGACCGGCGACCCGGACCAGAGCGACCTGCTGCCCGGCATGTCGGGGCTGGCCGACATCGCGGGGCGGCTGTCGGACCTGCCCGACGTGGCGGTGGTGCATCTGAACGAGAAGGACATCGTCCGCCACCCGCTGGTGGCCAGCATGCTGACAGTGCTGTAAGGGTTTCGTGAAAAGTCCTTCGGCCTTGCGGCCGGGGGGCTTCCTCACATGGAACAAAGCTTGTGCGGGCCGATGTCCAGGTGCAGGTGGTCGGCGTGCAGCTTGTTGTGGTTGGGCGTCAGCACCACGTTGAAGTGCTCGCACGACGCCCGGGCCACCGCCTGGAGGAACTCGCTCCTCTTGCCGGCGCCCCGCCAGTCCTTCTTCACCGAGATCATGGTGCCGTCGGCCAGCTCGAAGCCGCCAATGTCGATGGCCTGGCCCTTGCCGTGTTCCGACAGTCGCCCACCCTTGCTGCCCATGTCGGCCGAGGCGACGGTGGTCTCGGTGCGTCGGCTGCGGCAGTTGTAGGTTCCCATGTGGTGGAGCTTGGCGACGCGCTGCCCGAGGATCCTTTGGGCGGCGGCCTGCACCACCTGGGTTTCGAAACGGTCGACCACCCGGGCCATGGAGCACGACATCACCCCGGGGCGGTTCCAGCTGGTCCCGGAATCGGCGGTCACCTTGACGGGATTGGCGATGGAGCACGAGCCGGCGCCGGTCGCCGCTTGCGGCTCGAAGGCCACGCGGCGGTCGTGCAAATCCTTCAGGCAGGCGGAATCGGGGTCGAGGATGGGCGGCGGCGGAGCGGGCCGGGGCGGCGGCGACGAGCACGCGCCCAGCAAGGCCAAGGTCAGGACGGCAAAGGCGAGGCGTTTGGACAAGGTCGCGGTTCCGCAGCGCGAGAATCCAATTATCTAGCGCAATTGCGGCCGGAAAGTCACGGGATATCTCAAAAACAGCCCGGAACCCGTTGTAAGTCTTAACGTATGGTTAACCGAGCTTTACCGCGGTGCCGTTGGCCGAGACGATCAGCATGGTCTTGCCGTCGCCGCCGATGGTCTCGTAATCCAGGTCCACCGCCACCACCGCGTCGGCGCCCATCTGGGCGGCCTGGGCCTGCAGGTCGGCCAGGGCGGCGTCCTTGGCGTCGCGCAGGACGTTCTCGTACGAGCCCGAGCGGCCGCCGACGATGTCGCGCACGCTGGCCAGCATGTCGCGGAAGATGTTGGTGCCCATCACCGCGCTGCCGCTGACGATGCCGAGATAGGCGGTGATGCGCTTGTCCTCGACGGAATCTGTGGTGGTGATGATCATGCTGCCCTCGCGCTCTTGACCGGTTTCGTCGAGGTCATCACACTCCGTGATCCTTTTCCAGAGCAAGATCGCATTCATGCGTGAATCTTGCTCTCGCTCAATTCGGATTGAGCCTGATCCGGTCGTATCGACCGGATCAGGCTCTGGGAGAATTCGCCATGACCGAACAGCCCGTCCCCATCGGGGTCGTCACCATCTCGGATCGCGCCAGCCGCGGCATCTACGAGGACAAGGGCGGACCGGCCATCATCGCCGAGATGAACCGCTTCCTGTCCACGCCCTGGCGTCCGGTGGCGCGCGTCATCGAGGACGAGCAGGCGCTGATCGAGGCGACGCTGAAGGAGCTGGCCGACGCAGAGGGCTGCGCCCTGATCGTCACCACGGGGGGCACCGGCCCGGCGCCCCGCGACGTGACGCCCGAGGCCACCGAGGCGGTGTGCGACAAGATGATGCCGGGTTTCGGCGAACTGATGCGCACCGAAAGCCTGAAGGTGGTGCCCACCGCCATCCTGTCGCGCCAGACGGCGGGAATCCGGGGCAAAAGCCTGATCATCAACCTGCCGGGCAAGCCCTCGGCCATCGCCGATTGCCTGACCGCCGTCATGCCGGCGGTGCCCTATTGCATCGACCTGATCGGCGGCCCCTTCATCGACACCGATCCCTCGGTGTGCAAGGCCTTCCGGCCCAAGGCCAAGTAGGGGAAAGCGGGCGGGACGCCCGCGCCCCATCGAGAACCCGGAGCGCGGGCGTCCCCGCCCCATCACGCCGGGAAGGTCACCGACACCACGGTGCCCTCGTCGACGAGGATGTGGGACCGTCCGCCCAGTTGTCGGGCCAGGGCGCGGATCAGGCCGATGCCGATGCCGCGTCCCGGCTTGTCCGGCATGCCCACGCCGTTGTCGCGCACCGTGAAGTGCCACTCGCCCGCCTCGCGCACCAGGGTGACCCAGATGGTGCCGCGCCGTCCGTCCGAGAAGGCGTGCTTCATGGCGTTGGACAGCACCTCGTTGGCCAGCATGCCCAGCGGCACGGCGCGCTCCAGGTCCAGCGTGCCCTCCACCTCCACCTCGACGGTGACGCCGCCGGGCGAGGCGGAATAGGACCCGGCCAGCGCCTCGGCCAGCTTGCCGAAATAGGTGCCGAGATCCACGTTGGAGGCCAGGTTGCGCTCGTACAGGGTCTGATGCACCAGACCCATGGAATGGATGCGGTCCAGCGCGTCCTTCAGCGTCTCCTTGACCTTCTCGTCGGTGACGTGCAGCGACTGCATGGTCAGCAGGCTGGAGATGACCTGAAGGTTGTTCTTCACCCGGTGGTGGACTTCCTGGAACAGCACGTCCTTTTCGGCCAGGGCGTTGATCAGCTCGCGGGTGCGGCGCTCGCCGGTGGCCAGCAGGCGGGCCTCGTGCCGCAGGCTCTCGCCGGTGATGGCGGCCAGCACCAGCAGCAGGGCCATGGCGGTGGCGAAGAGCAGCACGTTGCGCCTTGTCCGGATGCTCCATTCGCGGAACGCCAGTTCGGTGGGAATGCCCGAGGTGACCACCATGTCCAGGTCCGGCAGGTTGCGGTACGCCACCAGCCGCTCGATTCCGTCCACCACCGAGGCGGAGCGGTACAGGCCGGACGGCGCCTTGGCGAAGTGGGTGAACGGTGCCTTGGAGGTGTCGAAACGGGTGAAGGTGGCGTCGGGCATGGGATAGCGCGCCACCAATCCGCCATCCAGGCGCGACACCAGGAAGATGGAGCCGGGATCGGGCTGCAGATCGCGGTAGAAATCGATGAAGTAGTCGGTCTTCAAGGCGATTTGCGCCACGCCGACGGTGCGGCCCGTGGGGTCCTGGATGGCGCGGCTGAAGATGATCACCCGGCCCTGATCGCCCCGTCCGGGCACCACGGCGCTCATCACAGTGCGGCCCGGCTGGGCCAGCGCGACGATGAAGTGGTCGCGGTGGGCGGCATTGGCGGCGAACAGGCCGAGGCTGTCATGGGCCAGCACCGGGTCGCCCCGCTCATCGTGAATGGCGATGCCGATTCCATAGGGCAGGCTGCCCAGGACCGAGGCCAGCCATTGTTGCTCGGAACGGGAGTTCCTGAGGCTGGCCAGCGGCCGGCCCGCCACGTGGTCGCCGACCATGCCGAGATTGGCGTGGGCGGTGCCATAGGCGGCGCGGGTGTGGGATTCCACCAGCCGGGCCGACAGGCTGAGATTGGCGGTCCAGTCGGCCAGGGCCACCTGATGGTCGAACCAGGTGAGCGTCCCCAGCCCGGCCATGCCGCCCAGCACCGCGATGGCGGTGATCAGGCCGAGCAGCAGCCTGGGCTGCGGCAGGCGCGACGGGCGGGGGGCGTCGGATTCCTTGTCCGTGCGGCCTGGATGGGAAATATCCACGCTGCCGCCGTTCATGGTCAGCCCGCCCGGCGCCGGCCGCCCGGCGCCTCGGCCTCGTCGTCGAACAGGGAGGTCAGCTGGCGCATCATGGTGCCGCCCAGCTCCTCGGCGTCCATGATGGTGACGGCGCGGCGATAGTAGCGGGTGACGTCGTGGCCGATGCCGATGGCCACCAGTTCCACCGGCGAGCGGTTCTCGATATAGGCGATGACGTCGCGCAGGTGCTTTTCGAGCGTATTGCCGGGATTGGCCGACAGGGTGGAATCGTCCACCGGGGCGCCGTCCGAGATCACCATCAGGATGCGCCGCTGTTCCGACCGGGCGATCAGGCGTTCATGCGCCCACATCAGCGCCTCGCCGTCGATGTTTTCCTTCAGGATGCCCTCCCGGAGCATCAGGCCGAGATTGCGCCGCACCCGGCGCCAGGGGGCGTCGGCCGCCTTGTAGACGATGTGGCGCAGGTCGTTGAGCCGTCCGGGATTGGTCGGCTTGCCCTCGGCCTGCCACTTCTCGCGGGCCGATCCGCCCTTCCACGCCCTTGTGGTGAAGCCCAGAACCTCGACCTTGACGCCGCAGCGCTCGAGCGTGCGGGCCAGGATGTCGGCGCTCATGGCCGCCACGGTGATGGGCCGCCCGCGCATGGAGCCGGAATTGTCGATCAGCAGGCTGACCACGGTGTCGCGGAAATTGGTGTCCTTCTCGATCTTGAAGGACAGGGAATGCATGGGGTTGGCGACGATGCGCGCCAGCCGGCCGGTGTCGAGCATGCCCTCTTCCAGGTCGAAGTCCCAGTTGCGGGTCTGCTGCGCCATCAATTTCCGTTGCAGCCGGTTGGCCAGCTTGGACACCACGCCCTGGAGGTGGGAGAGCTGCTGGTCCAACTGGCGGCGCAGGCGGTTCAGCTCTTCCGATTCGCACAGATCCTCGGCGGTGACGATCTGGTCGAACTGGGTGGTGTAGGGCTTGTAGGGCCGGTCCTGCATGGCGGCGGAATTGGAGAGCTGCTCCTGGACCTGCTTGGACGGGCCGCCCGGCTCCTCGGTGCCGGTGCCGGTCAGCATCATCTCCTCGCCGTCGCCCTCGCCCTGGTCCTCGCCGCTGCCTTCCGACGAGCCGGGCGCCTGGGTGTCGCCTTCCTGCTGGGGACCCTGGCCCTCCTGCTCGCCTTCCTTTTCCTGGCCGGCGCCCTGGGCGTCCTGCTCCTGGCCGCTTTGTTCGGAATTCTCGGATTCGTCGGATTCCGACGGGTGGTCGGTGCCGAAATCCAAATCGTGCAGCAGCTTGTGCAGGCCCTTGGCGAAGGCTTCCTGGTCGCGCAGCAGGTCTTTGAGCGAATCAAGGGTCGGGCCGGCCTTGGCCTTGATCTCGTCGCGCCACAGATCCACGGCGGCACGGGCCGATGGCGGCGGCTCCAGCCCGGCGAAGATCTCGCGGGCGATCAGGCGCATGGCGTCGGCCAGCGGCACCTGCTCGCGCTTGACCGCGCGGTCCAGGCCCTCGGCGCGGGCCTTGACCTCGAGGACCTCGGCGATGTTGGCCGCGGCGCCCGGCATCAGCCGCGCCCCCAGCGCCTCGACCCGGGCCTGCTCGACCATGTCGTAGATCTTGCGGGCGTCGGGCAGCTGCGGCATGCGGCGCACATGGACGGAATCGTCGTGGTAGCGCAGCCGGAGCGCGATGGCGTCGGCGGTGCCGCGCAGTCGGGCCAGGTCCGAAGGCAAAATGGTGCGCGGCGGCGCCGGCAGGCGGATTTCCGCGCCCCTCACGCTGCCGTTGCCGGCGGCGAAGCCCACATCCAGTTCGGGCTTGCCGGACATGGCCTTCAGGGTGGCGGCGGTGGCGCGGCGGATGGTGTCGCCGATGCTTTCGCCCCTGCTGCCGTCCTTACCCGTGGGGTTTTGCTGCAAGATCTCTCCCCAGGCCCTTAGGCCAGCATGCGGGCCGGCCCTTCGGGCAGGTCCGTGCCGAAGCAGCGCTGGTAGTACTCGGCCAGGATGGGCCGCTCCACCTCGTCGCACTTGTTGAGGAAGGTCACGCGGAAGGCGTAGCCGTGGTCGGCGAAGATGCGGGTGTTCTCGGCCCAGGTGATCACCGTGCGCGGGCTCATCACCGTCGAGATGTCGCCGTTCATGAAGCCCGACCGGGTGAGGTCGGCCAGCATGACCATCTTGGACACCAGATCCCGGCCTTCGGGGGTGTCGTAATCCTTGAGCTTGGCCACCACGATGGAGCATTCGTCGTCATGGGCCAGGTAGTTCAGCGTGGCGACGATGTTCCAGCGGTCCATCTGGCCCTGGTTGATCTGCTGGGTGCCGTGATAGAGCCCGGTGGTGTCGCCCAGGCCCACCGTGTTGGCGGTGGCGAACAGGCGGAAGGCGGCGTGCGGCCGGATCACCCGGTTCTGGTCGAGAAGGGTCAGGCGCCCCTCCACCTCGAGGACGCGCTGGATCACGAACATCACGTCGGGGCGGCCGGCGTCGTATTCGTCGAACACCAGGGCGCAGGGGTGTTGCAAGGCCCAGGGCAGCATGCCTTCGCGGAATTCGGTGATCTGCTTGCCGTCCTTGACCACGATGGCGTCCTTGCCGATCAGGTCGATGCGGCTGACATGGCTGTCCAGGTTGACGCGGATGCACGGCCAGTTGAGGCGCGCCGCCACCTGCTCGATATGGGTGGACTTGCCGGTGCCGTGATAGCCCTGGACCATGACGCGGCGGTTATAGGCGAAGCCCGCCAGGATGGCCTTGGTGGTGTCGGGATCGAAGCGGTAGGCCGGGTCCACGTCGGGCACATGCTCGCTGCCCACCGAGAAGGCGGGGACCATCATGTCGATGTCGATGCCGAACACCTCGCGGGCGGACACCTCGGTGTCGGGCATGGCGAGCGGATGGTCGGAGGCAAGCGGGCTTTGCGTCTTGGAGGTCATACTCTCGTCCTTGGGGGGCTGCTTACTGGCTCAGGCTGAGCTTTAAGGTGTTGTAGGCGTGGTTGATGCGCTTGAAGCGCTCCTCGGAATCCTTGTCGCCGTTGTTGGCGTCGGGATGGTGCTGCTTGACCAGCTCCTTGTAGCGGGCCTTCAGCGTCTCGGCGGTGAGCGGCGGGTTAAGCTCGAGAACCGCCATGGCTTCCTCCTCCGGGGTGGGGACGCGGGCCTTGGGCCGCGCCTCCTCGGTGGCGGCATCCTCGAACACCTCGAAGGGATCGTGGATCGTATAGGCGAACTTGCGCTTGGCGCCCTGGATGCCCAGCGGCCAGGTGGGGCGCTGCCAGGTGGTGTCCTTGCGCAGCTCGGCCTCGATCTCCTCGGCGCCCATGCCGGCGTAGTAGTTCCAGGCCAAATTGTACTCGCGCACGTGGTCCAGGCAGAACCAGTAGTAGTCGGTCAGCCGGTCGCGGGCCTGGGGGGCGCGGTATTCGGCTTCCAGCGCGCAGCCGGGATGGTCGCAGCGGCGGGTGGCCGGTTGCGCCGGAGCGGGGCCGAAGGCCGGCCGCCAGGATCTGCGGGCGTTGGTCGCTTTCATGGCAAAGCTCATAATGGAGGCTCGAAAGCGCCAAGGCAAGGCGTGAGCGGAAATTGCGCCCCTGTCGAACCGCCTCTTGACGGCGGGCCCGACTGGCCCCAATTGGGGAGGGTTCAAATCGGCATGAGGGTATGGAAATGCAGGTGACACCGGTGATGCGCAAGAAACTCGAGGACGGGCTGGCTCCGTCCAGGCTCGACATCATCGACGAATCCCACCGCCATGCCGGGCATGCCGGGCACAATCCGCAGGGCGAGAGCCATTTCCGCCTGGAAATCGTCTCCGAGGCCTTCGCCGGCAAGAGCCGGGTGGAGCGTCACCGCATGGTCAACGCCCTGCTGGCCGAGGAACTGGCCGGCCGGGTTCACGCCCTGGCGCTGACCACGCTCACCAAGGACGAGGAAGCGCGGCGGCTGTAAGCGCCGTCGCGAAAGGCTTCTTCCCCGATTCCGTCATGCCCGGACTTGATCCGGGCATCCATAGGGCTCTGCGGGATTCGCCGCGTCCGATAACATTGTTGCGGAGCCGCGTGGATGGCCGCGTCAAGCGCGGCCATGACGCTGTCCCTTACTTCACCTTGACGTCCATCATCTCCAGGTTCCGCCGGGCGGTGTCGGCGGCGGAGCTTTCGGGGGCGGCGTTGATGGCCTTCATCCAGTCTTCGCGCGCGCCGGCCTGGTCGTCCTCCAGGCGGCGGATGATGCCGCGCTCCAAGAGCGCGTCGGGAAAGGTGGGGTCGAGCACCAGGGCGCGGGCCAGATCGTCCTTGGCCAGTTCCAGCTTGTCCAGATAGCGGTAGGCCACGGCGCGCAGCACCATGGCCTCGATGCGGTTGGGCTGGGTCTTCAATAGGGCGCTCAGCAATTCCGCCACCTCGGCGTAATGGTTGGCCGAGGCCAGCGTCACCGCCTTGTCCAGCATCAGTTCGGGATGGCCGGGCACCAGCTTCAGGGCGGTGTCCTGGGCGGCCAGGGCCAACTGGGGCTTGCCCGCCAGCAGCCAGGCCTGTCCGGCCTGGGCCAGCATCTCGGCGCGCATGGCTTCCTCGCGCCGGCTGGAGGAGGCCAGGGCTTCCAGGCGCTTGGCCGCCTCTTCGTACTTGCCCAGCCCGATCAGGGCGACCGCCGCGCAATGACGCGCCGGCTCGCCGCCGCCCAGCGACGCCCAGGCCAGCGCCTCTTCCCAGCCCTCGTCGGGCTTGGCGCGGGCCAGGTTCAGGCAGGTGCGGTATTCCATCTTGGAATCGATGGTCTGGGCCGGGGCGGGGGCGGGCAGCCACAGCAGCGGCAACAGCAGCAGGGGGATGGCGTATGGTCTCATGGGGCGGTAGTCTCGCCGATTGTGCGGACGGTGCAAGGAAAGAGAGATGGCCAAGCGATTTTTCCTGTTCGGGCTGGGCTTTTCCGGCCGGGTGATCGCCCGCCGGCTGGTCGAGGCGGGCTGGGAGGTGGCCGGCACCACCCGCTCGGGCGAGGCGGTGGACTGTCCGGGCGTCCGGGTACTGCCCTTCGACCGCCAGCACCCGCTGCCGCCCCATTGCCTGGACGGAATCGACGCGGTGCTGTGCTCGGTGCCGCCCGATGCCGACGGCGATCCGGTGCTCGACCAGATGGAGGGCGCCATCCGGGCGGCATCTCCCGCCTGGATCGGCTATCTCTCCACCACGGGCGTCTATGGCGACCATGGCGGCGGGCTGGTGGACGAGGACACGCCGCCCAATCCCGGCCTCGACCGTTCGCGCCGGCGGCTGGCCGCCGAGACGCGCTGGCGGGCCCTGGGCGCTCACATCTTCCGGCTGGCGGGGATCTACGGTCCCGGCCGCTCGGCGGTGGACACGGTGCGCGCCGGACAGGCCCGCCGGGTGGTCAAGCCCGGCCAGGTGTTCAGCCGCATCCATGTGGACGACATCGCCGCCGCCGTACGGGCCTCGCTGGCCCGTCCCCATCCCGGCGCAATCTACAATCTGTGCGACGACGACGCCGCGCCGCCCCAGGACGTCATCGCCCACGCCTGCGCCCTGCTGGGGGCGGAGCCGCCGCCGGAAATCGCCTGGGAAGAGGCTAAGGCAACCCTGTCGCCCATGGCGCTCAGCTTCTATGCCGACAACAAGCGGGTGGATAACGGGCGGATGAAGCGGGAGTTGGGCGTCCGCCTGCTCTACCCCACCTACCGCGAGGGGCTGCGGAGCTGCCTGTGATGCCAGGCCGGCAAGCCTTCCTGGCGCCCGCCTCCACGTGAATGGCCGGGGCGAGCCCGGCCATGACACGAAGAGACGGTCCCGATTTGGCGCGTGCCGCTCTGATCCGACGTAGCCGGATTTGGCTTGGGCGCCCCTACTTCGCCTTGTCGGGGGCCCCGGCGGCCGGCGGTACCACGACGGGCAGGGGCGATGCGGCGCGCACGGCCTTGGTCAGGGCCTTGCCGGCGGCATAGGCGGGGTTGATATAGGGGCTGCGGCCATCGGCGACGCGCACCGGCTCCAGTCCCATGCCCTTGAGGCAGTCGTAGATTTCGCGAAGTTCCGCGGGTCCAAGCATTCCAAATTCCTCGCCCAAGTCCTTAGGTCAGGCATCCCCTCGAGAAACAGTCTGCACCGAATCGGGGGCGGAATGCGACAGGTTTTTGTGCAATGCAGCATGGATGCGGTTACCACTTACTTGCGTGAACAAGGTGGCGGGCGCAACAAAATTTCGGGGGGGGTAAAAAAAGTGGCGGGACCCGGCTCATCACCGTGTCCCGCCCAATCTCAGGGAGACAAAGCAGTAATGAGCATTGTGGTACCAGAATGCCGGATTCGGATCAAGCGAAATTCCTCGAGATCGTACCAGGCCCTCCGTATAGGGGGGGGAGGGCCTGGCTTTACGACCTAGAGGATCGCGACCGTATCCGCCTGCGGGCCCTTGAGCCCGAGGGTGGTGGTGACGCGAACGCGCTGACCGGATTCCAGGGTCTTGATCCCGGAGCGCTCCAGCGCCTTCACGTGAACGAACACGTCCTTGCCGCCCTCGTCGCAGGCGACGAAGCCGAAGCCCTTCTCGGCCGAGAAGAACTTGACCACGCCTTCGACGGTCTGGGTCGGGCCGCGCTCTTCCCGGCGCGGGGCGCGCGGGGTGGCGGTGGTGCTGTCCACTTCATGGACCATCACCACCTGCGGGCCGCGCTGGCCGGCACCGAGATCCACCACCAGGGTGGCGCCTTCGGCGACCTGGGTCAGGCCGGCGCGCTCGAGAGCGGAAATGTGCAGGAAGGCGTCCGGGCTGCCATCGGAGGGGGCGACGAAGCCGAAGCCCTTGGAGGCATTGAACCACTTCACAGTGGCGCTGACGTTCGCCTGACTGACCATCTGACGGTCAAAAGAGCTCGGTGCCATCGGCCGCGACGGGCGCGGATCGAAAGCCGGTTCGCCAAAGTCGTCCCGACGACCGCGACCGCGCTCGCCCCTGCCATGATTATCTCGGTTCCATGCCATGTGTCATTCTCGTCGTAAGTAAACAAAATCCCCCGCACCCACGCGAGGGCATTCCGCCCGGCCCGTGCGCGCCAAGGTCAGCCTGAACCTATATCATTACCTGAGAATCAGGCGTCCGCATAGGGGCTTACGGGGCGTCAACGGCCTCTGAATGACTATTTTTTTGTGCTGCACTGCGGTGATCGGGGCGAATCAGCCGGTACAACCCCATGCTGATCCCGACGACGATGACGCCGGAAAAGGCGACGTCGGAAATGAAGTGCCCGCCTTGGGCGATGCGCACCAGTCCCATGGCGGCGCCGAAGGCGAAGGCGGCGGCCATGGCGGCACGACGGCGGCCGGGCGGGGCCAGCAGGGCCAGCGACACCGTCCAGAAGCCCAGCGCCGCATGGCCCGAGGGAAACGAGCAATTGTCCTCGCACTGGTCCGACATGGCCAGGGCCGGTGTATAGCGGCGGTCCGGCTGGTAGCCGGCATTGAACTCGGTGATGGTCGAGGGCCGCGCCCGTCCCCAATTGTCCTTGAGGATCATATTGACCACCAGGCCGGGGCCGAGCGCCAGGGAGGCCACCACCAGCAGCGCCATGGGTGGGCGGATGCCGGCCACCGGACGCCTGAGCAGCAAGGAGACGGCTCCGGCCAGGCCGATCAATCCGGCGGCGGCGAACAGGAAGATGGGCAGCGTCTTGCGGGCGAATTCCCCCAGGGGGTGAACCCGGAAGGGAAAGCTGCGGGTCGTCGCATCGAAGAACAGGGCCGAGACGCCGATGTCGATGCGTGGAAACAGCACCAGGGGCACCAGGGCGGCAATTGCCCAGGTCCAGGGGTTGCGCAGCAGGCCAGGCGCCATCAACCGTCCTCGAGGTGGAACAGCCCCGACAATCCGATCAGGCCGGCGAACGCCGGCGGCGTCCAGGCCGCCAGGGTCTGCGGCAGGGTCGCCGACAGGCCCAGGGCGTAGATCACCTTGGAGAAGAAGTAGACGGCGAAGCCGGCCGCCACGCCGGCGCCGATGCGGGCCAGCAATCCGCCCGACCTGGTGTTGGGGCGCAGCGAGAAGACCGCCGCCATCAGCACCATGCCGCAATACAGCACCGGCGAGGCCAGCAGCGACTGCATGTAGAGGCGATGCTTGTTGGCGGTGAAGCCGGCCCGCTCGAAGAACCGGATGAATCCCGGCAATTGCCAGAAGGACAGGGTTTCCGGCGCGGCGAAATTATCGTGGATGCGCGACAGCGTCAGCTGGGTGGGAATGCGCAGCTGCTCGAGGAAGACCGAGGGCTTGCCGCCTTCCATCACCCAGGCGCGCCGCACCTCGAAGGTGCCGTCCACCAGCGAGGCGCTCTCGGCGGCGATGCGCTGGTGGAAGTGGTCGGGGCGGTCGTACAGGAAGAACTGGGCGTCCTTGATGTGCAGGACGAGGCCTTCCTGGCGCACGGATTCGGAATAGACCACCATCTCGCCGTCGTTATGGGGCTCGCGCAGCCACAACCCGCCCTCGGACAGGTCGAAGGCGCTGGGCCTGTTGGCCAGCAGCTCGTCCTGCAGGCGCTCGTAGCGGCCGTACATGGCCGCCGCCATGGGGTTGAAGACGGTGATCTCGAATACGCCGAAGATGCCGGCGACGAACAGAACCGGCGTGATGAACTGCCAGGCCGAGATGCCGGCGGCGCGGGCCACCACCAGTTCGTGGGTGCGGGTCAGGCGCCAGAAGCACACCATGGCGCCGATCATCACCGCGAAGGGCAGCACCGTGTGCAGCATCTGCGGCAGCTTGAAGAACGCCATCAGCAGGATGGGGGCGATGCCCAGATCGGGGCGGGCGGCGGCGCGGCGGATCAGCTCGATGACGTCGAACAGCAAGATGATCCCCAGAATCACCATCAGCACCGTGGCGAAAGCCGAGGCGAACTGACGCCCGATATAGCCGCTCATGATGGGGGATAGACGCATGGTGCCGGAAATTCGATGCCGTTCGATGAAAGCCGAGTATAGAGGTTTCTCACCTCCCCGTGTCATAAACCTTTTCAAGCAGACAGCAAGGAAACGAGGCGATGGTCACGCTGACGCGCATCTATACCCGGACGGGCGACAAGGGCAAGACCTCACTGGGCAATGGTGCCAGGGTGGGCAAACACGATCTCAGGGTCGAGGCCTACGGCACCGTGGACGAGGCCAATGCGGTGATCGGGTTGGCCCGCCTGCATGCCGGTCCCGAAATGATGGGCCTCTTGGAGCTGCTGCAGAACGATCTGTTCGACCTGGGGGCCGACCTGTGTACGCCGGCCGCCGCCGACGAGGCCGAGGGCACGCGCCTGCGCGTCGTCCAGTCCCAGGTGGACCGGCTGGAGGCGGAGATCGATGCGGCCAATGAGAAGCTGGCGCCGCTCACGTCCTTCATCCTGCCCGCCGGCTCGCCGCTGGCCGCCCACCTGCACCACGCCCGCACCGTGGTGCGCCGCGCCGAACGCCTGATGGTCGCCCTGGCCGAGGCCGAGGCGGTCAATCCCGCCGCCATCATCTACGCCAACCGTCTGTCGGACCTGCTGTTTGTCCTGGCCCGCCTCGCCAACGGCAATGGCGCCGCCGACGTCCTTTGGGTGCCGGGGGGTGCGCGTTGACAACCCTAACCTCTCGTCATATTGTGCGATGCAATAGCAAATTCCGCCCGGCGATGCCGATTTATCCGCACTCCGGATTAGAGGATTGAAAGACAAATGAAAGTCCTGGTCGCGATCAAGCGGGTGATCGACTACAACGTGAAGATCCGGGTGAAGTCGGATGGTTCGGGTGTCGAGACCCAGAACGTCAAGTTCTCCATGAATCCGTTCGACGAGATCGCGGTCGAGGAAGCCGTGCGCCTCAAGGAAGCCGGCAAGGCGACCGAGGTGGTGGTGGTGTCCGTCGGCCCGGCGGCGGCGTCGGAGACGCTGCGCACCGCGCTGGCCATGGGCGCCGACCGGGGCATCCTGGTCCAGACCGATGACGAGGTTCAGCCCCTGGGCGTCGCCAAGGTCCTGAAGGCCCTGGTGGACAAGGAGGCCCCCGGCCTGATCATCCTGGGCAAGCAGGCCATCGACGACGACAGCAATCAGGTGGGCCAGATGCTGGCCGCGCTCTTGGGCCGTCCCCAGGGCACCTTCGCCAGCAAGGTGGAGATCGTGGGCGAGTCCATCACGGTGACCCGCGAGATCGACGGCGGCCTGGAGACGGTGAGCCTGAAGCTGCCGGCGGTGGTGACCACCGACCTGCGCCTCAACGAGCCGCGCTACGCTTCGCTGCCCAACATCATGAAGGCCAAGAAGAAGCCCATCGACACGGTTTCCCCGGCCGACCTGGGCGTCGACGTGGCGCCCCGGCTGGTGACCCTTTCGGTGGCCGAGCCGCCCAAGCGCTCCGCCGGCATCAAGGTGGCCGACGTGGCCGCCCTGGTGGACAAGCTCAAGAACGAAGCCAAGGTGATCTGATCATGACCGTTCTCGTCATTGCCGAGCACGAGGGCGGCGCTCTCAAGGCCGCCACGCTGAACACCGTCTCCGCCGCGTCGAAGATCGGCGGCGACATCCATGTGCTGGTGGCCGGGTCGGGCATCGGCGCCGTGGCCGAGGCCGCGTCCAAGATCGCCGGAATCGCCAAGGTGCTGGCCGCCGACGCGCCGCTTTACGCCAACGCCCTGGCCGAGCCCCTGGCCGCCCTGGTGGTGAGCCTCGCCGGCGGTTACAGCCACATTCTGGCCCCCGCCACCACGGGCGGCAAGAACGTGGCGCCCCGCGTCGCGGCGCTGCTCGACGTGGCCCAGATCTCCGAGATCACCGGGGTGGTGTCGGCCGACAGCTTCGTGCGTCCCATCTATGCCGGCAACGCGCTGGCCACCGTGCAGTCCAAGGATGCCGTCAAGGTGATCACCGTGCGCGGCACCGGCTTCGAGGCCGCCAAGGCCGAAGGTGGTTCCGCTGCGGTCGAGGCGGTTGCTTCCGCCGCCGATCCGGCCCTGTCCGCCTACGTGGGCAGCCAGCTGTCCAAGTCCGAGCGGCCCGAGCTGACTGCGGCCCGCATCATCATCTCGGGCGGTCGCGGCATGCAGTCGGGCGACAACTTCCACCTGCTGGAAGCCGTGGCCGACCGCTTGGGCGCCGCGGTCGGTGCCAGCCGCGCCGCCGTGGACGCCGGGTTTGTCCCCAACGACTTCCAGGTGGGCCAGACCGGCAAGATCGTCGCCCCCGACCTCTACATCGCCGTCGGCATCTCGGGCGCCATCCAGCACCTGGCCGGCATGAAGGATTCCAAGGTCATCGTCGCCATCAACAAGGACGAAGAGGCTCCCATCTTCCAGGTCGCCGATTACGGCCTGGTCGCCGACCTCTTCAAGGTCCTGCCTGAACTGGCCGCCGAGCTGAACAAGTAACCATCAATCAACCTGCCCAACGGCAAACGCCCTACCATCCGGGAGCCTACAATGACTGCTATCAAGAAGATCGGTATCATCGGCGCGGGCCAGATGGGCAATGGTATCGCCCATGTCTGCGCCGCCGCCGGCTTTGACGTGATCCTGCTGGACATCAACGAAGAGGCCCTGAAGAAGGGTCTTGGCACCATCACCAAGAACCTGGACCGCGCCCTGGCCAAGGGCAAGCTGACCGAGGCCGACAAGGCCGCCACGCTCGGCCGCATCAAGCCGACCACCGCCTATGCCGATTTCTCGGACAGCGATCTGGTCATCGAGGCCGCCACCGAGGACGAGAAGATCAAGCGGGCCATCTTCGCCCAGCTCTGCCCGGTGCTGAAGCCCGAGGCCCACATCGCGTCCAACACCTCGTCGCTGTCCATCACCCGCCTGGGTGCCGCCACCGACCGCCCCGCCAAGTTCATGGGCATGCACTTCATGAACCCGGTGCCGGTCATGCAGCTGGTCGAGCTGATCCGCGGCATCGCCACCAGCGAGGAGACCTTCTCCCTGGTGCGCGAGATGACCTTGAAGCTGGGCAAGAAGCCGGTTTCGGCCGAAGACTTCCCCGCCTTCATCGTCAACCGCATCCTGCTGCCCATGATCAACGAGGCGGTCTACACCCTGTACGAAGGCGTCGGCTCGGTGACCTGCATCGACACCGCCATGAAGCTGGGCGCCAACCACCCCATGGGCCCGCTGGAACTGGCCGACTTCATCGGCCTGGACACCTGTCTGGCGGTGATGCAGGTGCTGCATGACGGCCTGGCCGACACCAAGTACCGCCCCTGCCCGCTGCTGGTGAAGTATGTCGAGGCCGGCTGGCTGGGCCGCAAGACCGGCCGCGGCTTCTACGACTACACCGGCGAGACCCCGGTTCCGACCCGCTAAGCGGTCCTTATCCGGACAAGATCAAGGGCGGGAGGCCAAGGCTTCCCGCCCTTTTTGTTAGGCATGACCAAAAAAGAGCGGGCCGTTTCCGGCCCGCTCCGCATCGCTTCCATTCGGTCCTATTTGGCGCGGGGGCAGCGGTCGCCATAACCGTAACCGCAGCCATACCCTTTGCCATGCCATCCGTGGTGACGCCAATGGTCGCCGCGCCAGGTATAGGCGTAGGGATTGGCGATCTGCGGCTTGATCACGGCCACCGCAGAGGCGGGCAGGGGGGCCTTGGCCAGGGCGGGGAGACCGTCGGCGGGGCTGGAGAAGGGAACCACCGTCACCGTCAGGTAGCGGCCGTCCTTGAAGGCATCCGTCCGGGCGTAGGTCTTGGTGTTGTAGACCACCACACCCTCGTTGGCGGTCCAGCCGCTGTGCGGGACGGCGGTGAGCAGGGCGGCGTTGAAGCGGCGCTGCCAGACGTCGGTGACGTAGACGATCTCCTCCTGGGCATTGGTGGGCCGATAGCGGCTGCCCAGATGGTTGATGATATCCGGCGAGTAGTTGGGCACCATGCCGTGGGCCTCGTCGGTGACCGTCACCTCCAGATCCTGGCCGCCGGCGTCCTTCAGCGCAGCGCTGATCAGCGGCACGTCGGTGACGAAGTCGGAGGTGATCACCGACTTGTAAAGGGTCTGGTTGACGGTTTCGACCACCGGTCGGGTGCGGGGATCGAAGGCATTGGCCACCGGCTCCAGCACCTGCAGGCTCTTCTCCGCCTTGTTGTAGACGGCGATGGTGCCGACCAGGGTGGTCAGGTCGTTCTGGTAGGAAATGGCGGCGGCATTGAAGCGCAGCTCGCCGGGAGGAACCAGGTTGGTGGGCTTGGCCTCGCTGGCGTAATAGATGCCCGAGCATCCGCCCAGAGCGGGCATCAGGCAGGCGACCATCGCGGCGATACGGGATGTCTTCATCATGTTTGCTCCCACAGTCGTATGCGGCCGGGCGCTGGTCCGACCCCTTGGGGGCCGGTGCGCCGGCAGCCGGGTCGATCAGAAGTCGAAGAGAATCTCGACGCGACGGGCCCGCCCGTCATGGCCGGGTCCCCATCCGCCGCCGGGCGCGCTTTCCACCGCTGCGGCCGAGCCGCCCAGCCGGCCGATCTCGGCAGCCACCGCCTGGGCCCGTTCGCGGGCAAGACGGGTGTTGGTCGCCGCTGATCCGGTGCTGTCGGTGAAGCCGATGACCCGAACGGACTTGGGCTTCAGATCCTTCTGGGCGGCCACGACCGCCTTCAGGCGCTCGATGTCGTGGGTGCCCAGCCGGCTGGAGCCGGGAGTGAAGAAGACAACATAGGCGTTGTGGCCCCAATTGCCCCAGCCATGGCCGTAGCCGGCACGGTCGCCGTAGGCATAACCGCCGTAGCCGTAGCCGCGGGACCAGGGCGTTCCAGACAAGGCGATTTCGACGCGGCGGTTCTTGGCCTCGCCTTTATTGTCGGGGGTGGCGACGGCAAGGCCGCCCTCGCCCAGGGCTGCTTCGGAAATCATTCCGGGCGGGACGCCTTCCTTGGCCAAGGCGCCGGCGACCGCGTCGGCACGGTGCCGGGCCAGCCGCATATTGGCTTCGGCGGTGCCGACCGTGTCTGTATGGCCGGTCACCGAAACCATGGGAGCATGGAACTGCGCCTGGGCGGCGGCGGCTTCCTTCACCGTCTGCAGGGCCTGGGACGACAGCTTGGCCGACCCCGAGTCGAAGGCGACCGAGAACGAGCGGCGCACCTCGGCGGCCATGGCGTTGGTGGGGGCCGGCTTCTTCAGCATCGGCTCATGGGCCAGGAAGGTGGTGCGGCAGGGGGCGGCGGCATTGCCTTCTGCCTCCTGCTCCAGCCAGCAATCGAAGGCCACCTGGGCCTTGGCGGCGGCGGCGGGAACCCGCTCGGTGGCCCCGGAGGCAAGATACGACACCAGACGGCCGCGGGCCGCGCCCAGTTCCGGCTGGCGTGGGCCGGGAATCGGCCGCAGGGTCAGTTCATCCGGCTGAACCACTTCGCCGGCCGCAACGCGCAAGGCCTTGCGGGCCGTCAGTGAGGCGTCGCGCCATTCCACTTCGGGGACGGCCTGCTGCAGCGTGTAGGCCTTATATTCCTGAAAGAGGGCCTGGGTGAAGGGAGTGCCCGCAGGCGTGGGGGAGGCCAGGACCTTGTAAACGTCGGAGACGTCCGCAGGGGTGGCGCAGGCGGCCAAGGCCGCGGCGGCGCCCAAGCCTGCCCAGCGTGTGATCTTCTTCATGTCTCACTCCTCGTTTCATCGATGGCAGCGACATCATTAAGTTCGGCTGGGCGTGGATCGGCGGAGTTTCTCAAAGTAGTTTCTGACAATTTAGAGCGTCGAACGCTAAATCGGAGACGGGCTGTCACCCTCAGCCTAAAACAAAGAGTCTTTCTGGCGCCTATGGCAACCGCCCGAGGCCGAAAGATACTTCGCCGTGCTTTGCATGACAGCGCATTTCATATTTGAGGTTCGCCGCTCTAGGGCGATCTTGAAAAAGACTGAGTCTAGGCGCCGATGGCAACAGACACCACGGGCAGCCCGTCAAAATTTTGACCGCCTCCCCATCCAGCAGTATTTAGAATATTTTAAGATATTGATTCCGGCTAGCCAAATTTGTCGAGGAGAGGGTATCGCCGGGGCGGCCGCTCCTCGCATGGCCCAGAGAATTGCAGGGGGGCGAACACAAAGGCCCGCCCCTCCCGCGCGGGAGGGGGGCGAGGCGGACTTTCGAATTCAAGGCCCGGTTATGACCACATCAAGGCTGGTTCAGCCCGCCGCCCCGTGGCAGTGCTTGTACTTCTTGCCCGATCCGCAGGGGCAGGGCGCGTTGCGCGGCGTCGAGGACCAAGTGGTGGAATCGTTGGGGTCCACGGCGGTGTTGCGCTGGGCGAAGGCCACCGAGGCGGCCTCGCCGCCCGAGAAGGCGGGATCCTCGCGGCTTTCCCGGGTGCGGGCGGGGCGCTGGGGCGTCAGGGCCTGCTCGGCTTCCTCGTCGTTGGAGAAGCGCAGCTGGACGTGAGCCAGGATCGAGGTGACGCGCTCGCGCAGGTCCAGCAGCATCTGCTCGAACATGTTGAACGCTTCGCGCTTGTACTCGTTCAAGGGGTCGCGCTGGGCGTAGGCGCGCAAGGAGATGCCCTGGCGCAGGTGGTCGAGCTGGAGCAGGTGTTCCTTCCACGCCTGGTCGAGGATCTGCAGCAGCATGCTCTTTTCGACCATGCGCATGGTGTCGGGGCCGTATTCCGCCGCCTTGGCCGCCGCCTTGCGGTCGGCGTGGTCGGTGATGCGGGTGCGGATCTCCTGGTCGGCGATGCCTTCTTCCTTGGCCCAATCGGCGATGGGCAGGTCCAGGTTGAAGACGCGCAGCACTTCCTCGTGCAGCGCCGCCACGTCCCACTGGTCGGCATAGGCGCGCTCGGGGATGCAGCGGGCGACCATCTCGGCGATGACCTCGTGGCGGAAGGCGACGATCTCTTCCGAGACGTCGTCGGCGCTCATCAGGTCCTTGCGCTGTTCGTAGATGACCTTGCGCTGGTCGTTCATCACGTCGTCGAACTTCAGCAGGTTCTTGCGGATGTCGAAGTTGCGGGCCTCGACCTTCTGCTGGGCCTTTTCCAGGGCCTTGTTGATCCAGGGATGGACGATGGCCTCGCCGTCCTTCAGCCCGAGCTTCTGCAGCATGCCGTCCATGCGCTGCGAGCCGAAGATGCGCATCAAATCGTCTTCCAGCGACAGGAAGAACTTCGACGCGCCCGGATCGCCCTGGCGGCCCGAACGGCCGCGCAGCTGGTTGTCGATGCGGCGGGATTCGTGGCGTTCCGAGCCGACCACGTAGAGGCCGCCGGCTTCGCGCACCTTCTGCTTGTTGGCCTCGATCTCGGCCTTCAGGCCCTCGATGCGCTTGGCGCGCTCGGCCGGATCGGTGATCTCGGACAGCTCCATCCTGGTGCGCATGTCCAGATTGCCGCCCAGCTGGATGTCGGTGCCGCGGCCCGCCATGTTGGTGGCGATGGTCACGCCGCCGGGCACGCCGGCCTGGGCGACGATATAGGCTTCCTGCTCGTGGTAGCGGGCGTTCAGCACCTGGTGCGGAATCTTCTTCTTCTTCAGCATGTCCGACAGCAGCTCGGACTTCTCGATGGAGGTGGTGCCCACCAGCACCGGCTGCATGCGGGTGCGGCAATCCTCGATCAGGGTGACGATGGCCTCGTACTTCTCGCGCGCGGTGCGATAGACCTCGTCGTCGTGGTCCTTGCGGCTGACGGACAGATTGGTGGGAATCTCCACCACTTCGAGGTTGTAGATCTCGGCGAACTCGCCGGCCTCGGTCATGGCGGTGCCGGTCATGCCGGCCAGCTTGGGATACAGGCGGAAGTAATTCTGGAAGGTGATCGAGGCCAGGGTCTGGTTCTCGTTCTGGATGGTGACGCCTTCCTTGGCCTCCAGCGCCTGGTGCAGGCCCTCGGAATAGCGGCGGCCTTCCATCATGCGGCCGGTGAACTCGTCGATGATGACGACCTTGTCGTTCTTGACGATGTAGTCCACGTCGCGGGTGAACAGCTTGTGGGCGCGCAGAGCCTGGTTGACGTGATGGACCAGGGAGACGTTACCGATGTCGTACAGCGTGCCCTTCATCAGGTCGGCGGCGCGCAGCATCTCTTCCACGTGTTCGGTGCCGCGGTCGGTGAGCGTCACGGCGCGCACCTTCTCGTCCTTCTCGAAATCCTCGGGCACCAGGGACGGCATCAGCTTGTCGACCAGCCGGTAGAGTTCGGAATTGTCCTCGGTGGGGCCCGAGATGATCAGCGGCGTGCGCGCCTCGTCCACCAGGATCGAGTCGACCTCGTCGACGATGGCGTAGTTGAAGGGCCGCTGGACCATTTCCTCCAGGCGGAACTTCATGTTGTCGCGCAGATAGTCGAAGCCCAGCTCGTTGTTGGTGCCGTAGGTCACGTCGCAGGCATAGGCCTGCTGGCGCTCGAGGTCGTCCAGGCCGTGGGTGATGACGCCGACGGTGAGGCCGAGGAAACGGTAGATCTGGCCCATCCACTCGGAATCGCGGGCAGCCAGGTAATCGTTGACGGTGACCACGTGCACGCCCTTGGCCGAGAGCGCGTTGAGGTAGACCGGAAGCGTGGCCACCAGGGTCTTGCCTTCACCGGTGCGCATCTCGGAGATGCGGCCCTGGTGCAGGACCATGCCGCCCAGCAGCTGGACGTCGAAATGGCGCTGGCCCAGCGTGCGCTTGGCGGCTTCCCTGACCGTGGCGAAGGCTTCGACCAACAGGTCGTCCAACTCGACGCCGTTCTCGAGGCGCTGGCGGAACTCGGCGGTCTTGGCCTTCAGTTCGTCGTCGGAAAGCTTCTCGAAGGCCGGCTCCAAGGCGTTGATCGCCTCGACATGCTTTTTCAGCGGCTTGAGAACTCGGTCGTTGGCGGTTCCGAAGATCCGCCGGGCAAGGGCGCCGAACATGAAGCTTCCCCAAGGTAAGAGAGCAGGCCCGCAGAAGGGGCCAATCGCGACCGGCAAGAGATAGAGGCCGGCCCGCGATCTGTCAATGTTGCGGGCCGGTTTGGAGTCGAAGGAATGCCGGTTTTCAGGCCGCCCGGCGCAACGCGTCGGCCATTTCCTCCAGCAGGGCGAGGACTTGGTGCGACGTGTCGTTCAGCAGGTCCACCTCGGCCATGGCGGCTTCCACCTCGCCCCGGGCATGCAGTTCCAGCGCCCGCTTGCCGTGGGCGTGGACCGCCTGGTGGGGTTCCTTCAGGCGGGCATAGGCGGACAGGCCGGTCAGCCGCTCGTCCTTCAAGGTGTCGTACCACTTGCCCAGGCGGCAGGTGTGGTGGTCGGCCAGCTTGTCGGGTGTAAGCTCGTTGCGGCCCATGATGCGGTCGATGATGGAACGCTTGAAGCGGATATGGTCGTTCTTGGCCACCTGCAGCAGGGATTCGGCGGTGCCCAGCTTGGCGAAATCCTCGGCGCGGCGGTCCAGAACGCCCGCCGCCTCGGTCATGGCCCCCAGCACCTGGGCGATTTCCTCCAGATTGTGCTCGGAGAGATTGGCGATCTCGCCGGTGGCGGCCGAAACCTCGGCCGCCGCGGCGTTCTGCTGGCTGAGAATGCCGGCGATGTCGTGCATGCGCCGGGTCACCCCGTCGATGCGCCCGGCGATGGATTCCAGCCCGCCGGTCACCTGGCCCACGGCGGCCATGCCGTCGTTGGCGGCGCCGCGCGAGCGTTCCATGGACTGGCGGGCGCCGTCCATGTCGCTGACCAGGGCCTCGATGCGCGAGCGGATGTCGATGGTGGCCTTGGCGGTCTGGTTGGCCAGGGTCTTGACCTCGCCCGCAACCACGGCGAAGCCTTTTCCGGCCTCTCCCGCCCTGGCCGCCTCGATGGTGGCGTTCAAGGCCAGCAGGTTGGTCTGGCCGGCGATGTCCTCGATCTGGTTGGTGATGGCGGCGATCTGGTCCGAGGCCCCGGACAGGGCCTCGATCTTGGCGCCCACATCGGACACCGCCTGCAGCAGCCCGTCCATGGCCTGGCGGGCGGTGGCGGTGGCGGCGACGCCCTCCTGGGCGGCGGCTTCGGCGTCCGAGGCCTCGCCGGCGGCGATCTCCGAGGATTGCGAGATGGTGTTGACCGAGGCCACCAGCTGTTCGATGGCGCTGGCGATGGACTGGCTCTGCTCCGAGGCGCGGCGGACCGAACCCGACATGCGGGCCAGCACCACGCCGGCCTCGTTGCTCTGCATGGCGGCCTCGACGATGCCTTCCAACTGCAGCTGCATGCCATCCTTGAGGGATCTCTGCCCCCGTTCCAGTTCCGTCAGGCTCTTCTGCTGGGCGGCCTCCAGCTCGGCGGTGCGCTCCACCTCCTTTTGCACCACATGGACGGCGCGGGCCATGTGGCCGATTTCGTCGTTGCGCTCCCGGCCGGGGATGTCGACCTGGAAATCGCGCCGGGCGATGCGGTCCATGGCGGCGCTCATGGCCAGCACCGGGCCGGTGATGGAGTGGCTGAGCAGGATGCCCAGGATCACCGCCACGACGGCGGCCCCCAGGATGGTGCCGATCATGGTCCGGCGGGCATCGGACAGCTGGGCGGCGTAGTGGGAGGCGTCCATGGCGATCTCGGCCACGCCCAGCGGCTTGCCACCGTAATCCTTGACGGCGCGGCCCAGCACGGCGACGCGGCCGCCCTTGTCGTTCTCCACGGCCTTGATCACGTCCCGGCCGCCCAGGGCGGCGGCGATCTCGGCCGGGGAAAGCGCCGAGGTGGCGATGGTGCCGGCGAAGACCTTGAACTCGTCCTTGGCCTTGACGTGCAGCGCCACGTCGACGCCGAACGCCTTCTTGAAGTCGGCGAAGAAGGGCTGGCCGAAGGACAGGCCGAACTCCACCGATCCCACGTGGCGGCCCTCGTCGAACAGCGGCATCAGCCCGCGCACCCCCAGTCCGGCCACGCCGTATTCCAGGCCGTGGGTGGGCTTTTGCGTGGCGTTGGTCTCCACCACGGTCTGGCGGATGGCCGACAGGTCGTCGCCGAATTTGGCGGGCGCGTGGACGCGCAGGAACGAGGTGGCGGGCGGCGTATGGAACTGGAACTGCTCGATTCCGAAGGGGGCGGCGATGGCCTTGAAGGCGGGAACCATCTGGGCGGCCAGGGCGTCGCGGCCGCCGGTGGCGACCAGATGGGCGATGCCGGGCAGGTTGGCCACCAGGGCGGCCATGGCCCGGGCCTGATCGGCCGAGCCGCCGATGGCGTCGGACAATTGCTCGAAGCGGCCCATCAATTCCCGCTGCTCGGCCTGCTCGATCAGCGATACCGCATGGTTGTTGCTGAACCAGCCCAAGGTGGCGGCGGTGCCCACCGACATGGCGACCAGGGCGGCGCCGAAACGCGCGGCAATTCCAAAGGCCATGGATTATCCGTTCCTTCCCCTGAAACGTTGCGTCCGTTCCATGGCGGAGCACAGCTGTCCCGGTGGCCCAGGGTGTCCGTCTCGCACGCCAGGAACGCGTAAGATGTAAAATAAATCCCCCATAAAGGGTGAATATTATTTAATCCAAATGTCTTAATATTAGCAATGGATGATTTGGTCTGACCATTTTCGACCAACCTGCGCTTGGGGCATGGGCGAGGCTGAGTTATAAGAGCCCCACTTCCCCAAGGCCCCTTGGCGGAACTGGTAGACGCAAGCGACTTAAAATCGCTCGCCTTCGGGCGTGCCGGTTCGATTCCGGCAGGGGCCACCAAAGCATGGGACTCGGTCGGGGAATTGGGCTTCTCGGCGATGGAAGAGGGATCGGCAATGACTGACGAGGCCTGGGACGACGAAGTGAGCCGGCGTCTTGTCGCCCTCGAAAGCCGGCTTTCCCACCATGAGGTCATGGCGGAGGACTTGTCCGAAGTGGTGGCGCAGCAGGGGCAGACCATCGACACTCTCACGGCCGAGATTCGCCGTCTGCGCGCTCGCCTTGCCGCGGCGGAGGCCGGTTATGCGCCTTCGCAGCAAGACGAGAAGCCTCCGCCGCACTATTAACCTTTATTGGGGGTGCCGATGATCGGAAACGACGGAAAGCCGGTAACGCGCGATCAGATCCGCGCGGCCATCGCCACGTACAATTCGGGCAGTCGCGGTTCCAAGGAATTCGCGGCCATTCCCCGCGCCCTGGTCACCATCCTCGACAATCTCGCGGTGGGCAAGACCGCCTACGTCAAGGGCGGCGACGGGCAGCTTCAGATCACGCGCCGGAAAGATAAGTCCATCGCCGCTGCCTAATACCAAGTTGCACTGATCGGAACCGATCAGCGCATCGCCCTCAATCGCCAGGCGCCGCCTGTGGCGGCTTGGCTCCCGCCGCATAAGCGGCGCGGCCCTTTGGGCCTATCCAAATAGCGACGAGTCACGCTCATCGTAATTCGACCTAAGGCTTGGCGGAGGCCCGCTCCAGCCAGGCGGCCAGGTCGTCGGTGATGTGGTGGACGTGGGCGAGGTCGCCCGTGTCCTGGCCCAGCACCTCGGTGTCGGGGTGGCCGTCCTCCCTGACCCACAGCGTGGTCATGCCGATGGCGGCGGCGGGACGCAGGTTGCGGTGGATGTCCTCGACCATCAGAGCGGCCTTGGGGTCGACGGCGTGGCGGTCGATCATCAGCTGGTAGCATTCGGGCTGGGGCTTGGGGATGAAGCGCGCCGCCCGAATGTCGAAGATGCCTTCGAAATGTCGGGTCAGCCCCAGCCGGGCCAGCACGTTCTCGGCGTGGCGCTCGGAGCCGTTGGTGAAGATCAGCTTGCGCCCTTGAAGTCCGGCCAGGGCGGCGTCGAGGCGGGGCGCGGCGTCCAGCACGGTGCAGTCGATGTCGTGGACGAAGGCCAGGAACGCGTCGGGCTCGATCTTGTGCATCAGCATCAGGCCGCGCAGCGTGGTGCCGAATTCGCGGTAGTAGCGCTTCTGCAGGGCGAAGGCGTCGTCCAGCGACAGGTGCAGGCGCTCGGCGATGAAGCGGCGCATGCGCACGTCGATCTGGGGGAACAGGCTGGACGACGCCGGATAGAGCGTGTTGTCCAGGTCGAAGACCCAGGTTTCGATGCGCGACAGATCGGGAAAATCCTTGTCCATGGGCAAGAGGTAGCGCGCTCCGCTCTCCAAGGCAAGCCACCCCCTTTAGGGGATCGTTAAGCGCCCATACCTATGGTAAGGAGGATGGGCGGCAAGAAGAGTTGGGGCACGACCAGATGAGTGCAGCGGGCGACGTGCCGAAAGGAAAATCACCGCAACGGGGGCGTTCCGGCGTGGCCCTGGGGGCGGATGGGCTGAATGCCCTGCCCGGTCCGGCGGTGCTGCTCGGCCGCGACGGCGCCATCGTCACCGCCAACGGACGGGGCGAGGCCCTGGCCCAGGCGGTGGCCCAGGACCGGCTGGCCTGTCTGTCGGCCCTGCTGGCCCAGCCCGGCGCCACCTCGGTGGAGAGCCTGCCGCTGGCCACTGGCGGCACCCTGATCCTCGATCTGGTCTCCATTCCGGCCGATGACGGCCAGATCATCCTGTTCGGACGCGACGTGACGCTGGAGCGCAACCTGCGGGCCGCCCTGGTGGAATCGCGCCAGCGCTACAAGGATCTGGTGGAGATTTCCAGCGACTTCGCCTGGGAGACCGGGGCGGACGGCCGCTTCGTCTTCGTCAGCCCCAAGGGCGCGCTGGGCTTTGCCGCCGACGAGCTGGTGGGGCGGCGCCCCGCCGAGTTCGTGCTGCAGGAGGAGGACACCCACGGCCCCGGACCGTTCGAGGCGCTGTCGCCCGTCGAGGACATCGAGGTGTGGATGCGCCAAAGCGACGGCCAGCCGCTCTGCCTGCTGGCGTCGTCCACCCCCATCCGCGGCGATGGCGGCGAGTGGCGCGGCGCGCGCGGCGTCTGCCGCGACGTGACCCAGGAACGCCTGCGCGACGCGGCGCTGTCGCGCGCCAACAACCGCGAGCGGCTGCTCAGTTACATCGTGCGCACCATCAGGGACGAGGTGGATCCCGCCGACATGCTGAAGGCGGCGGCCGAGGCCACCGCCCGGGCGCTGGGCGCCACCGGCTGCCAGATCTTCCGCATCCAGTCCGACGATTCCGATTTCGCGCTGTCGGCCGATTACGGCCAGTTCGGCGACGCGAAGGCGGTGCTCGACACCTTCGAATCCACCGACCACTACGATTCCGATCTGGGCGAGTGGCGGGTTCTGGCCAGCGTGTGCCGCTACCGCCATTCCATCAACGGCGCGGTGCTGCTGTGGCGGCAGATGAGCCGCGCCGCCTGGAGCGACGACGACCGCCTGCTGATCGACGACGTGGCCAACCAGGTGGGACTGGCCGCCGAGCAGATCACCAACCACGAGCGCATGGTCAAGCTGTCGCGCACCGACGGGCTGACCGGCCTGTTCAACCGCCGCGCCTTCTTCGAGGAGATCGCCCGGCGCTTCCACCGCCTGAAGCGAGAGGGCCGCCCCGCCGCCCTGATCTACGTGGACCTGGACAATTTCAAGGCGGTCAACGACGTCCACGGCCACCAGACCGGCGACGAGGCGCTGCTGGCGGTGCGCGACCTGATGCTGCAGCACACCCGGCCCATCGATCTGGTGGCGCGTCTGGGCGGCGACGAATTCGCCATCTGGCTGGAAGCCGCCGAGGAGCGCATCGCCGTCAAGCGCTGCCAGGACCTGCTGGAGGCCGCCAAGGATCTGGACCGCTTCTCCGGCGGACCGGACAAGCCCCTGGGCTGCTCGCTGGGCGTGGCGGTGCATGCGGGCGGCGAAAAGGAAACCATCGAGGAATTGATCGCGCGGGCCGACAAGGCCATGTATCAGGTCAAGCGCACCGGCAAGGGCGCCTGGCACATCGCGCCGCCTTTCGGCGCTTCGCATGTCGTGCCGCCCTCCGGCGGCGGGAAGGGGGACGCGTGAGCGGAGGGTTTCTCAAGCGGCTGTTCGGCGGCGGCGGACGCAAGGGGCCGCTGGACTACGAACAGGCGAAGCAGCTTGCCGCCCACCCCGATTCCAAGGTCCGCGCCGAGGTGGCCGGCCGTGACGACGTCAAGGCCGAGATCCTCTACTTCCTGGCCGAGGATACCGACGCCGAGGTGCGCCGCCAGGTGGCGGCCAATCCCCACGCCCCGGCCCAGGCCAACCTGCTGCTCGCCACCGATGCCGACGACGCGGTGCGCGGCGACCTGGCCGCCAAGATCGCCCGCGTGGCCCCCGGCCTGTCGGCGCACGAGCAGGACCGCCTGCGCCGCATGACCTTCGAATCCCTGGAGATGCTGGCCCGCGACCAGATCCCCAAGGTGCGCCAGATTCTGGCCGAGGCACTCCAGGACGTGGCCGGCGCGCCGCCCGACGTCATCCGCCGTCTGGCCCGTGACGCCGAACTGGTGGTGGCCGGGCCGGTGCTGCAATTCTCGCCGGTGCTGACCGACGACGACCTGTTGGAGATCATCGGCGCCGGCCCCATTCCCGGCGCCCTGGCCTGCATCTCGCGGCGCTCGGTGGTCAACGTCAAGGTGGCCGACGCCATCGCCGCCACCGACGACGTGGACGCCATCGCCGTGCTGCTGGGCAACCCTTCCGCCCAGATCCGCGAAGAGACCCTGGACCGTCTGGCCGACCGCGCCGCCGATATCGAGGCCTGGCACCGGCCCATGGTCGAGCGGCCGCAGCTGTCGGCCCGCACCGCCCAGAAGCTGGCCCGCTTCGTCGCCGCCAACCTGCTGCAGACCCTGGCGGCGCGCAAGGATCTGGACGCCGACGCCGTGGCCGCGGTGGCCGCCGTGGTGTCGCGTCGCATCGACGAGATCGAGGGCGATGCCGGCGCCAAGGGCGAGGCCAAGCGCGACGCCGACGAGGCGGCCGCCCTGCAGCGGGCCCGGGCGCTCCACGCCGCCGGCCAGTTGAACGAGACGGCGGTGGACACCGCCTTGTCCTCCGGCGATCACGCCTTCGTCACCGCCGCCCTGGCGGTGCTGTCGGAACTGCCGCCTAAGGCGGTGCGCAAGGTGGTCTACACCAAGAGCGCCAAGGGCATGGTGGCGGTCACCTGGAAGGCGGGACTATCCGCCGGCTTCGGCACCCAACTGCAGAGCAAGCTGTTGCGCCTTTCGGTCGGCAAGGTGCTCACCCCCATGCAGGGCGACCACCCGCTGTCGGTGGCCGAGATGGAGTGGCAGCTGGAATTCTTCGGGGCGGGCGAGTAAGGGCGTCCCGCGTCAGCGGAACAGCATCTTGGCGATCAGCACGTCGATGGTCTGCTCGCAGCCGGGTTCCTTGCGCACCAGTTCCAGCATGGAGGCCTTGATCATGGGGGCCGGGTTGCCGCTCATGTATTCCTCGTAGGGAATGCCGTTCAGCACCTTGCGCATCTTGTCCGAGATGACCTTCTCGGAGAACTTGGCCTCTTCCGGCACCAGCAGCAGCAGGTCCACGGTGGACAGGTGGAAATTGCCGTAGCCGTCCCACAGCTCGAGCGCAATGGTGGGGATGCGGGCGTAACGCTGGCCCTTGGTGGGAATGGGCAAAGGCGCGCCCTTGCCCTCCTTCTTCTTCTCTTCCTTCTTCTTGTCGTCCTTCTTTTCGGACGCAAGGGCGGATGCGGGCAGGACCAGCAGGGCGGCGAGCAGGGCGCGGCGCTTCATGGCCGGCTAATCCGCGTCATGGGCCAGGATCACCGTGGCCTCGGCCAGTTCGGCGCCCATGGCCCGGATGTTGCCCAACAGGGCGTTGACGATCACCTTGACGCCCTTGGGGGCCTTATCCAGCTGTTCGGACAGGCGCTCCTTGCCGATGATGACGCAGGCGGTCTCCTCCTCGGCCACCGCCGAGGCCATGCGCGGATGGTCGTCGATCAGCGCCATCTCGCCGAAGATACCGCCCTGGGTGACGTCGCCGATCTCGACCCGCTTGCCCTTGACCGTCTTGAACACCGCGACGCGGCCCGATTCCACCACATAGGCGGTGGTGCCCGGCTCGCCCTCGGCGAACACGGTGGCGCCCTTGGGGAAGATGACGCGGCGGGCGGAGTTGTTCATGGGCGGGCCTTTCGCTTCAATCGACGCGGCGGATGGAGAAGTTCTTGGGCACCAGGATCGTGTTCTGCGGCGGCGCGATGCTGTCGAGCGTGGGGAAATCGATGGTGAAGTGCAAGCCCCGGCTTTCGCGCCGGGCCAGGGCCGAGCGGATGATCAGGTCGGCGACCATGGACAGGTTGCGCAGTTCCAGCAGGTCCGAGGTGACGCGGAAGCTGCCGTAATACTCGTCGATCTCGTCCTTAAGCAGCTTGACCCGGTGGCGCGCCCGTTCCAGCCGCTTGGTGGAGCGCACGATGCCCACGTAGTCCCACATGAAGCGGCGCAGTTCGTCCCAGTTGTGGGCGACCACCACCTCTTCGTCGGAATCGGTGACCCAGGTCTCGTCCCACGGCGCGATGTCGGGGATGTCGGAGATTGTGCCGATCCGGGCGGCGATGTCCTTGGCGGCGGCGGCGCCCAGCACCAGGCATTCCAGCAGCGAGTTGGACGCCATGCGGTTGGCGCCGTGCAGGCCGGTGAAGGCCACCTCGCCCACGGCGTAAAGGTTGTCCACGTCGGTGCGGCCCGCAAGATCGGTCAGCACGCCGCCGCAGGTATAATGGGCGGCGGGCACCACCGGCAGCGGTTCCCTGGTCATGTCGATCCCGAACTTCAGCGCCTCGGCATGGACGGTGGGGAAGTGGGCCTTCACGAAATCGGCCGGCTTGTGGCTGATGTCGAGATAGACGCACTCGCAGCCCAGGCGCTTCATCACGTCGTCGATGGCGCGCGCCACGATGTCGCGGGGCGCCAGTTCGCCGCGGGCGTCGTACTCGTCCATGAAGCGGGTGCCGTCGGGGCGCAGCAACAGGCCGCCCTCGCCCCGCACCGCCTCGGTCACCAGGAAGGACTTGGCCTTGGGGTGGTAGAGGCAGGTGGGGTGGAACTGGCTGAATTCCATGTTGGCGACGCGGCAGCCGGCGCGCCAGGCCATGGCGATGCCGTCGCCGGTGGAGCCGTCGGGATTGGAGGAATAGAGGTAGACGCGTGACGCCCCGCCAGTGGCCAGCACCACGTTGCGGGCGGCGAAGCGGTGGACGCGGCCGTCGCGGCGGTCCAGGGCATAGGCGCCGATGCAGCGGCCCTGGCGGCCCTGGGGCAGCTTCTCGCGGATCAGGTCGACGGCGTTGTGGTGCTCGAACAGGTCGGCCCCGCTGGCGCGGATGCGGGCCTCCAGCGCCATCTCCACCGCCTTGCCGGTGGCGTCGGCGGAATGGACGATGCGCCGGTGGGAATGCCCGCCTTCGCGGGTCAGGTGCAGGTCGTCGCCTTCATGATCGAACAGCACGCCGCAATCGATCAGCCAGCGGATGGCCTCGGGCGCGCCCTCGACCACGGCGCGGACCGCCGGCTCGACGCAGATGCCCGCCCCGGCGTTCAGCGTGTCGGCGATGTGGGATTCGGTGGAATCGGCGGCGTCCAGCACGGCGGCGATGCCGCCCTGGGCGTATTTGGTGCTGCCTTCCGACAGGTCGTTCTTGGCCAGCACCGCCACCCTGGCCCCAGGCTTGTGGGCCAGCACGCCCAGCGCCACCGAGAGCCCCGCAGCCCCCGAGCCGATGACCAGCAAATCATAAGGATCGGCGGTGCGCGTCATGTCAGCTCCAGTCCAGCCCGATATCGACGGCAGGCGCCGATTGGGTGATGCGTCCCACCGAGACGAAATCCACGCCGGTCTCGGCGATGGCGCGGATGGTGTCCAGCGTCACGCCCCCCGACGCCTCGGTCTTGGCCCGTCCGGCCACGATGGCGACGGCCTGGCGCAGCACGTCGGGTCCCATGTTGTCCAACAGCACGATGTCGGCCCCGGCGGCCACCGCCTCGGCCACCTGGTCGCACGTGTCGCACTCGGCCTCGATATTGGGCCGCCCGTCGGCCTTGGCGCGGCGCACCGCCTCGCCGATGGAACCGCACACGGCGATGTGGTTGTCCTTGATCAGCACGCCGTCGTAAAGGCCCATGCGGTGGTTCTTCGCCCCGCCGCAGCGCGTGGCGTATTTGGACAGCCGCCGCAGGCCGGGAATGGTCTTTCGGGTGTCGAGCAGGGTGCAGCCGGTGCCCTCGATCCGCTCGGCATACTGACGGGTCAGTGTGGCGATGCCCGACAGCAATTGCAGCAGGTTGAGCGCGGTGCGTTCGGCGGTGAGCAGGCCGCGGGCCGGGCCTTCCATCTCGGCCAGTTTGGCGCCGGCCTCGACCTTGTCGCCGTCCTTGACCATGGCGGTGAAGCGTGCCTCGGGCACCACCAGGCGGAACACCTCCTGGGCCACCGGCATGCCGGCGACCACCATGGTGTGGCGCGCCGCCATGACGCCCTTGAAGCGGAGACTTGCGGGAATCACCGAGGCCGAGGTGATGTCCTCGCCCTCGCCCCCCTTGTCCGCGCCCGTATCCTCGGCCAGCGCCGCCAGGATCACGCGGCGCGCATCATCCCAGTCAACCTCAGGCCGCATTGGTCTTCTCGCCCGACATGGGAACCGACTTGCTCATCTCCAGCATGCGCTCCAGGGGCTTCAGGGCCGCGACGCGCAACTCCTCCGGCACGGTGATGGCGGGGGCGTCGTTCTTCAGGCAGAGATAGATCTTCTCCAGCGTGTTCCTGGCCATGAACGGGCAGTTGGAGCACGAACAGCCGCCATCGGCGCCGGGCGCCGGGATGAAGGTCTTGTCGGGAGCGGCCTTGCTCATCTGGTGGATGATGTGCTGCTCGGTGGCGATGATGAATTCCTTCTCCGGGCTGTTCAGCACGAAGTCGAGGATGTTGCGGGTCGAGCCCACGTGGTCGGCATGCTTCAGGATGGTTTCCGGGCATTCCGGGTGCGCCGCCACCAGCGCCTTGGGGTGGCGGACCTTCAGCTTGACCAGCTCCTTCTCGGAGAACTGCTCGTGGATGATGCAGCTGCCCGGCCACAGCGTCATCTCGCGCCCGGTCTTCTTCTGCATGTAGGCGCCCAGGTGACGGTCGGGGGCGAACAGGATCGGCCGGTCGGCGGGAAGCTGGCGGATGATGGCCTCGGCGTTGGACGAGGTGACGATCACGTCCGACGCCGCCTTCACCTCGGCGGAGCAGTTGATGTAGGTGACCGCGATGTGGTCGGGGTGCTTGGCGCGGAAGGCGCGGAAGGGTTCGGCGCGGCAGGATTCCTCCAGCGAGCAGCCGGCCTCGGCGTCGGGGATCACCACCAGCTTGGACGGCGACAGGATCTTGGCCACCTCGCCCATGAAGCGCACGCCGCAGAACACGATGACGTCGGCGTCGGTGGCCGCCGCCTTGCGCGACAGGTCGAGCGAATCGCCGACGAAGTCCGCCAGGTCCTGAATCTCGCCCTCCTGATAATAATGGGCAAGAATCACAGCATTCCGTTCCTTGCGCAGGCGGTCGATCTCGGCGACAAGATCGAGGGTCGGGTCGATGTCGGCTTCGGTCATGGCGCCGGCGGCGGGCAACACAATGGTATCGGTCATCGGACAGGCTTTCTCCCGGGGGCGGGTTGGTTGGGGAAGTAAAGGACGAATCGACCCGGCAAAGCAACCCTTCACCTACCCTGACAGGCGGTTCTGGCCCCACCAGCGTTGTGTATAGTGGGTTATGACCACCGTGCAATTCACTTGGAACGGCTTCGCGAGCATCATGTAAGCGGGATGACGGATTGGAATTTGCCATGATGACAGCGGAAGGACGGACACCGCAGGCCCGCGACATCGCCGGCCTGCCGCCCCTGGTAGTCGTCATCGAGGACGAGGCCATCGTTCTCGCCGGTTACCAGATGCTGTTCGAAAGCTGGGGCTACCGCGTCATTGCCGCCCAGTCGGCGGACGAGGCCGTCGCCCTGATCGAGGAAGAAGGCGGCGAGGCCCCGGGCTTCATCCTGTCCGATTTCCGTCTGCGCGACGGGCAGACCGGCACCGACGCCATCACCATGCTGCGCCAGAATTTCGGCGCGGGCATTCCCGGCGCCGTGGTCACCGGCGACACCACGGTCACCGGCGAAGGCCTCAAGGAGGCGGAGGCCCAGGGCACCCCGATCCTGCACAAGCCGGTCAACGGCCGCCAGCTTCAGGACATCCTGTCCCGCTCGCTGAGCTGAGCACTCCTTGTCATTCTTCGGCTACGCCTCAGGATGACAGTCGCGGCAACCGGAGAGCCAGTTTCCGCATTTCCTCCAGCACCAGCACCGAAGCGCCCAGCGCCACGGCGATCGCCCATTCGGCCGGGCCAAGGTCGGTGGTGTGGAACAGCGCCTGGGCCGGTCCCCAATGCACCGCCACCGCCTGCAGGGCAAGAATGCCGGCCAGCGCCGTCCACAGCTTGCCGTTGGCCAGGGCGGCGGCCCCCAAGGCGCTTTCCGCCCCGACCCTGGCGTTGAAGACGTTGAACACCTGGAACAGCACGAAGGTGGTGAACGCCATGGTGCGGGCGCGGACCATGTCCTGGCCGGCGCCGCCTTCCCACCACAGCACGCCCAGGGTGCAAAGCGCCATCAGCAGGCCGAAGCCGAACAGCCGCGCCAGGCGCGAAAGCGGCAGGATGGGGGCGTCGCGGCCCCGGGGCGGCTGCTCCATCAGGCCGCGCCGCGCCGGGTCGAAGGCCAGCGCCATGGCCGGCGGCCCGTCCATGATGATGTTGACCCACAGGATCTGGATGGGGCTGAACGGTACCGGCAGGCCGCACAAGGGGGCCAGCAGCACGGCCAGCAGCGCGCCGATATTGGTGGACAGCTGGAAACGGACGAACTTGACGATGTTGTCGGTGATGATCCGTCCCTCGCGCACCGCGCCGACCACGGTGGAGAAATCGTCGCCGGTCAGCACCATGGCGGCGGCCTCGCGGGTGACGTCCGAACCGGTGCGTCCCATGGCCACCCCGATGTCGGCGTTGCGCAGGGCGGCGGCGTCGTTGACTCCGTCGCCGGTCATGGCGGTGACGTGGCCGCGTGCCTTCAGGGCCTGGACGATGCGCACCTTGTGCTCGGGCGTCACCCGGGCGAACACGGTGATGGCGGCGACCCGTTCGGCCAACTCGGCATCGCTCATGCAATCCAGGTCGGCGCCCGACACCACCTCGCCGTCCAGCCCCAGTTCGCGGGCCACGGCACCCGCCGTCACCCGGTGGTCGCCGGTGATCATCTTTACCGTGATGCCGGCGGCGCGGCAGGTGGCGATGGACTGGGCGGCACCGGGACGCGGCGGGTCGGCCAGCCCGATCAGGGCGTGCAGCGTCAGGCCTTTCAGCCCGGTGGCGAGGTCTTCGTCCGGCGATGCCGGGCGGGCGGCCAGCGCGATGACGCGCAGCGCGCGGCCGCCCATTTCCTCCATCCTGGCCGCGATGGCCTGGCGCGCTTCCTCGTCCAGCGGCCGGGGGCCGGTCTCGGTCAGCAGGGAGTCGCAGAGGTCCAGCACCCGGTCGGGCGCGCCCTTGACCGACAGCAGGCAGGCCGCGCCGTCGCCGTCCAGCGTGGCCATCAGCTTGGCGTCCGAACTGAAGGGCCGTTCCGCCAGTCGCCGCCAGCGTCCCGGCTCCGGCAGCGCTCCGGCCCGCTCGGCCAGGCGCAGCAGCGCCACCTCCGTCGGGTCGCCCACCGCCTCGCCCGTGGCGGGGTTGAGGCGGGCCTCGGTGCACAGCCCGGCCGGGGCCAGGGCTGATTCAAGGCCGACCGGTCGGTCATCGCCGGCGAAGGCGTGGGCGCGCTCCAAGGCCCAGCCCTCCAGGGCGGTCATCCGCCCCAGGGTCAGGGTGCCGGTCTTGTCCGAGCAGATGACGCTGGTGGACCCCAGGGTCTCCACCGCCGCCAGACGGCGGATCACCGCGCCCCGGCCGGCCATGCGCACCATGCCGAGCGCCAGGGTGACGGTGACGACCGCCGGCAGGCCTTCGGGAATGGCGGCCACCGCCAGGGCGACGGCGGTCAGCAGCACCTGGGCCAGGGGCTCGCCCGTTGCCAAGCCCTGGACCAGGACGAAGGCCACCACCACGGCCGCGATCAGGGAGAGGCGGCGGCCCAGCTGGTCGAGGCGCTCCTGCAGCGGCGTCTGGCCCTCGCCGGCGGCGTCGAGCAGGGCGGCCACTTTGCCCATCTCGGTGGCCGGTCCGGTGGCGGTCACCACCATTTCTGCCCGGCCCCGGGTCACCACCGTGTTCATGAACAGCATGTTGACCCGCTCGGCCAGCGGCACGGCGTCACGGTCGAGCGCCTGGGTTGTCTTGGCCACCGGCTCGGATTCCCCGGTCAGCGACGCCTCGTCCGCCTCCACGTCCTGGCCGTCCACCAGCCGCCCATCGGCGGGCACCCGGTCGCCGGCCTTGAGCAGCACCAGGTCGCCGGGCACCAGTCCTTCGGCGGCGATCACGCTTTCCGTTCCGGCGCGGCGCACGCGGGCCTTCTGGGCCAGCATGGCCTTCAGCGCACCCAGCATGCGTCCGGCGCGGCGCTCCTGGGCATAGCCCAGCGTGGCGTTGAACAGGGTGACGGCCAGCACCACCACCATGTCGGTGGTGTCGCCCACCAGCCCTGCAGCCAAGCCGGCGGCCAGCAGCATCAGGGTCAGCAGGTTGCGGAACTGGTCGAGGAAGACCGCCCAGGCGGGGCGGGGCGGCTTTTCCGGCAGGCGGTTGAAGCCAACGCTTTGACGACGCGCCGCGGCCTCGTCCTCGCTCAGGCCCTCGGTCCCGCAGCCCAGGCGGGCGCGGGTTTCGGCGGCGTCAAGTCGGTGCCAGAAAGTTCCCGGTTCAGGGGGCGGCATCGGGGGGCGTCAACCCCAGATGCGAGGCGGCAACCACCGCGCGGGTGCGGTTGTTGACGTTGAGGGCCTTCAGGATGGCGGTGACGTGCAGCTTGACCGTTCCCTCGGCCAGTTCCAGCACGCGGGCGATTTCCTTGTTGGACTTGCCCTGGCCCAGCAGGGCCAGAACCTCGCGCTGGCGGGGCGTCAGCGCCGCGATGGCGGTTTCGCCCGCCACCGGCGCGCCGTCGTCGCCGCCGGGGCCACTTTGGTCCAAGAGGGCCGGCGGCAGGTAGACGCCGCCCGACAGCACCAGCTTCAGCGCCGAGAGCATGACGCGGGACGACGAGGTCTTGGGGATGAAGCCGGCGGCGCCCATGTTGACCGCCTGCAGCACGTGGCGGCGGTCGTCCGAGGCCGACAGCACGATGACCGGCACTTCCGACGGCAGCAATTCCTTCAGCTTGGCCAGTCCCTCGGCCCAGGCCATGCCGGGCATGGTCAGGTCCAGCAGGACGATGTCGATATCCTTTTCCGCCTGGACGGCGGTGATGGCCTGAGGGAAGTCGCTGGCCTCGATGATCGTGGGCGGCCCTTCGAACTGATCGAGGACGTGGCGAAGCCCGTCACGAAACAGTTCATGGTCATCGGCGATAAGAATCTTCATCTCGTCCCCACCATGGATCTCCCGGCCAAAATTCATTGCCGCTGCCCATCTGCGACATGGTCGCAAACAAGTGGCGTCGCCGCCACGAAAAAATGTGCAATGCCGTCCGGCGCTGCGTTCACGTCAAAAAGCGCCACCCTAGCCTTCGGCCGCATCTTCCAGTATGTTCCGCCGCCATGAGCACGCCCCACACCATCTATCATGTATGCCGTCGGACCGAGTGGCAATATGCCCAGACGACAGGGGTATATGGTGGCTCGTCCCAGGACGCGGCCGACGGTTTCATCCATTTTTCCGGCCCGGATCAGGTTCGGGCCAGCGTCGCCAAGCATCGTGCCGGCCAGGACGATCTGGTGATTGTCGCTGTCGATCCGCAACTTTTGAGCGACGCGCTCAGGTGGGAAGTGTCGCGGGGCGGCCAGCTATTTCCCCATCTTTACGGCCCCCTACCGCTGTCGGCGGTGAAATGGGTGTCCGACCTGACGCTGGGCGCCGACGGCGTCCACGTCTTTCCAGCCATCGAGGACTGAGCCTTGGACTATTTCCGCCTCGCCGGACCGCTGGTCCGCCTGCTCGACGCCGAGACCGCCCATGGTATGACCATTGGCCTGCTGAAGGCCGGTCTGGTGCCGAAGCAGCCGATCTACAACCCCGATGCGCTGAAGGTCCGGCTGTGGGGCCGCGACTTTCCCAATCCGGTCGGGCTGGCCGCCGGCTTCGACAAGAACGCCGAGGTTCCCGACGCCATGCTGGACCAGGGCTTCGGCTTCGTGGAGATCGGCTCGGTGACTCCCCGGCCCCAACCCGGCAATCCCAAGCCGCGCATGTTCCGGCTGCCCGAGGACCGGGCGGTGATCAACCGCATGGGCTTCAACAATCAGGGCCTGGATTTCGTCGCGGCCAAGCTGGCGGCGCGGCCCAGGACCGGCATCGTCGGCGCCAATCTCGGCAAGAACAAGGACACCGAGGACGCGGCGTCCGATTATGAAAAGGGCGCGGCCCGCCTGGCGCCGTTGTCCGACTATCTGGTGATCAACGTCTCGTCGCCCAACACGCCTGGCCTGCGGGCGCTGCAGGGCAAGGACCAGCTTGCCGCCCTGGTGGGCCGCACCCGCGCCGCGCTGACCTCGGCCATGCCGTCGGGCGCGCCGCCGCTGCTGTTGAAGATCGCCCCCGACCTGGCCTGGGAGGATCTCTCCGACATCGCCGCCGTGGCGCTGGACGGCGCGCTGGACGGGCTGATCGTCTCCAACACCACAATCGCCCGGCCCGAATCCTTGCGCTCGGCCAATGCGCGCCAGACCGGCGGCCTGTCGGGGGCGCCCCTGTTCGAATCCTCCACCGCCATGCTGCGCCGGGTCTACGAGTTGACCCGGGGCAAGCTGCCCATCGTCGGCGTCGGCGGCATCGCCTCGGGCTCGGAGGCCTACGCCAAGATCCGGGCCGGCGCCTCCCTGGTCCAGCTCTATTCCGCCATGGTCTACGAAGGCCCCGCTTTGGTCACCCGCATCAAGCGCGAGATGGTCGACCTGCTGGCCCGCGACGGCTTCAAGACCATCGCCGAGGCGGTGGGCGCCGACCATCGGGGCCATGGATTGTGATCGTCCAGATCTCCGGCCTGTCGGCGGTCGCCGACCGCTATGACGGTTTCGTGCTCGACCTGTGGGGGGTGATCCACGACGGCGTCGTCGCCTATCCCGGCGTGGCCGAGACCCTGGCGGCGCTCAAGGCGGCGGGCAAGCGCACCATCATGCTGTCGAACGCGCCGCGAAGGGCGGCCGCCCTGATCGAGCAGCTGACCCGGATGGGCATCGCGCGGGACCTCTATGACGAGGTGCTGTCCTCGGGCGAGGCGGTGTATCTGGAATTGCAGCGCCGCAGCGATCCGGTCTTCGCCGCCTTGGGCGACGCCCTCTACCACCTGGGGCCGGAGCGCGACCGCAACGTCTTCGACACTCTGACTTACCGGTCGGTCGATCTTGATCGGGCCGATTTCGTGCTCAACACCGGACCGGTCGAGATCGGCGAGACGGTGGGGGACTACCAGTCCGTCCTGGAGCGCGCCCTGGCCCGAAGGTTGCCCATGGTCTCGGCCAATCCCGACCACGTGGTCATCCGCCAGGGCAAGCGCATCACCTGCGCCGGAGCCCTGGCCGACCGCTACGCCGACATGGGCGGGCAGGTGGTGAGCCGGGGCAAGCCCGATCCGGCCATCTACGCCGTGGCGCTGGCGGCGCTCGGCATCGAGGACCGCTCGCGCGTCTGCGCGGTGGGCGACGCGCTGCACACGGATATAAGGGGTGCGCGGGCCGGCGGCTTCGACGCGGTGCTGGTTACCGGCGGCATTCACGCCGACGAGCTGGGCATCAAGTGGGGCGAGACCGCCGACCCGGTCCGGCTGGCCGAGCTGGCCCGCCATCACGGCGAGACGCCCGTCGCCGCCATTTCCAAGTTTGTCTGGTAAGGAGACCCCATGTCCGTCATGCACGAAACCGATGCGGTGATCGTCGGCGCCGGCCCGGTGGGCCTGTTCGCGGTGTTCCAGTGCGGCATGGTCAAGGTGCGCTGCCACGTGGTCGACGCGCTGGAGGCGGTGGGCGGCCAGCTTTCGGCGCTGTATCCGGAAAAGCCCATCTACGACATTCCCGGCTATCCCTCGATCCTGGCCGCCGATCTGGTGGAGCGCCTGACCGAGCAGGCGGCGCCCTTCGCCCCCACCTACCACCTCGACACCCAGGTGAGCACGCTGTCGCGCCTGGAGGACGGGCGCTGGCTGTGCGGCCTGTCCAACGGCGAGACCATCGCGGCGCGGGCCGTGATCGTCTGCGCTGGCGGCGGCGCCTTCGGCCCCAACCGCCCGCCGCTGGACGGGCTGGCGCAATACGAAGGCACCAGCGTGTTCTATCTGGTGCGCCGGCGCGAGGATTTCCGCGGCAAGAATGTGGTGATCGCCGGCGGCGGCGATTCGGCGGTGGACTGGGCCATTTCGTTGGCCGAGGTGGCCGCCAAGGTGATGGTGGTGCATCGCCGGCCCAAGTTCCGCGCCGCCCCCGAATCCGAGGCGCGCCTCAAGCAATTGGCCGAATCCGGCGCGGTCGAGCTGGTGGTGCCCTATCAGCTGCAGGCCCTGGAGGGCGAAAACGGCCGGCTGTCGGCGGTGGTGGTCGCCACCCTGGAAGGCGAGGCCAAGCGGCTCGACGCCGACGTGCTGCTGCCCTTCTACGGCCTGTCCAGCGAACTCGGCCCCATCGCCCAGTGGAATCTCGGCATGGACCGCAACCTGATCGCCGTCGACCCCGCCACCGGGGCGACGGATGCGCCGGGCATCTATGCCGCCGGCGACATCTGCACCTATCCCGGCAAGCTGAAGCTGATCCTGGCGGGTTTCGCCGAGGCCGCCCGTGTCGCCCATTCGGCCCACGACGTGGTCCATCCCGGCGAGGCGCTGCATTTCGAGCACTCGACCACCTCGGGCGTGCCCAAGGGGTAGGGGGGGGCCGGTTGGGTGGGAACCCCTGCTCTCCTCGTCATGGCCGGGCTTGACCCGGCCATCCATGGACCCTCGGGTCAAGCCCGAGGGTGACGAAATGGAAAGCCGCTTCCACCAAACTCAGACAGATTCCAGAGTCACATCCCCGGTTTGGGAACGGGCAGGGTGAAGCAGAAGGTGCTGCCCTCGCCCGGCACGGATTCCACCCAGATGCGGCCGCGATAGCGGTTGACCACCCGCTTGCAGACGGCGAGGCCAATGCCGGTTCCCGCCGTCTCGGCGCGGGAATGCAGGCGCTGGAAGATCTGGAAGACGCGGTCGTAGTACTGGGCTTCGATGCCGATGCCGTTGTCGGCGACGCGGAACTCCCAGGCGTTGGGCAGGGCCGTGGCGGTGACCGAGATCACCGGCGCCCGGTCGGGCGAGCGGTACTTGATGGCGTTGCCGATCAGGTTCTGGAACAGCCGCACGAACTCGCCCATGTCGACGCACAGCGCCGGCAGGGATTGGGGCAGTTCGAGGGTGGCGCCGCTTTCCTCGATGGCGACCGTCAGGTTGGACCGGGCGGTGGCCAGGGCCAGCCCCAGGTCGACGGCCTGTTCCGGCAGGGCGTTGCGGCCGATGCGCGAGTAGTCCAGCAGATCGAGAATCAACGAATCCATGCGCTTGGCACCGTCGCGGGCGAAGCCGATATACTCGCGGGCCTCGTCGTTCAGGGCGGGGCCGAACTTCTTGTCCAGCAGGCCGAGGAAGGAATTGACCATGCGCAGCGGCTCGCGCAGGTCGTGGCTGGCCACATAGGCGAATTGCTCCAGATCGGCGTTGGAGCGTTCCAGCTCGGAGGTCTTGCCCGCCAGTTCCTCCTGGACGCGGTGGCGGTCGGTGACGTCCACCGCCATGCTGATCACCAGCCGGCGGCCGTCGGGCAGCTTCTCGATGGGCGCCGAGCGGAAATCCCACACCCGAACCGAGCCGTCGGCGGTGATCACCTCGTGCTCGCCCTCGGCGCGAGGGCCTTCCAGGGCGTACAGGCCCTTGATGCGCCGGGCGATCTCCTCGCCCTTGGCGCCATAGGCCCGCGCAGTCCAATCCTTGACGGTGGGGATGTCCGAGGCGGTATAGCCGGTCAGCTCGGTCCATACCCGGCTGAGCAGCACCACGGCGCCGTCCTCGGCGTGGATCATGATGGGGATGGGGGCTTCGGACACCGCGTGGCGCAGGCGGGCCTCGCTCTCTCTCAGAACCTGGGTCATGGCGGTGCTGCGCGCCAGCTCGGCTTCCAGCGCCCGGCGGCTGAGATAGAGGTCGAGGAAGACGCGGGCCTTGGACCGCAGGATGAAGTCGTCCACGGGCTTTTGGATGTACTCCACCGCGCCCACGTCATAGCCCTTGCGGCGGTGTATTTCGTCGGAATAGGCGGCGGTGAGGAAGATGATGGGAACCTGGGCGGTGCGCGGCTCGTCGTGCATCAGCCCGGCCAGCTCGTAGCCGTCCATGCCCGGCATGTTGACGTCGAGCAGGGCCAGGGCGAAATCGTGTTCCAGGCAGTGGATCAGGGCGTCGTTGCCGCTGGCGGCCTCGATCACCTCGACGTCGAGCTTGTTCAGGATCTTGCCGAGAGCCAGGAGATTGGCCGGCGTGTCGTCGACGATGAGGATCTTCGGCCGGATTGCGCTCATGGGGCGTGGTCCTGGGAGGGAAGGGACGCCTGGCACAGCGAGGCGACGAGAAAGGCGATGCGGTCCGCCGGCGCGATCCAGTCCGCCCCGCCATGGGTGATGGCGGCGCGCGGCATGGTGTCGGCGGCGGCGTCGTCGGGATCCTGGACGATGCAGGTGCCGCCCGCCTCGCGCACGGCGGCCATGCCGGCGGCGCCGTCCTCGTTGGAGCCGGTCAGCAGCACCGCCAGCAATCCCTCGCCCCAGGCTTCCGCCGCCGATTCCAGCAAAGGGTCGATGGCGGGGCGCACGTTATTGATGCGGGCTTCCACCGACAGGGCGAAGGTGGCGTCGGGCTCGACCAGCAGGTGATAGTCGGGCGGCGCCACATAGACGCGGCCGGGCAAGGCGGGGGCGCGCTCCTCGGCCTCGGACACCGGCAGGGCGCAGTCGCGGGCCAGCACGGAACTGAGCAGGTCGCGGGCCGAAGGGCCGGAATGGCAGACGACGATCACCGGCACCCCCAAGTCGGCGGGCAAGTGCGGCAGGATGTCGTGCAGGGCCTTGATCCCGCCCGCCGAACATCCGATGGCCACGGCCTCGATCCGCCTCACCCCAGCTCTCCGCTTTTCTTGAACAGGCGCAGGTCGTTGTCGATGGCGAAGAAGTGGTGCGCCTGCGCCGATCCTCCCAGGTTCTCCCGCGTGCCCAGGCACAGGAAGCCGCCGCGCGAAAGGCTGGCGGCGAACAGGCCCAGCACGTGGTCCTGCAGCTTCTTGTCGAAGTAGATCAGCACGTTGCGGCACATCACCATGTTCACTTCGCAGAATACGCCGTCCGAGACCAGATTGTGATGGGCAAACGAGATGTGGTCCTTGAGCGCGCCGCTGATCTTGGCGAAGCCGTAGCCCAGGCTGAAATAGTGGGACAGGCTTCTGGCGCCGCCGGCCTTGCGGTAGGCGGCGTCATGGCGCGCCACATGCTCGGCCGGGAAGATCCCCTCCTCGGCCTTGGCGATGGCGGCGTCGTTGATGTCGGTGGCGTAGATCTGGGCCTTGTGCAGCAGCCCGGCCTCCTCGAGCAGGATGGCCAGGGAATAGGCCTCCTCGCCGGTGGCCGAGCCCGCCTGCCAGATGTTGAGGCGGGGATAGGTGGCCAGCACCGGGAAAAGCCGCTCGGCGACGGCCCGAAAGACCGGCGGATCGCGGAACATCTCGGTCACCGGCACCGACAGGGTGGCCAGGATGGTGGGCAGCAGGCTGTCGTCGTGGATCACCCTGGGCAGCAGCTCGGCGATGGTCGTACACCCCTGGTTCATGGCCAGGGCCGAGACCCGGCGGCGCAGCGACGCCTTGGCGTAATGGCTGAAATCATAGCCGTGCCGCCGGGCCAGGGCCTCGACGAACAGGTCCACCTCGAGGGCGCGCAGGCGGTCAGTGCGGGTCGGCATGGCCGCTCCGCTCGATCGCCTTCGCCATGGCCAGGCGCAGCATTTCGATGTCCACCGGCTTGGTCAGATAGTCGTCAGCGCCGGCGGCCAGACAGCGGTCGTGGTCCCCCGGCATGGCCTTGGCGGTGAGCGCGATGATGGGCAGCCTGGCGAAGCGCGGGTCCTTGCGGATTTCGCCCATGGCGCGATAGCCGTCCATGCCGGGCATCATGATGTCCATCAGCACCAGATCGATGTGTTCGCGGGCCTGCAGATGGCTGAGCGCCTTGGCGCCATCCTGGGCGATCAGGACCTTGAGGCCCCTGGCGCGCAGTACCTTGGACAGGGCGAAGGCGTTGCGCATGTCGTCGTCGACCAGAAGCACCGTGCGCCCGGCCAGCGCCGTGTCGACGGCCTCGGCGGGGGGCCTGGCCTTGGGCTTGCCGTTGGCCCTGGCCTCGATGGCGTGCAGGAACAGCCCGACCTCATCCAGCAGGCGCTCGGACGAGCGCGCGCCCTTGATGACGATGCTGTCGGTGAATTCGCGGATGCTGAGGGTCTGTTCCTGGCTGAGTTCCGCGCTGGAATAGACGATGACCGGCGGCAGGCCCGGCCCGGCGCGCTCGGCCCGTTCCAGGATTTCGGCGCCCTGCATGTCGGGCAGCGCCAGATCGATCACCATGCAGTCGAAGGTCTCCTTGGCGATCCGCTCCAGGGCCTGGGCGCCGGTTTCGGCGATGGTGATGTCCAGGTCCAGGCCGGCCAGGGTCTGGCGGATGGTGGTGCGGTTGACCTCGTTGCCGTCCACCAGCAGCAGGCGGCGGCGTCCGGTGGCCGATCCGGCCCGCAGCAGGACCTCGAAGACGTCGTTGATCTGCTCGCGGCTGACCGGCTTGGTCAGGTGGCCGACGATTCCCAGCCGGGCCGCCTTGGACGGTTCGTCCCCGGCCGAGATCACGTGGACCGGGATGCCCCGGGTCTCGGGCGAGCGGCTGAGGCCTTCGATCACCTCCCAGCCGCTCATGCCCGGCAGGCCGATGTCGAGCACGATGCCGCCGGGGCGGCGCAGGCGCGCCATATCCAGGCCGGTCTTGCCGTCGGCGGCGGTGATGGTGGCGAAGCCCTTCGCCTGGGCCAGTTCGCAGACGACGCGCCGGAAAACGGGATCGTCCTCGATGACCAGCAGCAGCTTTCCATCCGCCGTGGGGGCGTCGGCGGGGGCGAGTTCCGATACGGGAGCCTCGACGATCGCGGGCGGCGATTGCGGCGCGCAAGGGTGGGGTGGAATCGTCCCGCCGTTCAGCGGCAGAGTCAAAGTGAATATGCTGCCGCGTTCGCCGTTGTCCTCCAGGGTGATGTCACCGCCCATCAGGCGGGCCAGCCGGCGCGAGATGGTCAGGCCCAGGCCGGTGCCGCCGAACTGGCGCGACGTGCTGCTGTCGGCCTGTTCGAAGGCGGCGAAGATCCGCTGGCGGTCCTGCTCGGCGATGCCGATGCCGGTGTCGGCCACGGACAGGGTGAGGGCGCCGCCATCCGCCACCGTGGCGAGGCGGATCGTGACGCCGCCCTGGGCGGTGAACTTGATGGCGTTGCTGACCAGATTGTTGACGATCTGCTCGATCTTGCCGCGATCGGCAAAGAGCGATTCAGGCAGGTCGGGCGCCACCTCCACCTGGAAGTCCAACCCCTTGTCGGCGGCGACCGGGGCGAAGCGCCCCCGGATTGCCTGGGCCAGATCGGCCAGGGGAACCGCCACCGGAGCCAGGGTCATCTTGCCCGCCTCCACCTTGGACAGGTCGAGGACGTCGTTGATCAAGGCCAGCAGATGGGTGCCGCTGTCATGGATGACGCGGGCCGATTCCGTCTGGTCGGGGGACAGGTTGCCGGCCTCGTTTTCGGCCAGGTCGCGGGCCAGGATCAGCACGCTGTTGAGCGGCGTCCTGAGCTCATGGCTCATATTGGCCAGGAATTCGGACTTGTAGCGGCTGGCCTGTTCCACCTCGGCGGCGCGGCGGTCGGCCTCGGCGCGGGAGTCCTCCAGCGCCTGGCTGCGTTCCTCCAGGGCCTCGGTCTTCAGGCGCAGTTCCTCGTTGGCGGCCTGCAAGGCCTCCTGCTGGACCTTCAGCTCTTCTTCCGAGACGCGCAGCTCCTCGTTGGCCACCTGCAGCGCCTCGCTCTGGGTGCGCAGTTCCTCTTCCGAGGTCCGCAGCTCTTCCGCCTGGGTCTGGGTCTCCTCCAGCAGGTCCTGGGTGCGGATGTTGCGGGCCAGGATTTCCAGGTTGAGGGCCAGGACCGGCAGGGCGGCCTCGATCACCGCCCGCTGGGCCTCGCTGAACGGCGTGAAGCTGGCGAATTCCAGCACGGCCAGGGCCGCGCCGCGCGACATGACGGGGACGACCAGAATCTCGGCCGGCGCCGCGGCCCCGGTGGCCGAGGCCACGTTCAGCCAGGATTCGGGCGGCGACTGGATCAGGATGGGCTGGCCGCCGCGCGCCGCCTCACCGGCGACGCCCTCGCCCAGGGCGAAGGAGTCCGGCAATTGGTGGTGGGACGGCGACAGGCCCCAGCCGCCCATGCGCACGAAGCGTCCGCTGGCCGAGGGGCGGCCGTGGAAGACCGCGACGCCCGCGCCCGACAGCGGCACCAGGAAGTCGAGGGCCGTGGAGGCGAATTCGGCGAGCGTATCCACCTGCTGGAGCGCCGGGGACAGGCGCGCCACGCCGTCCTTGATCCAGCCGTCGCTTTCCAGACGCTGCGCCGCCCGCTTGAACACCTCGACGGCGGCGGCCATGCGGGCCACCTCGGCGACGCGCGAGTGGTTGGGGATGGCGACGGAGAGGTCGCCGTCGGCCAGCTGGTGCATGACGTCGCGCAACTGGCCCAGCGGCACCGCGATGGAGCGGGTGATGAGCCGCGCCAGCACGGCGCCGAGCAGCAGCAGGCCCGCCAGGGTCAGGGCGATGTCGCGGAGCGCGGCGTCGCGGCGCTCGACGATGCGGCGGTTGAATTCGGCGGCCTTGTCCTGGGCGAAGGCGTAGATGCCGGCCAGTTCGCGGCGCAGGCCGGCGATCTGCGGTACCCCGAACCGGCGGGAGTTCTCTGCGGCCTTCTCGAACTCGCCGGCCTGGCACAGGCGGATGTTCTGGTCGCGCACCGTCTTCCACTCGGCCAGCTTGTCCGACAGGCGCTTCACATCATCGGAGGGCCCCAGGTACTGGGCGCGGATCACCGCCAGGCTGGCGGCCATCTCGTTCTCCTTGATGGCGACCTGCCCCGCCAATTGGGAGACGTCAGTGGGTGAATGCTCGTAGATCATCTTCAGCATGTCGGCGCGCATGGCGTTGACCTGCGATTCGACCTGCATCAGGGCGTTGGTGACGGCGAAGGGATGGGCATAGAGGTCCGCCGCCATGTCGGCCATGATCAGCATGGTGCGGACCGCCATTCCGGCCATGATCACGGTCAGCATCAGCACGGCGGCAAAGCCGGCCGTCAGGCGGGTGACGATTCGAGTCCGAGTTAAACGCACCGGCGGCTTCCCCATCTCAACCGGAAGCCGTGTTGCGCCTCCCAGAAATGTGACGTTTTCTGTCTTGGCGACACAATATCGTCGAGCCGCTGCAAAGTGAAGGGACTTGCGGAAGGGGGGATACGTGATAACCCGGGCGTGGGCGCCGGATTTAATCGTCCCTTAACCGCGACCTGTTAGCGTGACAGGGCTCGAAGGATTCCAGACCCATGCCGCCGATGTCGCTCCTGCTGCCTGATTTCATTGCCGAGGGTTTGGCCGATCCAAAACGCCGACGGCGTCTGGGCGACATCCTGGTGACGCTGGCCTGTTGCCTGTGGCTGGGCTTTTCCACCTGGACCTTCTTCGTCCAGGACATGCCCGACGAGATTTTCGACAACCACACCGGCAAGGCCATGCAGGAACGCATGAAGGCCTGCGAAGGCAGCTTCCAGCAGCGCTACAAGTGCAAGCAGGCCCTGCTTCTTACCGGCGAACGCTGGGGCTTCGCCGTGGCGCTGGACCGGGTTCTGCTGATCTGCGGGCCGGCCATCACCGCCTGGCTGGTGTGGGGCGCCATCAAGCGTCGCTGAAAATTCTCGCCTCTTATTCCGACGATCGGTTGCCTGGCGGGCCCGCCTGGGGCAGAGTCGAGCCTTTCCAAAAACAAAACCAGAGGTTCCGCCATGGCTGCCATCACCCTCAAGGGCAATCCCATCAACACCAACGGCACTCTGCCGTCGGTGGGGGCTGCCGCTCCCGCTTTCTCCCTGACCGGCGTTGATCTCGCCGATGTGAGCCTGGATGCGGTGGCCGGCAAGACCGTCGTCCTCAACATTTTCCCCAGCATCGACACGCCCACCTGCGCCGCCTCGGTGCGCCGCTTCAATGCCGAGTTGGACAAGCTGGGCAGCGTCGCCGTGCTGTGCGTCTCCGCCGACCTGCCCTTCGCCCACAAGCGCTTCTGCGGCGCGGAAGGGCTCGAGCGGGTGCAGTCCCTGTCCGACATGCGCGACAAGGGCTTCGGCGAGCGCTATGGCGTCAAGATCGTCGACGGCCCGCTGGCCGGCCTGCTGGCCCGCGCCGTGGTGGTGATCAAGGGCGGCAAGGTGGCCTATACCCAGCTGGTCTCCGAGATCGCCGACGAGCCCAATTACGACGCCGCCCTCGCCGCCGCGAAGTAGGGGGCGAATGCGGCCGGGACGGCCGCGCTCCGATTGGTCGGAGCGCGGGCGTCTCGCCCGCAAGATGAAGCCAACGGGCCGCTTGCCAACGGGAAGCGGCCCGTTTTTCATGCCAGCAGGCGGGCGGCGACCATCTGGACCAGGGCGCCAATCGACAGGTCGAGAAGGACCAGCAGGCCGGCGGCGCTGGGCTTGACGTCCAGCGCCTGGTGGGCGACGTAGGCCTGGTAGACCAGCACCACCACGGTCATGGCCAGGTTGAGCAGCGCCATGCCGTGGCCGGGCGCCAGATGAATCAGCAATCCCACCGGCAGCAGCACCGCCATCTGGATGACCTGCGACCAGTTGTAGGCGACGATGTAGCGGAAATAGAGGTGGGAGCGTTCCAGGCCTTCCGAGATGTGGCTCATGGCGAGCGGAAAGGCGACGCAGCCGATGACGTAGGCGATCAGCTCGACGGCCAGCGGCCGGGCCAGATCGTCCTCGAAACTGCCGTCCAGCGCCCTCAGCGCCAGAAAGCCGGGCAGGATCAGCGCCGGCCCCCAGAAGGAGTTGACGAAGCCGCGCGGGCTGGCGTCGAACCAGATCAGCCCGGTGGGGTCGCGCCGGGCCAGCCGCCAGGCGCCGAAAACGCCGGCGAAGATGTCGCCGGCGGTGATCATGGCGCTTCCGCCAGACGCACGAGGACGCGGCGGTAGATCTCGGTCAGGGCCTCCATGTCGGCGACGGCCACGTGCTCGTCCGACTTGTGCATGGTCTGGCCGACCAGCCCGAACTCCACCACCGGGCAGTGGTTCTTGATGAAGCGGGCGTCCGAGGTGCCGCCCGAGGTGGAGGCCTCGGGCCGCAATCCCGTCACCTCGAAGGCCGCCTGGGCGATGGCTTCGGACAATTGGCCGGGGGGCGTCAGGAAGGATTCCCCCGACACCTCCACCTTGACCTCGCACTCGCCCTCGACCTGGGCGACGGTGTCCCTGATCCATTTTTCCAGCGACGCACCGGAATGCAGGTCGTTGAAGCGGATGTTGAAGCCGGCGCGGGCCTCGGCGGGAATGACGTTGGTGGCGGGGTTGCCCACGTCCACCGTGGTCAGCGCCAGGGTCGAGGCCTGGAAATGGGGCGTGCCCTCGTCCAGCGGCTTCTCCGTCAGCCGGCGCAGGATCTCCAGCAGGCGGGGGATGGGATTGTCGGCCAGATGGGGATAGGCGGAATGGCCCTGGCTGCCGAACACCGTCAGGCGGCAGTTGAGGCTGCCCCTGCGGCCGATCTTCATCATGTCGCCCAGCGTCTTCGGATTGGTGGGCTCGCCGACGATGCAGCAATCCATGCGCTCGCCCCTGGCCGCCAGCCAGTCCAGCACCTTGACGGTGCCGTCCACCGCCGGGCCTTCCTCGTCGCCGGTGATCAAGAGCGAGACCGAGCCCCGGAGGCCCCCGTCCGCCTTGAGGCGCGCCACGGCGGCGACGAAGCAGGCGATGGCGCCCTTCATGTCGGCGGCGCCGCGCCCGAACAGGCGGCCCTGGTCAAGGGCGCCGCCGAACGGCTCGGCCGTCCAGCCCTTGCCGGGCGGCACCACGTCGGTGTGGCCGGCGAAGCAGATGTTGGGAGCCTCGGTCCCTAAGCGGGCATAGAGGTTCCTGATCTCCGGCCCGCCGGTCGCCGAGCGGACGTGGTGGCAGGCAAAGCCCAGGTCTTCCAGCGCCCCGGCCAGCACGTCCAGCGCGCCCGCGTCGTCGGGCGTGACGCTGGGACAGCGGATCAGGGCCTGGGCCAGCGGGACGGGGTCGGAAAGGGTCATCAGTCGCGCAGCAGCTCGTTGATGCCGACCTTGGAGCGGGTGCGCTCGTCCACGCGCTTGACGATCACCGCGCAATAGAGGTTGGGGCCCGGCGTGCCGTCGGGCAGGGGCTTGCCCGGCATGGTGCCCGACACCACCACGGAATAGGCCGGCACGCGGCCCATGAACACTTCGCCGGTCTCGCGGTCGACGATCTTGGTAGACGCGCCGATATAGACGCCCATGGACAGCACCGCGCCGGTCTCGACGATGACGCCCTCGGCCACCTCGGCGCGGGCGCCGATGAAGCAGTTGTCCTCGATGATCACCGGCCCGGCCTGCAGCGGCTCGAGCACGCCGCCGATGCCGGCGCCGCCCGAGATGTGCACGTTCTTGCCGATCTGGGCGCACGAGCCCACCGTCGCCCAGGTGTCGACCATGGTGCCGGAATCGACGTAGGCGCCCAGGTTGACGAAGCTGGGCATCAGCACCACGCCCGGCGCGATGAAGGCCGAGCGGCGCACCACGGCGCCCGGCACGGCGCGGAAACCGGCAGCGCGGAAGCGGGAATCGTCCCAGCCCTCGAACTTGGTGGGGACCTTGTCGAACCAGGTGGCGGGGCCGTCGCCCATCACCTTGTTGTCCGACAGGCGGAAGGACAGCAGCACCGCCTTCTTGGCCCACTGGTTGACCAGCCACTTGCCGTCGGTCTTCTGGGCGACGCGCAGCGTGCCGGAATCCAGGGCGGCCAGGGTCGCCTCGACGGCGTCGCGCACCTCGCCCTTGGTCTGGAGGTTGATGCCGTCGCGGGCTTCCCAGGCGGCGTCGATGGTCTTTTCAAGGGCGGCGAAGCTCATGGCGGGTTCCTGCTCGAACGGTCTGAAAACGGGGCCCAGAACATACTCCGGGCTGGCTCTAAGTCAATGATGCCTGGACTCAGTGGTGGTGATGGCCGGGGAAGTGGGGATGGCCGTGCTCGACCTCCTCGTCCGAGGCGGCGCGGATCTCGGCCACGGTGCAGTCGAACACCAGCGCCATGCCGGCCAGCGGATGGTTGCCGTCCACCACCACCTTGCCGTCGGCCACGTCGGTGACCGAGAACAGCATGGCCTCGTCCTGGTTGCCGTCCATGACGCGCTCGAACTGCATGCCCACCACCACGTTGTCGGGGAACAGCGAGGCCTCCTCGACGCTGACCAGTTCGGCGTCGTATTCGCCGAAGGCGTCCTCGGGCTGCAGCTTGATGTGCAGCTCGTGGCCGGCTTCCTTGCCGTCCAGGGCTTCCTCCAGCCGGGGGAACAGGCCGCCGTAGCCGCCGTGCAGATAGATGATGGGCTCGGCGCCCTCGTCGACGATGTTGCCGTCGGAATCGCTGACGCGGTAGGTCAGGGTGACGACGGTGTCCTTGGCGATCAGCATGTCAGTGTCTTTCGTCGGTGAGGGGGGCGTCGATGAGGGAAGCCAATTGGGCGGCCATCTCGGCCACCGGGGTCTTGAAGTCCGAGGGGTCGGGCTGCCGGAACAGCCGCATGGTCGGGTACCAGGGTGACGTTAGCGGTTCGTCTTGCCAACGCCAATCGGAAACGTAGCGCAGCAGCACCCAGACCGGGCGGCCCAGCGCCCCGGCCAGATGGGCCGCCGAGGTGTCGATGGTGATGATCAGGTCCATCCGCTCCATCACATGGGCGGTGTCGGCGAAGGATTTGAGCACCGGGCCGGCGTCGCGCACCAGCCGCTCGATGCCGGTGCGCTTCAGGTCCTCGGCGCGCGGACCCATCTGCAGCGAATAGAAGGTGGCGCGGGGATCGGCCAGCAGCGGCAACAAGTCCTCCAGCGGCCAGGAGCGGTCGCGCGGCGTGGTCTTGCCCGCCCAGACCAGTCCCACCGACAGCTTCTGGCCCGGCGGCGGCTCCAGGCGCAGATTGGGGCGTGGCGGGGCCTTGAGATAAGGCACCTGGGCCGGAATGGACTCGAAGCGGGTCTTCATCAGATGGGGCAGGCTGGCCAGGGGGGCCCAGCAATCATGGACGGGCGGGGCGGCGCCCTTGGGCACCAGCGCCGCCAGGCCGGGCAGTCCGGCGAACAATTCGCTCTGCTCGGGCAGGCATTCCAGCACCACCCTGGCGCCCTGCGTCGCCAGCAGCGGGATGTAGCGGACGAATTGCAGCGCGTCGCCAAAGCCCTGCTCGGCCAGCAGCATGATGGTGCGGCCCTTGGGATCGTCGCCGGTCCAGCGCGGCCCCGGCAGGGGGCGGGTGGGATTGCGGGCCAGCCTGATGCGCCATTCGTAACCGGCGAAGCCCGTCTCGTAATCGCCCATGTAGAGGTCGGCCAGCGCCAGGTCCCACTGGATTTCCGCGTTGTCGGGCTCGGCCGCCACCAGTTCGCTCAGCATGGCGTGGGCCTCTTCGTGCTTGCGGCGGTCGCGCAGCACCAGGGCCAGGTTGTAGGCGTAGCCGCCATTGCCGGGGGCCAGCTCCACGGCCCGGCGGAGCGCGGCCTCCGCTTCCTCCAGCCGCCCCAGGTCGCGCAGCGCGTTGCCCAGGTTGGACAAGGTGGAGGCGTCGTCGCCGCCCACGGCCATGGCGCGGCGATAGCTGGCCACCGCCGCCGCCGGCTTGCCCTGGCGGCGCAGGACGGCGCCCAGATTGGCGTGGGCCGACGCCCAGGCGGGCGCCAGCAGGGCGGCGGTGGCGAAGCCCTGCTCGGCGTCGTCCCATCGTCCGTCCCGCCATGCCTGGGCGGCGGCGGCAAAGGCCCGCTGCGCCTGTGGTAAGGGTGTGTCCGCCGCCATGTCCGCTCCCCCTGGAATAACGCCATCTTTCCCGAGGATAGCGGCGGCGGCAAGAGCGGGGCTTGAACCATTTATGTTCGTCCCTCGCCGGGCGGGCGCTTTTCGCGCCCTTGGCCGCCGCCTCAATGGCGGCTGATCGCGGCGCGCGCCGCTCTTGAATCCTACCCGGCAATCACAATATCAGCATCATCGAATATAGGAGGCGTGGATGCTGATCGATGGATTTCCGCCCGGCGGCGTGGTGACGGTCAACCGGGTGGTGCTGCGCCCGGGCTTCACGGTGGACGACCTGGAGGAGCGGGTGGCGCTGCTGTGCGAGAACGTCAAGACCTGGCACTCGGAAACCGGCTTCATCGGCGGCTTCGTCTGCCTGAATTCGGGCATGATCTCCAACGAGGGCTCGACGGTGGGCCAGGCGGTCGGCTCGCCGCTGGCCGGGCGCGAAGCCCTGATCGTCACCTTCTGGAACAGCTTCGCCGAGCACGAGCAGTCCCACCGGTCCGCCACCTTCCAGCCGCTGTTCAGGTCGGTGCTGGAATTGTGCGAGAACGGCAACGAGGAGATCGCCTATTCCATGCTGTGGCAAGGTGCGGCCTACGCCCCGGAACAGGCCCGGCTGGCCCAGGCGGCCAAGGGGGGCTGAGCTACACCCAGCCCTTGCGGCGGAAGTAGATGTAGGGCAGCACCGCCGAGACCACGGCCAGGCCGATGGCCCAAAGGTAGCCCAGTTCCCACTGCAGTTCCGGGATGATCTTGAAGTTCATGCCGTACCAGCTGGCCACCAGGGTGGGGGGCAGGAACAGCACCGACATGATGGTGAACAGCTTGATCACCTGATTTTGCTGGATGCCGATCAGGCCCAGGGTGGCGTCCAGCAGGAAATTGATCTTGTTGCCCAGGAAGTCGGTGTATTCGGCCAGGGAGTGCAGGTCCTGGTCGATGGCCCGCAGGCGGTCGGGCAGGTTGCTCAGGCCCATGGCGCCCTCGCCGTGGGGCAGGAAGGCGGTGGCGCGTTTGAGGCCCAGCAGGGTTTCCCGCGCCTTGCCCGACAGGTCGCCGGTCCGCCCGATGGTGCGCAGCAGGGCCTCCATCTCGCGCGAGCCGGCGCGGCGGCGGCGGTGCTGGGGGCCGTGGGGCTGGTGGAAGATGCGGTGCGAGATGCCGTCCAGCCCGGCGCCCAGGTCCTGCAGCACGTCGGCGATGCGGTCGACGATGGCTTCCATCAGGCCCAGCATCACATCGCCGCCGTTGACCGGGACGGGATGCGCCGCGGGCAGCGCCGCCGAATAGGTGGCCATGGCGTGCGGCGTGTCGTGGCGCAGCGTCACCAGCAATGTGCCGCTCAGGATGAAGGTCACGGCGGTGTTGCGCGGCTCGAATCCGCTGGCGCCGGTCAGCACCGGCACGGTCATCGCCAATGCGTCGCCCAGCCGCGACAGCCGCGACGAGGTCTCGATTTCCTGCATGCGGTCCTTGGACGGCAGATCCAGCCCGGTGCGGGCCTCGACCAGGGCGATCTCCTCGGGCGAGGGGGCGAGCAGGTCGATCCACAGGGCCTCGCGGCCCACATGCTCGGTCCCGCCCGTGATCACGCTCCCTGGGGTCACGCCACCCGGGGTGGCATGATAGGTGGTGATCATGCCGTGCCGGCGGCTTCCTGGTTGAGATCGGGCTTGGCCGGCGGCGGAGCCTCGGCGGGGTCGGAAGCGCCGTTGCCCTTGGCGGCCGGAGCTTCCAGCGCCTTGATGGACGAGCCGGCCTTGCGCACCAGACGGCCTTCCATGGAGGCGCCGGCCTCGATCTCCAGGCTGTCCTGGATCACGTCGCCGATGACCTTGGCCGATTTGGCGATCACCACCGATGAGGCGTTGATCTTGCCGTTCAGCTCGCCATGGACCTGCACGGTCTCGGCGGTGACCTCGCCGGTGATGCGCGCACCCTCGCCCACCAGCAGGCGGTGGCAGGAGATGTCGCCCTCCACCTGGCCGTCGATCTGCATCTCGCCCTGGGTGAAGATGTTGCCGACGATGCGCACGTCGGCGCCGATCACCGACAGGGGCAGGCCGTTATTGCCATGACGGGCGGAATGGGTGGCGGCGGATACCGCCCCAAGGGCCTTACCAAGCTTTGGGAGCATTTTCACCTGCCGCGATGAATTTGAGGGGATCCTTGGCCACGTCGGCGACGCGGACCTCGTAATGCAGATGGGGGCCGGTGGAGCGCCCGGTGTTGCCCAGCAGGCCGACCACGGTCGAGCGCGTCACCTTCTGGCCTTCCTTGACCTTGATGCGCGACATGTGGGCGTAGCGGGTGGCGACGCCGTTGCCGTGGTTGATCTCGACGGTCAGGCCGTAGCGGTCCCAGGGGCCGGCGAACTCCACCACGCCTTCGCCGGTGGCGTAGATCGGGGTGCCGTGCGGAGCGCCGAGGTCGACGCCCTCGTGCACGCCGGTGCGGCGGTTCAGCGGGTCGTTGCGGGTGCCGAAGGTGGAGTTGAGGTCGTAATCCTCGTGCAGCGGCTCGCCCAGCGGCATCTTCTGCATCACCGCCTTGATGCCGCTCCAGCGGTCCAGGCGGTCGACCAGCCCGGTCAGGCCGGTGTCGCCGGTCAGGGTGTTGAGCGGAATGAACGGGCCGCCACGGCCGGCGTCGCGGTCGCGGCGCTCGAACAGGCGCGACGCGTCAAGGCCTAAGCGGGCCAGCAGGCGCTCGGTGTCGGAGATGCGCGACTGGGCGGCGGCGTCGGTGTTCTGCACCGCCTGGGAATAGGCGACGCGCAGGCGTTCCAGCGAGCCCTCCAGGCGGCGGACCTGCTCGCGCACGGCGCGCGCCTCCTCTCCGTCGTCGCTCAAGGCCGGCTCGCCGCTCTTGCCGCGCTTGGCCGGGACGGCGACCTTCTTGGGCGGCTGGTCCTTGGCCAGGGTGGCGTTGGTTTCGGCCAGCACCACCACGTTGGAATGGACCAGATCCACCTCGCGGGCGATGTCGGCGACCATCTTCTGCGACGAGGCCAGGCGGTACTGGGCGGCGCGGGTGGCGGCCATCATCTCGTCCAGCTGGCGTTCCTTGGCGGCGATCTCGTCGGGCTGGCGGGTCAACAGGGCCGAGACGATGCCCGCCCATACCGTGATGCCGGCCATGATGCCCAGCAGGACCAGCTGGCGCTTGCGGGTGAAGGTGAAATGCTCGGCGGTGCCGTTGGGGCGGCGGATGAAGACCTGCCATTCGGGAATGGCCCAGGACGCGGCGCGACGCAACGCCTTAAGCCGCTTTCCGGCTGCCGGGATCAGTCGCTTTTCGGTCACTGTCCTGACGTCCCCCACGTTTCGGATGGCCTGCCCGGTCGAAGAGCGGGGCAAGTCTAACCAGCCCACCCCCCATTAACCTATAGGTAAGAACTCCTTACATCGGCCGGACCGATATTCCAAATCGAATCTGCCGATGACCGGCAAAAAATGCGTCACCTCGTTTCATTTCGCCATGCCGCCAGCAGCAGGCCGAGGCCGAAAAGCGCCAGGAGCAGGGCGGGGGCCAGGGCGATTTCGCGAATTCCGTCAACCACATAGTCGCCCTTCTCCTCCAGGCCCATCCAGCCCGGACCACCGGCGACCGAGCCGGGCGCCACCCGTTTCGGTTCGGGCACGCCGCCCTCGGCCAGCCAGGCCAGCGCCCCGCCGGTGGCCTTGGCGACGGGGGCGAGGCGTTCGGACGTGGCCGCCAGTTCGGCCAGTTCCACTGGATTGGCCTGGCCGGCGGCGGCCAGGGCGACCCGGCCGTCGGCGGTGGCGACGCGCCACAGGCCGGTCTGGGCCGCCTCCACGCTTGCCCGCGCCACGCCCTGGTCGTCGGGTTGAAGCCAAATGGGCGTCTGGGCGCCGTCGGGCGCGATGATGGTGGCGTCCACCGGTCCGGTGGCGCCGCGCGCCGCCACCTCCAGCCGCCCGCCGTCCACCGAGGCCAGCAGGGCGCTTTCCTCCAGGTCGGGCTCCTTCATCAGCCAGTGGGCCAGGCGTCGCGTCATCTCGGCATGGGGGCCGCCGCCCTCCCAGCCCCGCGCCCACAGCCACAGGGTGTCGGACAGCACCATGGCGACGCGGCCCTCGCCCACCCGGTCCAGCACCACCAGCGGGCGGTCGTCGATGCCCGACAGCAAGGTGGCGCCCTTGGCGGTTCCCACCTCGATCTGGCGCATCCAACTGCCCCAGGGCGGATCGCCCGGCCTTGTGCCGGCCAGTCCGGCCATGACGGGATGGCGGCGGCCCGCATCGGTCAGGCGGGGGCGGAACTCGCGCTCCAGCTTGGCTCCGGTGGGCAGCGCCGGCAGCACGTCGGCCAGGGCGGATTCGGCGATGCCGTCGGCCTCGGCGAATTCCGGCCCCACGGCGGCCAGCAGGGCGCCGCCGTTCTGCACATAGCGGGCGAGGTTGCGGTAATAGGCCGGGGCCAGCACGCCCCGGCGGCGGTAGCGGTCGAAGATGATCAGGTCGAATTCGGAGAGCTTCTCCTCGAACAGCTCGCGCACGGGAAAGCTGATCAGGCTCATCTCGCGGATGGGGGTCTGGTCGTCCTTTTCCGGCGGCCGCAGGATGGTGAAGTGGACCAGATCCACCGCCGGGTCGGACTTCAACAGGTTGCGCCAGGTGCGCTCGCCGGCATGGGGCTCGCCCGATACCAGCAGTACCTTGAGGCGGTTGCGCACCCCGGAAATGGACAGGGCGGCGCGGTTGTTGACCAGGGACAGCTCGCCCGGCCCGGCCTCGGCCTCCAACTCCACCACGTTGGCCCCGGCATGGAGGATGGGCACCTCCAGGGTGGCGTCGCGGTTGAGCGGCACGGTGATCGCCGCGAAGGGTTTGCCGTCGACGCGGACCGCCACCACCGCCTCGCCCTTGGCCCCCTGGTCCTCGACGCGGAAGGCCAGGGTGGCGTTCTCTCCCACCAGGGCGAAGGCGGGCGAGGCCCCGGGCACCAGGCGGCGGTCGCGCTCGCCCGGCCGACCGGTCAGCAGCGTGTGGACCGGCGCGCCGAGCGAGCGGCCCAAATCGGCCGGCACGTCGTGGACGCGGCCGTCGGTGATCAGCGCCACTCCGGCCAGCCGGCGGCGCGGCACGTCGGCCAGCGCCCGCTCGGCGGCCTCGAACAGCCTTGTGCCCCGGTCGGCGCCCGGCTCCGCCCCCACCCGCTCGATCCGTACCTCCAGCCCCTTGATCTGGCCGAGGCGCCGGGTCAGTTCGTCGGTCGCCGCCCGGGTCTGGGCCGGGCGGTCGCCGATGGCCTGGGACGGGCTTTCGTCTGCCACCACCAGGGCTACGTCGGCCAGCGGCGTGCGGTTTTCGGCCAGCAGGCGGGGATTGGCCAGCATGGCCAGCAGCATGGCCAGCACCACGGCGCGGAGCACGGTGCCGGACGCCCGCCGCCAGACGCCGATGCCGACCAGCAGCAGCGCGGCGGCTCCCAGCGCGGCAATCACCGGCCAAGGGAACAGGGGGGCGAAGGCGAGCGTATGAAAGCTCATCGTTTCAGCCGATCCATGATGGCCGGCAGGTGGACCTGATCGGCCTTGTAGTTCCCCGTCAGCGCGTACATCACCAGATTGATGCCGAAGCGGTAGGCGTATTCCCGCTGGCGCTCGCCGCCCGGCACCACGGCATGGGTGGGGCGTCCGCGCTCGTCCACCGCCCAGGCGGCCATCCAGTCGTTGCCGCCCAGCACCACCGGCGAGACGCCGTCATTGCCGGCCTCGGCCCCCTGGCTGACCCACAAGGTGGCGCCGTCCCAGCGTCCCGGCACGCCCTTCAGCAGGTAGAACGAGCGGGTCAGCACGTGGTCGGGCCCCATGGGGACCAGCGGCGGCAGGGCCAATCCGGCCACCAGACGGCGCAGGCGCTCCAGCTCGGCCGCATCGGGACCGGCCCCGGCGTTGCCCTCGTCGCCGGTGTCGAACAGGATCACGCCCCCCTTGGCCATGTAGGCGTTGAGCTTCTCGGCTGCCTGCTCCGAGGGCGGTTGCTGGCCGGGCGTGATCCGCCAGTAGAGCAGGGGAAAGAACACCACCGGGTCGCGGTCGGGATCGACCAGCATGGGCTCGGCCATCTCGGCGGTGGAGCGTTCGGCCAGACGCGCCGACAGTCCGCGCAGGCCGGCCAGGCACAGGCGGTCGAGGGCGGAATCCTTGGTGGCGATGCAGGCCAGCCGGGTGGCGAGCCCGGCTTCCAGGGCGAAGGAGGCGGCCCTGGTCTCGCTTGGCCCCCCCAGGGCGACGGCAACGAGGGCGGCCCGCCACAAAAGGCCGCGCAGCGTAAAGGTGGCGGCCATGTCGATCAGGGCGAGGAGCAGGGCGGCCAGAGCCAAGGGCGGGCGGAAATCCAGGCCGGGCCGGCTTTCGCCCAGCCGGGTGCCGGTGGCGCCGGGCGGCGGGACGAAACGCTCGGGCGGGGCCAAGGCGGGGCCCAGGTTGAAGGCGACCCGCCCCTCGGCCGGACCATACAGGCCGGGGGGATGGCGGGGCTGGGGCAAGGTGGCGGCCAGGGCGCCCTGGTCCAGCGGCTGATTGATACCGGCGGCGGGGTGCGCGCGTCCCAGCCCGTCCAGCACCTCGGCCGGCGCCAGCTTTCCCGCCTGGACGGTCGCGCCGCTTCCCCTCTGCGACAGGGCGGTCATCCGGCGCAGCATGTCCACGAACAGGCCCGACAGGGCCAGATTGCCCCATTCGGCGTTGGCGCTGGTGTGGATCAGCACCACCAGCCCCTTGCCGCGCCGGTGGGCGGTGACCAGCGGCGTGCCGTCGGCCAGACTGGCCCAGGTGCGCGACGACAGCTCCAGCCCCGGCTCGGCCAGCACCTGCGAGCGGATCTCCACGTCGTCGGGGATGACCAGCCCGTGGAAGGGCGAGGCTTCGGGGAAGGGGGCGAGGCGCATGGGCGTCGTCCACGACAGCACGCCGCCCAGGGTGCGCCCCCCCGACAGCAGGCGGACCGGCAGCAGCGGATCATCGGTTGCACTCTGGACCAGCAGCGGCCCGGCGAAGCGCAGCAGCACGGCGCCCTGCTCGACCCTGGCGGCCAGCCGGGCGGCGTTGGGGCCGGGCGGCAGCGGCACGTCGGCCAGGACGATCACGTCCAGGGCGGGATCGGCGGCCAGCTCCGCCACCTCGCCCCGCTTCAGCTCGGCATGGGGGGCCAGGGCGCGCTCCACGTAATACAGGCGGTCGAGCAGCGGCGCGGAAGCCGGGTCGCCGCCGGCTAGGCCTGCGCTCCGCCGCCGGCTGCCTTCGTCCAGCAGCAGAGTGGCGCCGGCCGAGCGCTCGCCCTCGATCTCCAGGCGGGTCAGGCGGTTGCGCAGCTGAGTGGGCAGGTCGAGGGGGATGTCCGTGGTGGCGCGGCCCGCCTCGAAGCGGCCTTCGCCCCGCGCCAGGACCGTTCCCTTGGCGTCCAGGGCGAGGATGTCCACGGGTTCGGCCTCGTCCGAGGGCAGGCGGCGGATGACCGGGGCCAACCGTTCGGCCTGGGTTCCCGGCAGCAGCAGGCGGCCGCTGCGCCCCGTGACGATCTCCAATCCGCCGCCCAGGCCCTGCAGGCGGCGCGAAAGGGCCCCGTCCGCCGGGTCGGCCAATCCGTCGTTCAGCCACACCACTTGCCCCGCCCGGTCGAAGGGTAGGGAGTCCAGGGCCTTCAGCGCCCCGGCGCGGTCGGTGGGCCATGGCCGGGGCTCCAGCCCCGCCGCCAGGGCGCGGGAATCGGCCGCCGGCATCAGCCGCCCCAGGGCGACCGGCCCGCCATCGGCGGGCGGCGCGGTGGCGAGCGTCACGACGGGGCGTCCCGAGCGTTCGGCGGCGGCCAGCACCTGGTCCAGATGCTCGCGCCGTCTGTCCCAATCGCGCGCCGCCGCCCAGCCGTCGTCGACCAGCAGCAACAGCGGCCCGTCGCCACGGATGGGGGAATGGGGGGCGAGGCTGGGGCCGGCGGCGGCCAGGATCAGGGCGGCGGCCAGGGCGAGGCGCAGCGCCAGCAGCCAGAACGGCGTGGCTTCGGCCTGGCGTCGCGCCGTGTCGAGGCCGAGCAGCAGGGAAAGGGCGGGAAAGGACACCTTGCGCGGCCGGGGCGGCGTCACGCGCAGCAGCCGCCACAGCAGCGGCAGCCCGGCCAGCAGCGCCAGGGCCCAGGGGGCGGCGAAGGTGAGGCCGCCGATGACCATCATGGGGCCAGCCCCCCCACTTTCTGCGCCAGGGCCAGCAGGCAGGGGGCTGCGGGGCGGTCGGTGCGGTGGGTGGCGAAGCTCCAGCCCAGGGAACGGGCCAGGGCGGACAAGGCGTCGCGCCGGGCGGCAAGACGCTCCTGATAGGCGGCGCGCAGATCCTCGGCCCGACCGGTCTCCAGCTCGCCCTCGCCCTCCAGGCCCAGGAAGCGCAGGCGCCCCGCATAGGGCAGGCTTTCCTCGGCGGGGTCCAGCACCTGCAGCAGATGGCCCGACGCCCCCGCCTGAGCCAGGGATTCGATGTGGGCGGCGACGTCGTCCAGGGGATCGAGGAAGTCGCCGGCCAGGACCAGGGTGGCGTGGCGGGGCAGGCGGGCGGGCGGGGAAAGGGGCGCGTCGCCGGCGCGCTCCAGCGCCAAAGCAAGGCGGCCCAGCGCTCCGCTGCCCCAGCAAGGCGGCGCCTCGCCGGTCAGGCAGGCGACCCGTTCGCCGCCCCTCAGCAGCAGGGCGGCCAGCGCCAGGACCAGCAGGCTGGCGCGGGCGTGCTTGGTGGGAAGGCCGGTGTCCGAGCGCCAGCGCATGGAGGGCGAGCCGTCCAGCCACAGCCAGACGGTCTGGGACGCCGCCCATTCCGTCTCGCGCACATAGAGGTGGTCGGAGCGGGCCGAACGGCGCCAGTCGATGGACCCGGCCCCGTCGCCCGGCTGGGCGCGGCGGTATTGCCAGAAGGAATCGCCGGAGCCGGCGCGGCGGCGGCCGTGGACGCCCTGGGCCACCGATTGCGCCACCCGCTCGGCCTCGACCAGCAGCGGGGGAAAGCGGGACGCCAGCTCCTCGGCGCGCAGTTCGGGCAACTCGCCGCTCTTCGCCCGTGTGGAAGCCTTGCCGGTCATCCGGTCCCGCCCGTTAAGTTGAGGGGCAAGTGAAGCACGTTGTCGGAGGCGGGAAAACCCCGTCATGCCCGGCCTTGTGCCGGGTATCCACGTCTTTCCTGCGGCACCGCGTGGATGGCCGGGTCAAGCCCGGCCATGACGAGGGAGAGGACGCGCCTAGGAATCACCCATCTTGAGGGCGGCCAGGAAGGCGGATTGCGGAATCTCCACCTTGCCGAACTGGCGCATGCGCTTCTTGCCTTCCTTCTGCTTCTCCAGCAGCTTGCGCTTGCGGGTCGCGTCGCCGCCATAGCACTTGGCGGTGACGTCCTTGCGCAACGCGCTGATGCTTTCGCGCGCCACGATGCGCCCGCCGATGGCGGCCTGGATGGCGATCTGGAACATCTGGCGCGGAATCAGCTCCTTCAGGCGCTGGCAGATGCCGCGGCCCCGGCTTTCGGCGTTGGCGCGGTGCACCACGAAGGATAGCGCGTCCACCGGCTCGGCGTTGACCAGGATGGAGACCTTGACCAGATCGGATTCCGAATAGGAATCCACCTCGTAGTCGAAGCTGGCATAGCCGCGCGAAATGGATTTGAGCCGGTCGTAGAAGTCGAACACCACCTCGTTCAAGGGCAGCTTGTAGACCGCCATGGCGCGGCTTCCGGCATAGGTCAGGTCCACCTGCTGGCCTCTGCGCTCGGTGCACAGCGTCAGCACGGGGCCCAGATACTCGTCGGGCACCATGATGGTGGCCTTGATCCACGGCTCTTCCATGTGGTCGATGCGGGCCGGGTCGGGCATGTCGGCGGGATTGTGCAGCTCTTCCATCGCGCCGTTGGTGGTGTGGACGCGGTAGACCACGCTTGGCGCGGTGGTGATGAGGTCCAGGTTGAACTCGCGCTCCAGGCGCTCCTGGATGATCTCGAGGTGCAGCAGGCCGAGGAAGCCGCAGCGGAAGCCGAAGCCCAGCGCGGCCGAGGTCTCGGGCTCGTACTGGAAGCTGGCGTCGTTCAAGCGCAGCTTGGCGAGCGAGTCGCGCAGATCCTCGTAATCGGCGGCGTCGATGGGGAACAGGCCGCACCACACCACCGGCACGCTGGGCTTGAAGCCGGGCAGCGGGCTTTCGGCGGGCTTCCTGTCATCGGTGACGGTGTCGCCCACCTTGGTGTCGGCCACAGCCTTGATGGCGGCGGTGAAGAAGCCCATCTCGCCGGGGCGCAGTTCGGTGGTCTGCACCAGCTTCGGCGTGAAATAGCCGCAGGAATCCACCTGATAGGTGGCTTCGGTGGCCATCATGCGGATCTTCTGGCCCTTCTTCAGCACGCCGTTCTTGATGCGCACCAGGATGATGACGCCCAGATAGGGGTCGTACCAGGAATCCACCAGCAGGGCCTGCAGCGGCGCGTCGGCGTCGCCCTCGGGGCAGGGCAGGCGGGTGACCAGGGCTTCCAGCACGTCGCCGATGCCGATGCCGGTCTTGGCCGAGATCATCACCGCGTCGGTGGTGTCCAGGCCGATGACGTCCTCGATCTGCTGCTTGACGCGCTCGGGCTCGGCCGCCGGCAGGTCGATCTTGTTCAAGACCGGCACCACCTCGTGCCCGGCGTCCAGCGCGTGATAGACGTTGGCGAGCGTCTGGGCCTCGACGCCCTGGCTGGCGTCCACCACCAGCAGCGAGCCCTCGCAGGCGGCCAGCGAGCGCGAGACCTCGTAGGCGAAGTCCACGTGGCCGGGGGTGTCCATCAGGTTCAGCTGATAGGTCTTGCCGTCCTTGGCCTTGTATTCCAGCCGCACGGTCTGGGCCTTGATGGTGATGCCGCGCTCGCGCTCGATATCCATGGAATCGAGCATCTGCTCCTTCATCTCGCGCGCCTCGATGGCGCCGCAGGCCTGGATCAGGCGGTCGGCGAGGGTCGATTTGCCGTGGTCGATATGGGCGACGATGGAGAAATTGCGGATATGGCTGAGCTTGGTCATGAACGGCGATCAACTAAAGTCGGGGCTGCCGGACCATAGTGCGCGGCGGCCGGTTTGGGAAGCTACTTGCTGTCGGGATCGTCCAGCCAATGGGGCTCGATCACCTGACGGGTCTTGCGGGTTTCGGCCAGCTTGCGCACATGGCCGAGATTCTTGGCCGCCACCTTGGCGGGGCCCTTGGCGCCGTGGGCCTGGAACACCTCCAGCGCGGCGGCCAGGGCCTGTTCCGCCTCGGTCAGGTGGCCGGCGCCGCTGGAATGGCGGTCCAGCAGGAACAGGGCCGAGCCCAGCGTGTTCTGGGTGGCGGCCCAAGACAGCGGCGAACGTTCCCGCGTCCGGATCTCCAACACCGAATGGCAGGCGTCGATGGAGCGCTTCAGGACCTCGGTGTTCTTCAACTGGTCGCCGTAGACCTCCAGCACCTGGGCGATGTTGTGCATCACCTCGGCCCAGCGGCTCGGCGTCTCGGTGCGGGAATAGACCTGAAGCGTGGCCTGCAGCGCCTGCACCGATTCGCGCAGCAATTCGGTCTGGCCGGTCTTCAGGTCCAGGCGATAGAGCGCCACGCCGAGCCGCACCTGGGCCGAGGCCCATTCCTGCGGCATCAGGGCGCGGGGCAGGTGCTCGACCGCGTTGCGCCATTCCTTGATGGCCTCTTCCAGCAGCGGGGCCGGGTCCTTGGAGCGTTCCGCCTTGGCCGACAGCACCGCGCCCACATGCTTGTGGATCAGGCCGGCTTCCCACGACGGATCGGTGCGGGCCAGGCGGCGCTGGGCCTGGCGATAGGCGTTGATGGCCTTGTCGAACCACAGCTCGGTCTCTTCGGCGGGCACCACCATGGCGTTGATGGTGGCGATATGGCCGAACACCAGCTGGCACGAGCGCTGCTGTCCCATGGACATCTGCACCGGCGGCTTGGCGGCCAGGCTTTCCACCCCTGCTGCGGCGGCCGGCATCAGGCGGCGGATGGAGTTGCGGTGGGCTTCCGTCGGCACCTCGACGGCGGCGAGGCAGGCGGCGTAAAGCAGGTTGGACGGTCCTTCGCCCAGCTCGGCCGGCAGCTCGATGCGGGTGGTGGCGCCGAACGAGGCGGCGCGCTCGTCGTCGTTGCTGGCGGTGGCCAGGCGCAGGCGGTAGCCGTCCTTGCCGAAATCGCCCCACACCAGCAGGTCGGCGTCTTCCTCGGCCACCGCATGGCGGGTGTTGAGCGAGACGCCCGCCACCTGGGCCGGGTCGTCCAGGCGGTCCAGCTGGTAGATGCGCGGCACCGCCTTGACCTTGAAGGCCGGACGGGCGGACAGGATCTGGTTCAGCTGGGTGGCCGCCTGGCCGTCGGCGTCACCCGCCAGCGCCGCCACCAGGATGGTGAAGGCCGGACCCTCGGCGGCGACGGGGACGGCAACCGGCTTGGGCGGCGCGGCCGGCTTGGGCTTGAACAGGTTGACCAGCAGTTCCAAAAGGCCCGAAGAGCGCGCTTCCGCCCCCACCTGGGCGGCGGTGGCGGCCGCCTCCGATTCGGCCAGAGGGGGGGGCGCCGCTTCCTTCTCCGGTTCGGCCTGGGCGGGCTTGGACGCAGCGCCCCGCATGGCCGCGAGGTCGCGTGCCCGGCGCTGCAGTTCCGCCCTTCGGTCGTTGGGATCGTCCGCCATGTCTCACCGTATACGGGAGAGCGAGGGCAACGGCAAGGTTCAGCCGCTGGTGAGGGGCCGCTCTCCAGAGGCGACAATCAGGAGTGCCGGCCGCATCGGGTTATCGCTCTCGCAAACAGGGAAAATCTCATTGACAGCGCTAAAATTTGCATCATTTAATTTAAATTACATAGCCTATTAGGATGTTAAGCCATGAGTCTGGCAGATTTGAGAGATCTGGTATCGCATTTTTCACCAGCTATGGTTAATTCCGTAGAAATCAACAAGGCTGAAACAGTTGTCATCAGGCACGAGCATGTGCCGACAATGCGGCACAAGTCATTTTTAAACCCACCATCATATTCAACGACAAGCGGGCCGCATGTGCTAGCTGCTTGCGTGAATTCAGCAATTAAAACAGCAACAGCTCGACTGCGTTTTACGCATCCGGTTGAGGTGTGGCAAAATTATTATGTGTTTCCGCAAGAGGTGGCTACTGATGTTAGGTTAATGTCCCGCCCTACTTTTGATAGCCACGAGTCTGCTGCTGCATGGGTTGGGGGGATGATATCGGAGTGTTTTCTTCGTAATTATAATTATGTTGTTAGGGGTGACGTCGGTAGTGGCAAGACATCATTGTTTAAGTATCTTTTGCGTTGCCATGGAAGTGAGTTTAATAAAATTGATGTAATACCTACACGCGTCGAGTGTCGTAGATCGATAGATTACTCAAATCATGACGGCGAATACTATTCATCAATTGTTGCGCATGTAAAGCTTTGCTGCGTGCGTGACGTAATTCATCGCCTTGTTTGTGATGAGTGGTTGGACGCCCGACTCGGGGGGGCTTTTGATCAGGATGGTCGGGTTGACGCGTTCATCAAGTTGCTGAAAAAAACAGCGCGGCAAATTTCAGTAAGGGTCTCGGCTGAGTCCATAAATAAAATGTCATCTATGGTAAGGCAATATGCCGAGGCATGGAGGGTGTATCAGAAAAATAATGTAAGATTTGAGGCTATCGAAAATAGAAAGTTTATAGATCTTACGGCGTTGGTTTCTGATTGTACTGATGATGCCATGAGGGGTATCGTAATAAAGGCTGCATCATCTGTTGGTTATAGATTTATGGTTGTATTTGATGGATATGATATTATATCTCCAGCTGATATGCTTCATGCTCCCGATGGAAGGCTTAGGGAGATTGAAGCTATAGCCAGAATAGCAAAGTCAATGAGGACACTTCCAGATTCTGTTGTTTCGTTTTCCAATATTAATATTAGGTATGTGTCAATAATGAGGCATGCGACGGTGCCGCATTATTTATCAGCATTTGCTGCCGCACCTATGGGTTATTCGTCAATTCAAGAGATAGAGGTTGTTCCGGCCGATCACAATAATATCGTTAAAAAAAGGATGCGTTGCCTTGCCTCGTCATTCGTCCTGAGGATGTCCGATATTCTGCCGATTGATGCTGGGCAGAAGCGAGATGATTTATTCCGGTCTGCTGTGAAGGAGGTGCCGCGATACACCGAACAGTTCATGGATATATATGGAAAAATCATAGCGGCAGTTAGTGACCATCTTGGGGTTAATATAGATCCGCCGGAAAGAATATTTAACAATAATATGAGGGCCTTACTGGCCTTTGTGCGGATAGTTCTCAATAGAATAATTGATCATTCTGTTGATGGTAACGTTATGCCTCTTGCGAGCTCTTTTAATAAAGGTGTTGAAGATCTTCAGATAACATTGCTGGCAATAAGCGGTGCGGTTGATTCTTTCCTTGAGCACAAGGCGTGGAGATTAATAGAAATACTGGCATCCGGTGAGAGGTTGTATTTTAAGAACTATATAGCCGGTGGAGTTGCGGAAAATGGTGAGGCAAAGCTGAAATATGATACGAATCCGTCTCCATTTTTTGATAATATTTTTGAATATACATTCAGGACATCTGGTTCGACAAGTGTGGGTGTTCTAACAAAATTAAGGGTATTGCAGATAGTAGATCGATATGCATCGCCTGGTGCGGGGCTTTCGTTTCATGAAATACATTCAAGGCTTGCGGCTGATTTTGGATATATTATTGCTCAAAATGAGCTTAAGGTATTATTAATTATACTTGCGCTATCTGAGTCGCTATCTGCTCATGGCATCGAGCCTGATTTGCTAACGTATGAGATAGAGCCGAAGGGAAAATTTTTGGCTAATTCGGTAATGTATCAAATGGGGTACCTTGAGCTTGTCTGTTATCAGGTTGCCATGCCTAGAAAATTTTCAAACAGATTGATTTATGGGAATGATGTCTCTTCTCGTCTTTCTAGGCTGTATAGTGTTTATCGTGGTAGTGGGGCTGTCCAGTGGATCGTTCGCAGTATTGTGAATTGCTTTGTTCTCTACGCATACATCGCAGCTTCGGAAAAGATGGAAAATAGGATCAAAGGGTACGAAGAGGTTGCGTTGGAGATGGGACGGACCCTCCAGGGCAATATAGGTGCCATCGGGGCAAAGTTATTAAAAGATGGGCGTGGGGATGTAATTCCTTTTGCGTTGGCGGCGGTAAAAGAGGCTTCTGTGGCGTTAAGTTCTACGTGCTAGACGTCAGGGCCAGCCACTCGTCCTCGGTCAGGGTCGCGATGCCCAGTTTGGCCGCCTCGGCGGCCTTGGAACCGGCGTCGGCGCCCACCACCACGTAATCGGTCTTCTTGGACACGCTGCCCACCACCTTGGCGCCCAGGGCCTCGGCCCTGGCCTTGGCCTCGGGCCGGGTCATGGTGAGAAGGGTGCCGGTGAACACCACCGCCTTGCCCGCCACGGGCGAGGCGGAGGCTTCGATCACCTTGGCGTCCTCGACGTCGCCGCCGAGATCGCGCATGGCGGCGACCAGATCGTCCACCGCCGCCACGTTGTGCGCTTCCTTGAAGAAGTCCAGCAGGTCGCCGGCCACCGAGGGGCCGATATCCTCGATGCTGATGAGTTCGTCCTTGGCCTCCTCGGTCATGGCGGCGCGCCAGGATTCCAGGCTGCCGTAATGCCGCGCCAGGCGCTTGGCCGTGGCCTCGCCGATCTGGCGGATGCCTAAGCTGAAGATGAAGCGCTCCAGGCCCATGCGGGCGCGGGTGCGGATGGAGTCGAACAGCTTTTCGGTGGAGCGTTTGCCCCAGCCCTCGAAATTCTCCAGCTTCTGCAGCGTTTCGGCTCCGTTGCGGGCCTCCAGGCGGAAGATGTCGGCGGGTTGGCGCACCCAGCCCCTCTCCCACAGGAATTCGATGTTCTTCTCGCCCAGGCCCTCGATGTCGAAGGCGCCCCTGGACACGAAGTGCTTCAGGCGCTCCTTGGCCTGGGCCTGGCAGGTCAGCCCGCCGGTGCAGCGGCGGATCACCTCGCCCTCGGGCCGCACGGCGTGGGAGCCGCAGACCGGGCAGGTTTCGGGATAGACGAAGGGGCTAAGCCCGCGCGGTTTGTCGGCCACCACGCCGACGATCTGCGGGATGACGTCGCCGGCGCGCTGCACGATCACCGTGTCGCCGACGCGCACGTCCTTCCGGGCGATCTCGTCCTCGTTGTGCAGCGTGGCGTTGGAGACCACCACGCCGCCCACATTGACGGGCGTCAGGCGGGCGACCGGGGTCAGCGCCCCGGTGCGGCCCACCTGGATGTCGATGGCTTCCAGCAAGGTGGTGGCCTGCTCGGCGGGGAATTTATGGGCGATGGCCCAGCGGGGCGTGCGCTCGCGGAAGCCCAGGCGCCTTTGCAGGTCGAGATCGTCCACCTTGTAGACGATGCCGTCGATGTCGTAGGGAAGCGCGGCGCGCCGGTCGCCCAGGTCCTGATAGGCCTCCAGCAATCCGGCCACCCCGTCGCAGCGGCGGGTCAGCGGATTGACAGAGAATCCCCAGGCCTTCAGGCGCTCCAGGTATTGCCAGTGGCTGGCCGCCGGCGGGCTGGAGGCCTCGCCCATGGCATAGGCGAACAGCGACAGCGGCCTGGACGCGGTGATCTTGGGGTCCAACTGGCGAAGCGAGCCGGCGGCGGCGTTCCTGGGATTGGCGAAGACCTTTTCCCCCGCCGCCTCCTGGCGCTGGTTCAAGGCCAGGAAGTCGGCCTTGGTCATGAACACCTCGCCCCGGATCTCGATCACCGCCGGCGCGTCGGAGCCCAGGGTGCGGGGCAATTGCGATTGGGGGAAGGTCTCGAGGTTGCGGGTGACGTCTTCGCCCTCGGCCCCGTCGCCCCGCGTCGCCGCCGAGACGAACGTGCCGTTCTCGTAGCGCAGGTTGATGGACAGGCCATCGATCTTGGGTTCGGCCACATAGGCGAGCGGGGCGTCGTCACCCAGGCCAAGGAAATTGCGCACCTGGGCGTCGAACTTGCCGACGTCCTCGGGCGTGAAGGCATTGCCCAGGCTCAGCATGGGCACCGAGTGGACCAGCGTGCCGAAGCCTTCCGACGGCGCGGCGCCGACCTTGGCCTTAAGCGGGCTTTTGGCCGCCAGTTCGGGGAAGCGTTCCTCGATCTCGGTCAGGCGCCGCCGGGCCCCGTCATAGACGTCGTCCGTGACCTCGGGCGCGTCCTTGCCGTGATAGGCCTCGTCCCAGCGGGCGATCTTCTCGACCAGCTCCGCATGCTCGATGCGGGCCTCGAACGGGGTGAGGGCGGGGACGGGGATCATCTTACCCCATCAACGCGTCGGCCGCGGCGCGGGCGTGGTCGGTGACGGTTTCGCCCGACAGCATGCGGGCGACTTCTTCCCGCCGCGCCTCGGGCGACAGGCGGTCGACGCCGGTGGTGGTCTTGGCGCCGGTGACCGCCTTGGCCACGCGGTAGTGGTGGGCGCCGCGCGCCGCCACCTGGGGAGAATGGGTGACCACCAGAATTTGCAAGGTCTCGGCCAGGCGGCCCAGGCGCTCGCCCACGGCCGCCGCCACGGCGCCGCCGATGCCGGAATCCACCTCGTCGAAGACGATGGTCGGCGTGGACGAGATGCGGGCCAGCACCACCTTCAGGGCCAGCATGAAGCGCGACAGCTCGCCGCCCGAGGCGATCTTGCCCAAGGGGCCGGGGGCCGAGCCGGGATTGGTCGCCACCTCGAAGCCGACCTGATCCAGGCCCATGGGCCCCCACTGGGCCTCGTCCACCTGGGTGACGCGGGTCTGGAAGCGGGCCTTGTCCAGCTTCAGGGGCGGCAGTTCGGCGGCCACCGCCTTGTCCAGCTGGGCGGCGGCGGCAAGGCGGGCCTTGGAGAGCGCCCGGGCCTGCTCCAGATAGCGGGTGCGCGCCGCCTGCTCCTCGCGGGCCAGACGGGCCAGTCCGTCGCCGCCGCCTTCCAGGGCGGCCAGCTGGCGGCCCAGGCGGTCGAGCAGCAGGGGCAATTCGTCGACGGAGACCTGATGCTTGCGGGCGGCTCCGCGCAGCGCGAACAGGCGCTCCTCCACCTTTTCCAGGTGGCGGGGGTCGAGGTCGATTTCGGCCGAGGCGCGTTCCAGCAGGTTGGTGGCCTCGGCCGCTTCCTGGGCGGCGCGGTCGAGTGCTGCGATCACCGGGTCCAGCTTGCCCTCGGCCTTCTCGGCGACCCGCTCCAGGGCACGGGCGGCGGCGCGCAAGCTGGCTTCCACCTCGCCCTTGTGGGAAAGCGCCGACTGGGCGGCGTTCATGGCCTCCAGCAGCTTCTCGCCATGCATCATCACGGCCCGTGACGCGGCCAGTTCGGCTTCCTCGCCCGGCTTAGGGCCTAAGGTGGCGAGATCCTCGTGGACCTGGCGCAGGTGGTCCTCTTCCGCTTTGGCCCTGGCCAGGTCGGCCTCGGCCTGGGCGCGGGCCTTGGCGGCATCGCGCCACAGGGTCCAGGATTGGGCCAGCGCGGCGCGGCTTGCCGCTTCGCCCGCGAAGGAATCCAGCACGCCCAGATGGGTGGAGGAATCCAAGAGGCCGTGGCTTTCGAACTGGCCGTGGATTTCCACCAGTTCGTCGCCCACCTTACGCAGCAGGCCGACGCTGACCGGCTGGTCGTTGACATAGGCCTTCGAGCGGCCGTCGGCGGTCAGGACCCGGCGCAGCAGCAGCGGCCCGTCGCCGGCTTCCACATCCTGTCCGGCCAGCAGGGCGCGGGCGGGATGATCGGCGGGAGGATCGAATTCGGCGGTGACCGAGGCCTGGGACGCGCCATGGCGGACCAGCCCGGATTCGGCCCGCGCCCCCAGCGCCAGACCCAGCGAATCCAGCAGGATCGACTTGCCGGCGCCGGTCTCGCCGGTGAAGACCGACAGGCCGGAATCGAAGGAAAGATCAAGCCGCTCGATCAGGACGACGTCGCGGATCGAAAGGGCGGTCAGCATCTACCAGAACTTGGCCCAGTTGAACCAGCCGCCGCTGGTCTTGGCGGGGTCGTCGGCCTTCTTCGGCGCTTCCTTGGGCTTGTCCTTGTCGCTGGACCAGAAGGTCAGAGTGTCGGTCCACTTCTTCTTGGCGCGCGCCGCCCCGGGGTTCAGGTCGCCCGACTGGACGATGGCGTAGGCGTCCTCGTACCAGTCGCTGCCGGGGAAGTTGTGCCCCAGCACGGCCGCGGCGCGGGCCGCTTCCTGATCCAGGCCCAGCGCGGTGTACAGTTCCACCATGCGGTACAGCGCCTCGGGCACGTGGGTGGTGGTCTGGTACTGCTCGGCGACCATCTTGAAGCGGTTGAGGGCCGCCAGATGATGCCCCAGGTGCTGGTAATAGCGGCCGATGGTCATTTCCTTGCCGGCCAGATGGTCGCGGGCAAGGTCAATCTTCAGGCGGGCGTCGCGGGCATAGGGCGTCGAGGGGAAGCGGTCCACCACTTCCTGCAGAATCTTCAGCGCCTGTTCGGTCAGCTTCTGGTCGCGGGCGACGTCGGTGATCTGTTCGTAATAGCACAGGCCCTTGAGATAGTAGCCGTAGGCGATGCTCTTGTTGCCCGGATGCAGCTGGATGAAGCGGTCCAGGGCCACGATGGCGTCGTCGTACTTGTTGCGCTCGTACAGCGCATAGGCGCTCATCAGCTGGGCCTTGGTCGCCCACACCGAGTAGGGGTGCTGGCGGTCCACCTCGTCGAACAGCTGGGCGGCCTTGTAGTATTCGTTCTTGTCCACGAGGTCCATGGCCTCGTTGTAGAGCTCCTCGACCGGACGTTCGACGTATTCGGGCTTCTTCTCAGAGCAGGCGCCCAATCCGGTGGCCAGGGCCGCCGACAGGGCCAGGGCCGGCAGAAGACGGGCGGGGGCTGGACGGTGGAGCATGGACTCTCTTTGCGAGAACGGGACAGGATCGGGCCGCACTATAGCACCTTCCGTCCGCAAAAAAACCCTCTCCGCCTTTGCAGCGGAGAGGGCCGTTGGGGGTCGTAAACTCGTCAGCCGTTGGCGGCCAGGCTCAGCGGCTGGGCGGCGAACGGCGCGGCGGCCGAGCCGGGGGCGATGGTGGTCAGCTCCCAGGCGCTGCGGTCGGCGAACAGGGCGCGCAGCAGCTGGTTGGTGACCGCATGGCCGGCGCGCACGCCGTGGTAATGGCCCAGCAGGGGGGCGCCGGCGAGATAGAGGTCGCCCACCGCGTCCAGCACCTTGTGGCGCACGAATTCGTCGGTGTAGCGCAGGCCGTCGTCGTTCAGCACCTTGGTGCCGGTGCTGTCGATCACCACCGCGTTGTCCAGCGAGCCGCCGCGGGCCAGGCCGTGGGCGCGCAGCATGGCCACTTCCTGCTCGAAGCCGAAGGTCCGGGCGCGGGAGACTTCCGCCTTGAAGGTGCCGCGCGACAGGTTGACGAAGAATTCCTGGCGCGAGATGGCCGAGGCGCCGAAATCGATCTCGAAGCGCACCGAGAAGCCCGACGACGGGGTCAGCGAGGCGGAACGCTCGCCGTCCTTGATCACCACGCGCTTGAGGATCTTGATGGCCTGGCGGGGAGCGTCCTGCTCGACCACGCCGGCGCATTCGATCAGGAACAGGAAGGGCGCGGCCGAACCGTCCATCACCGGCACTTCCGGACCGTTGATCTCGATCAGGCAATTGTCGATCTGCATGCCGGCGAGCGCGCTCATCAGGTGCTCGACCGTGCCGACCACCACGCCGTCCTCGTTCTTCAGGCAGGTGTTCATGCGGGTGTCGCCCACCGACGACCACAGGGCCGGGACGATGGCGCCGCCGCCGGCGATGTCGACGCGGCGAAAAGCGATGCCGGTGCCGGCCTCGGCCGGGTGCAGCACCATGGTCACCTTGTTGCCCGAATGCAGGCCGATGCCGGCGCAGCCGATGGCGCTCTTCAAGGTGCGTTGGCGAATGGAATCGGAGGAGGCCTTGGTGTCGGGACGCAGATGGCTGACGATCTGATTCACGTTCAAAACCCCTGTCTCCTGGCTCGCCGCGCCGCTTGTGTCGTGTGGCGTTTGGCGACCCTTCATCTTGATGGTGAAAGGTGTAGCAGCCGGACGTCCAGGGCTCAAATCAATCATTATTGCCAAATGTTACACTTGTCCCAGGCTGTGAAACATTCCCTAACCAATTGATCTTGCGATGAAATCAAAAAATGGGGCCCCGTCCGGCGAACCGGCGGGGCCCAAGTCTTACAGCGCGGTCGGAAAGGGGGCTATCCCCTTTCCGCAATCAGTGTGCTCAGTTGGCCTGGCGGCGCAGGAAGGCCGGGATGTCCAGGTCCTCGCCCGCCCGGCTGGCGGTGGGCTCGCGGCGGGCTTCCATGCGCGGCTGGGGGGCCGGCTGGGGCTGCGGCGCGGGCTGGGCCGGGGCGCGGTTGCGGTTGACCAGACGGTCCAGCAGGCCGCCCATGCGCCGCGTCTCCTGGGGCGGCTGCGGGGCCAGGGCGGGGGCCGGGGCGGTCTCGGAGATCTCGGACAGCGCCTTGTGCAGGTCCTTCATCTCGGGCTGGACGCGCATGTCGGATTGCGGGCGGCCGAGAACCGGCTCGTGACGGGCGTCCATCTCGGGCTCGGCCCGCATTTCCGGCTCGAGACGCAGCTCGGGCTCCACCCGGGCTTCGGTGCGGGCGACCGGCTCGGTCCGGACCACCGGGTCGGGACGGCCGATGTCCAACTCGGGCTGGAGCTGGGCGGCGGGGCGCAGCGCCGGCTGGGGCTGGGCGACCTGGGCGGCGACATGGGCGGCGGCCGGAGCGGGCGCCGAGACGGTCTGCGGCCGGAAGACTGGAGCCTGGACCTGGGCGGCGGCCGGACGGGAAACGGCGGGCTGCGGCGCCGGGGCGGCGGCGGGCGTCACCAGGGAGATGACGGTGGGCTTGGGCTGGGCCGCGGCTTCGGACGCGATGCCGGTGGCGACCACCGAGACCCGCATCTTGCCGTTCAGCTTCTCGTCGAAGGTCGAGCCGAAGATGATGTTGGCGTCGGGATCGACCTCGTCGCGGATGCGGTTGGCGGCCTCGTCCACCTCGAACAGGGTCATGTCCATGCCGCCGGTGATGTTGATCAGCACGCCGCGCGCCCCCTTCATGGAGGTGTCGTCCAAGAGCGGGTTGGAGATGGCGGCCTCGGCGGCGTCGATGGCGCGCTTTTCGCCTTCGGCCTCGCCGGTGCCCATCATGGCCTTGCCCATCTCGCTCATCACGGTGCGGATGTCGGCGAAGTCCAGGTTGATCAGGCCGGGCATGATCATCAGGTCGGTGACGCCGCGCACGCCCGAATACAGCACGTCGTCGGCCATCTTGAAGGCGTCGGCGAAGGTGGTGCGCTCGGTGGCGACGCGGAACAGGTTCTGGTTGGGGATGATGATCAGGGTGTCGACGAACTGCTGCAGCTCCTCGATGGCGCCCTCGGCGGTGCGCATGCGGTGCGCGCCCTCGAAGTGGAAGGGCTTGGTCACCACGCCCACGGTCAGGATGCCCTGCTCGCGCGCGGCGCGGGCGATGACGGGGGCCGCGCCCGAACCGGTGCCGCCGCCCATGCCGGCGGTGATGAACACCATGTTGGCGCCGCCGATCTGGCCCAGGATCTCTTCCAGGCTTTCCTCGGCCGCGGCGCGACCGATGTCGGGACGCGAACCGGCGCCCAGGCCTTGAGTGACCTGATTGCCCAGCTGGATGCGGCGTTCGGTGCGGCTTTGACCCAGCGACTGGGAATCGGTGTTGGCGACGATGAATTCGACGCCTTCAAGCCGCGACAGGATCATGTTGTTGACGGCGTTGCCGCCGGCCCCGCCGACGCCGACCACGGTGATGCGAGGCTTGAGCTCCTGATGAGCTCCGGGAAGAAAAGTCAGCATATCCAGGTCCTCCGCGCTGTTGGCCGATTCGTTGCCGGCCCCGTTAAACTTGAAAACTCGCTTGCACTCAGAAATTGCGTTTGAGCCACGAGCCGAGACGGCCCCAGCCCGATGCGCCGTCGCCGCGTGTTCCCGCCTTCTTGCCCCGCGACGGCGCGGGGGCGTGGGCGAGCGCATAGCGGATCAGTCCGGCGCATGTGGAGAAGGCAGGCCCGCCGGTGGCCTCGGGCAGGCCGTGCAGTCCCATGGGCTTGCCCAGGCGCACCTGCTTGTCCAGCACCATGCCGGCCAGGTCGCGGGCGCCCTGCATCTGGCTGGCGCCGCCGGTCAGCACGACGCGGCGCCCGGCCAGCTTGTCGAAGCCGCCCTGCTCCAGATGCGAGCGCACCAGCTCGAAGGTCTCCTCCAGCCGGGGCTGGATGATCTGGATCAGCATGGAGCGGGGCACCTGGTTGGAGGCGCCGTCCTCGTCCTCGCCGACCAGCGGCACTTTCAGGATCTCGCGGTCGTCGGACGCCGACGGGATCACCGAGCCGTAGAGCGTCTTTAAGCGCTCGGCATGCACCACCGGGGTGGACAGGCCGCGGGCGATGTCGCTGGTGACGTGGGCTCCGCCCACCGCGATGACGTCGGTGTGGACCAGCTGGCCGCCCAGGAACACGGCGATGGAGGTGGTGCCGCCGCCCATGTCGATGCAGGTGACGCCCAGCTCCTTCTCGTCCTCCACCAGGCAGGCGAGGCCGGCGGCGTAGGGGCTGACCACGCGGGCCTCGATGTCGAGGTGGCAGCGGTTGACCACGGTGGACAGGTTGCGCACCGGTCCGATGCCCGCCGAGATGACGTGGATGGCGACGCCCAAGCGGTCGCCGAACATGCCGCGCGGGTCCTTGATGCCTTCGTTGCCGTCGATGGTGTAGTCCACCGGAATGGCGTGGATCAGCTCGCGGTCGGCGCTTTCGTGATGGGCGCGGCCGTGTTCGAGCATGCGGCGGATGTCGGCCTCGTTGACGGCGTGGCCGTTCATGGCCACCTCGACCTTGACGTTGGCCGAGCCGGGGTGGCCGCCCGAGATGTTGACGGCCACGGCGCGCACCTGATCGTTGGCCATCTCCTCGGCGGCCTCGACGGCGGCGCGGATCGAGGTTTCCAGCTCCTCCATGTCCACCACGGCGCCGTTGCGCATGCCGCGCGCCACCTGATGGCCGATGCCCACCATGCGGGGGCTGCCGTCGTCCTGGACCTTGGCGATGAAGCAGCACACCTTGGTGGTGCCCACGTCCAGCGCCGCGATGAGGCCGTTCCTTGCCGCCATGATCAGCGCTCCCTCGGCAAGGGTGAGAGGGATTCAACCGAGGCGGTGTTGACCGGCGCCGGGTCGCGGGTGCTTTTCAGCACCAGACGGTCGGGGACGCGCAGGTCGATCATGGTGATCTGCTTGCCCGACAGCGAGCGGGTCTTTTCCAACTCGGCCAGGCGGTGCCAGGCGGCCTCGGTGTCCAGTTCGGGCAGGCGGGCCTCCAGGCCCTTCTCCACGTCGTCCAGCTTGATGTTCCAGCGGCGGTTGCCCACCCGGATGGCGGCCTTGACCCGGGCGGCCAGTTCGGGCTCGCTGGCCAGCAGGGCGAACAGCTCGTCGGTGCGGGCCGGGGCGCCGTCGCCGACGATCAGGGGCAGATCCTCGAAGCCCTCGATGGCGCCGGGAATGTTGTGGCCGTCGCGGTCCACCAGCACGAAGCGGTTGTCGGTCTGCCACAGGGCCACCGGCTGGCGCTCGACGATGGACAGGTGGATGGCGCCGGGAAGGCGGCGTTCGATGGCGGCGGCGCGCACGCTGGGCAGCGCCTCGATCCGCGCCCGGGCGGCGGCGATGTCGAGCCCTAGGATGGGGTCGCCGTAACGGGCGCCCAGCGCGGTGACCAATTGGGCGGCGGGCGTGCGGCGGCGGCCCGAGACGGTGATGTCGGCCACCTGGAAGCCGGCCTCGGCGGTGGAGGTCAGGAAGGCGGTGCCGGCGTCGTGGACCAGGCGCTGCGGCTTGCCCGAATGCCAGAGCGCCAGCCCCCCCACCGCCACGACCACGGCCAGCAGGCCGTACCCGGCCGCCTTCTGCAGGGGGCTCAAGTCGAGGCGCAGCCGGGGCAGGCGGCGCTTGGCCTTGGGGCGCGCGGGCGCCGTCGCCGCCGCTTCGCGCTTGGCCGAGATCTGGCGGGGCGAGCGGTGGACGCCGGGGCGGTCGTCGGCGGTGATGACGATGTCGGCGGGGCTCAGTCGCATCGCGCCTCCTCCACCATCCACCGCACCAGATCGGGGAAGCTGATCCCCTGGTATGCGGCCATCTCGGGGACCAGCGAGGTGCCGGTCATGCCGGGCTGGGTGTTGACCTCCAGCATGACGAGCCGGGGCGGCTGGCCCGGATTGGTATCGTCGTAACGCAGATCGGCGCGCGAAACGCCACGGCAGCCCAGCGCCTTGTGGGCGGCGACCGCCAGGCGGCAGGCCTCGGCGTAATCGGCCTCGGGGATGGGCGCGGGCATGATGTGGCGCGAGCCGCCCGGCGCGTACTTGGCCTCGTAATCGTAGAAGCCGTGGTCCGAGGTGATCTCGAGCACGCCGAGCGCGCGGTCGCCCATGACGGCGGCGGTCAGCTCGCGTCCGGGGATGAAGCTTTCCACCAGTACCTCGTCGGCGTCGAACGGCCAGCCGGGCAGCGGCGAGGGCTGGTTCTCGCGCACGATGAACACGCCCACCGACGAGCCCTCGTTCAGGGGCTTGACCACGAAGGGACGGGGCAGGGGATCGGGGCCATTACATTCGGCGCGGGTGATCACCCGGCCCTGGGCCACGGGAATGCCGGCGGCCTGGAACAGGGCGCGGGCGAAGGCCTTGTCCATGGCTGCCGCCGAGGCCAGCAGGCCGGAATGGGTGTAGGGCACGCCGAGCAGGTTCAGCACGCCCTGGACGCAGCCGTCCTCGCCGAAGCGGCCGTGCAGCGCGTTGAACACCACGTCGGGCTTGGTCTCGGTGATGGCGCGGACCAGTTCGGCCGGGTTGCGGTCGCAATCCACCAGGGCGACCTCGAAGCCGGCCTGCTCCAGCGCCTTGGCGGCGGCGGCGCCCGAACGCAAGGACACGTCGCGCTCGGCCGAGGCTCCCCCCATCAGGACGGTGACGCGCTTGGTGGTCATTTCCTCACTCCGATACGGCGGATTTCCCAATGCAGGTCGATTCCGCTGGTTTCACGCACCCGGCGGCGGACCTCTTCTCCCAGGTCCTCGATGTCGGCGGCGGTGGCGTCGCCGGTGTTCAGGAGGAAGTTGCAGTGCTTCTCCGACACCTGGGCGCCGCCCATGACGAGGCCCCGGCAGCCGGCGGCGTCGATCAGCTTCCAGGCGCTGTGCCCTTCCGGATTGGCGAAGGTGGAGCCGCCGGTGCGCACCTTGACCGGCTGCGCCTCCTCGCGGGCCCTGGCGATCTCGGCCATGCGCGCGCCGATCTCGGCGGGCTTGCCGGGGCGGCCCTTCAGCGAGGCGGACAGGAAGATCCAGCCCTCGGGCACGGCACAGCGGCGATAGGTGAATCCCAACTCGTCGGGGCCGAGAATCTGCAGGTTGCCGCTCCGGTCCAGGGCCTGGGCCGAGATGGTCACGTCCTTCATCTCAGCCCCGAAGGCCCCGGCGTTCATGCGCAGCGCGCCGCCGACGGTGCCGGGAACGCCGGACAGGAATTCCAGCCCGGCCAGGCCTTCCTCCTCGGCGGTGCGCGCCACGGTCAGGTCCAGGGCGCCCGCTCCGGCGGTGATGGTGTCGCCCGACACGTCGATGGTGGCGAAGGGGCCGACCAGACGGATCACCATGCCCGGCACGCCGCCGTCCCTGACCAGCAGGTTCGAGCCGACGCCGACCACGGTGACCGGTATGTCGGCGTGCAGGACCTCCAGCACGGCAATCAGGTCGTCCAGGTCGGCGGGGCGGAACAACGCCTCGGCATTGCCTCCCACCCGGAACCAGGTGAAGGGCGCCATGGGCGCGTCGAAGCTCATCCGTCCCCGGACCGGGGGCAGGGCGTCGCGCCAGTCATGGTGCCGGGCGGCTGCCATCATTCGGCGCCTCCCGGGCTGGGGTCGGGCAGGGCGGCCAGTTCGCCCGGCAGGGCATGGGCCCAGGCGGTGATGTTGCCGGCGCCCAGGCAGACCACCATGTCGCCGGGACCGGCCAGGGAATTGACCAGCGGCGCCAGGGCCTTGGGTTCGGCCAGGGCCATCACCCGGCGGTGGCCGTGCTCCTGCAGGCCCTTGACCAGCGAGGTCTTGTCGAAGCCCTCCATGGGCTTCTCGCCCGCCGCGTAGACGTCGGCGACGATCACCATGTCGGCGTCGTTGAAGCAGGTGCAGAACTCGGCGAACAGGCTGGACAGGCGGGAATAGCGGTGGGGCTGCACCACGGCGATGACGTTGCCCCGGCAGGCGGAGCGGGCCGCCTTCAAGACGGCGGCGATTTCCACCGGATGGTGGCCGTAATCGTCGATGACGGTGACGCCCTTGGCCTCGCCGGTGCGGGTGAAGCGGCGCTTGACGCCCTTGAAGCCGGAGAGCGCCTTCTTGACCACGTCGTTGGCCAGGCCCAGCTCGTTGGCCACGGCGATGGCGGCCAGCGAGTTCAGCACGTTGTGCTCGCCGTACATGGGCAGGTGGATGTCGGCGATGGTCCGGGTGGCGCCGGTGACGCGGTCGGTGATGACCACGTCGTAGCGCGCCCCCGTGATGTCCATGGCCAGCTTCTCGACGCGGACCAGGGCCTGGTGGTTGAAGCCGTAGGTCACCAGCTTGCGGTCGGGCACGCGGGCGACCAGGGCCTGGACCTCGGGGTGGTCGATGCACATGGCGGCGAAGCCGTAGAACGGGATGTTCTCGACGAAGGTGCGGAAGGCCTCGTGCAGCCTGTCCACCGTGCCGTAATGGTCCATGTGCTCGGGATCGATGTTGGTCACCACCACGGCGGTGGACGGCAGCTTGATGAAGGAGCCGTCGCTCTCGTCGGCCTCGACCACCATCCACTCGCTGGCGCCGAGGCGGGCATTGGTGCCGTAGGCGTTGATGATGCCGCCGTTGATCACCGTGGGGTCCAGCCGGGCGGCGTCGAGCAAGGCGGCGATCAGCGAGGTGGTGGTGGTCTTGCCGTGGGTGCCGCCGATGGCGATGGCGGATTTGAGGCGCATCAGCTCGGCCAGCATCTCGGCGCGGCGCACCACGGGGACCAGCTTGGCGCGGGCGGCCTGGACCTCGGGGTTGTCGGCCTTGACCGCCGACGACACCACCACCACGCGGGCGTCGCCCAGGGCCTCGGCCGCGTGGCCGATATGGACGCGGATGCCCATCTTGCGCAGGCGCTCGACGTTGTAGTTGTCGGCGATGTCGGTGCCCTGCACCGAATAGCCCAGGTTGTGCAGGATCTCGGCGATGCCCGACATGCCGATGCCGCCGATGCCGACGAAGTGGATGGTGCCGATGTTCAGCGACATGGTGCGCATGGGTCAGGCTCCACTCTCATTGGGGATCAGCCCGACCACCAGGTCGGCCAGGGCTTGCGCCGCATTGGGGCGGCCGGAATTGCGGGCGCATTGCGCGGTACGCACCAGGGTTTCCGGCTGGGTGAACAGGGATTCCAGGCGCGACGCCAGGGTGTCGGCGGTGAAGGAATCCTGCTGCATCAGCCAGGCCCCGCCCGAATCCTCGGCGGCATGGGCGTTGGCGGTCTGGTGGTCGTCGATGGCGAAGGGATAGGGCACCAGGATGGCCGGACGGCCCAGGGTGGTCAGCTCGGCCACGGTGGAGGCCCCGGCCCTTGCGATGACCAGATGGGCGCGGGCCAGACGCTCGGGCACGTCGGCGAAGAAGCTTTCCAGGGTGGCGTCGATGCCGGTGCCGCCATAGGCCCGGCGCACGCCGTCCAAGTCCTCGGGGCGGCATTGCTGGGCGATGCGGATGCGCCCGCGCAAGGATTCGGGCAGGCGGGACAGGGCGGCGGGCACCACCTCGGACAGGATGCGCGCCCCCTGGCTGCCGCCCAGCACCAGCAGCTCGATGGGCCCGGTGGCGCCGATCTCGGGATAGGCGGCCTCGCGGCTGGCCAGGATGGCGGCGCGCACCGGCATGCCGGTGTGGACCAGCTTGGGAACCAGCTTGGCATCCACGTGGCTGACCTCGGCGAACGAGGTGGCGATGCGGCGCACGCGGGCGGCCAGCAGCCGGTTGGCGCGGCCCAGCACGGCGTTCTGCTCGTGGATGGCGGTGGGAATGCCGGCCAGCGACGCGGCCGCCATGCCCGGCACCGAGGCGTAGCCGCCGAAGCCGATCACGGCGGCCGGGCGGATGCGCTTCAGGATGGAACGGGCCTGGATGATGCCGATGCCCAGCTCCAGGGCGGAACGCAGCGCCGACAGCTTGCCGCGCCCGGCGATGCCGCCGGCCGAGATGCGGAAGGTTTCGAGCTTGCCCAGCGTGCCGCCATAGGCCGCGCCGCGCTTGTCGGTGATCAGCGCCAGCCGGTAGCCGCGATCCAGCAGCACGCTGGCCAGGGCTTCCGCCGGGAAGACGTGGCCGCCGGTGCCGCCGGCGGCAAGGGCGATGAGGGGCTTGTTGGCGCTCATGCCTCCATGCCCTCCCTGCCGTAGCGGGTCCGGGTCAGCGCCAGCACCATGCCCATGCCGAGCGCCAGGGCCACCATGGACGAGCCGCCATAGGAGATGAACGGCAGCGTCATGCCCTTGGCCGGCATCATGCGCAGCGTGGACGCCATGTTGACGATGGCCTGCAGCCCGAACTGGACCAAGAGGCCGGCGGTGGCCAGCACCACGAACAGGTTGTCGTCCTTGTGGATGCGGGCGAAGCCGCGCAGCACGATGAAGCCGAACAGCATCACCACGAACAGGCACAGCACCACGCCGAACTCCTCGCCGCCCACCGCCAGGATGAAGTCGGTGTGGGCGTCGGGCAGAACCAGCTTGACCCGGCCCTCGCCGGGGCCGCGGCCGAACAATCCGCCGTTCTTGAAGGCGTTGAGCGCCGTGGTGACCTGATAGGCGCCGCTGCCCGAGGGGTCGAGGAACTTATCGAAGCGGGCCTGGACGTGGGGGAAGATGTAATAGGCGCCGACGATGCCGATGGGTGCGGCCAGTCCCATGCCGATCACCAGGATCAGCGGCAGGCCGGCCAGGAAGAACTGGGTGCCCCAGATGGCGGTCAGGATGGCGGTCTGGCCCACGTCGGGCTGGGTGACCAGCAATCCGGCCACCACGACGAACAGGGCGGTGGCGATCACCCTGCCGGGGAAGGCGGGATCCAGGCGGGCCGAGGCGAACATCCAGGCCGAGACCACGGCGAACATGGGCTTGACGAATTCGGAGGGCTGGATCGAGATGCCGGCGATGTTGAGCCAGCGCTTGGCGCCCTTGATCTCGCCGCCCAGCACCGGCACCAGCGCCAGCAGGACGATGGAGCCCAACAGGCCGATCACCGCCATGCGCCGCACCTGCTTCGGGCTCAACAGCGATACGCCCAGCATGATGACGATGGCCGGCGCCAGGAAGACGAACTGGCGGCGCACGAAGTGGAAGCTTTGCGCCCCGATGCGCTCGGCCACCGCCGGGCTGGCGGCCATGGTGAGGATGGCGCCCACGGCGACCAGCAGGAACAGCGCCGCGATGGTCCAGCGGTCGACGGTCCACCACCAGCGGCCCAGGACGGAGGTATCGGTGCGCCCGAAGGTGACGCTCATGCATCCCCCCCTTCGGTGAAGGCCTGGACCAGCTCGCGGAAGGTGTCGCCCCGGTGCTCGAACGACTTGAACTGGTCCCACGAGGCGCAGGCCGGCGACAGCAGCACCACCGCGCCGTCGATGGAATCGGACACCGCGAGGTTGCGGGCGGCGGCCACGGCGTTCTCCAGCGTGCCGCAGCGGGTGAAGCGGACCTTGCCCTCCAGGGTGGCGGCGAAGGTTTCGGTGGCCTCGCCGATCAGGAAGGCGTGCTCGACGCGGCCGAAATGCTTCTCCAGCGAGGCGATGCCGCCTTCCTTGGCCTGGCCGCCGAGAATCCAATAGACGTGGTCGTAGCAGACCAGGGCCTTTTCCACCGCGTCGGCGTTGGTGGCCTTGGAATCGTTGATCCAGTTGATGCCGTGGTCGCTGCCCACCAGTTCCTGGCGGTGGCCGAGGCCGGGATAGGTGGCCAGCGCGGCGGCGATCTGCTTAGGCGAAAGGCCTTCGGCGCGGGCGGCGGCAAACACGGCGCAGGCGTTCTGCCAGTTGTGGCGGCCGGGCAGACTTTCGATGTCCTTCAGGTCGCAGACCGGCTTGCCATGCTCGTGTAGCACGCCGTCGGGGGCGGAGTAGCCCTCGGGCAGCACCTGCTCCACCGAGACCTTCAGCACCCGGGTTCCTAAGCGGGACAACTCGGCGGCGATGGAACGGCAGGGGCCGTCGTCCACGCCGATCACGGCGGCGCCGCCCGGCGTCAGGAAGTCGAACACCCGGCGCTTGGCGGCGATGTAGCCGTTCATGCCGCCGTGGCGGCCCAGATGATCGGGGGTGATGTTCAACAGGATGGCGACGCCCAGCTTCAGGCTGTGGGTCAGCTCCAGCTGGTAGGAGGACAGCTCCAGCACATAGCGCCCGTCGCCCGGCAGTTCCGGCAGGTCCAGCGCGGCGGTGCCCAGGTTGCCGCCGGCGGCCGCGGGGATGCCGCACTCGTCCAGCACATGGGTCAGCAAGGTGGTGGTGGTGGACTTGCCGTTGGTCCCCGTCACCGCCAGGGTGCGGGCGCCGGCCTTGGCCAGCGCCAGCAATTCCACGTCGCAGACCAGCGGCACGTTGGCGGCCTTGACCCGTTCGGCGATGGGATGGGGCTGGGGATGGGTGTGGGCGATGCCAGGGCTCCACACCACCAGATCGGCCTTTTCCAGCGGAATCAGCGCGGGATCGCGGATGGGGATGCCGGCCTCGGCCCCGGCCTTGCGCGCCGCCTCGCCGTCGTCCCAGGCCATCACGCCGGCGCCCGAGGCCAGCAGGGCGAGCGCCGTGGCGGTCCCGGACTTGCCCAGGCCCATCACCAGAACGCGCTTACCTTTGAGGAAGGGGACGGGAATCATGGCCGTTTCCTCTAACGCAGCTTCAGGGTGGCCAGCCCGGCGAGCGCCAGGATGGTGGCGATGATCCAGAAGCGGATGACCACGGTGGGTTCGGCCCAGCCCTTCTTCTCGAAGTGATGGTGCAGCGGCGCCATGCGGAAGACGCGCTTGCCGGTCAGCTTGAACGAGGCCACCTGGACGATCACCGAGACGGTCTCCAGCACGAACAGGCCGCCGACGATGCCCAGCACCAGCTCGTGCTTGGTCACCACCGAGATGGCGCCCAGCGCGCCGCCAAGGGCCAGCGACCCGGTATCGCCCATGAAGACCATGGCCGGGGGCGCATTGAACCACAGGAAGCCGAGTCCCGCTCCCACCAGGGCGCCGCAGAATACCGCCAGCTCGCCCGAGCCCGTGACGTAATGGATCTGCAGGTAGTTGGCGAAGACGGCGTGGCCGACCAGATAGGAGAAGATGGCGAAGACGCCCGACGCGATCATCACCGGCACGATGGCCAGCCCATCCAACCCGTCGGTGAGGTTCACCGCGTTGCCGGCGCCGACGATGATGAACACCGCGAAGGGCAGGTAGAACCACGACAGCTGCAGCAGCACGGTCTTGAAGAACGGCACCGCCAGGGCGCCGGCCAGGGGCTCGCGCTGCAGGGTCCAGACCCAGGCGGCGGCGGCCAGCGCGATGGCGATCTCGGCCACCAGCTTGGCCTTGCCCGGCACGCCCTTGGGGTTCTTCTTGGACACCTTGAGATAGTCGTCCCAGAAGCCGATCAGCCCGTAGCCCAGCGTGACCAGCAACACGATCCAGACATAATGGTTGCGCAGGTCCGCCCACAGCAGGGTGGAGATGGACAGCGCCAGCAGGATCATGAAGCCGCCCATGGTGGGCGTGCCCTTCTTGGTCAGCAGATGGGATTCGGGGCCGTCGGCGCGGATGGGCTGGCCCTGCTTCTGCCACTGGCGCAGCCAGGCGATGATGCGCGGCCCCACCAGGAAGGCGACGATCAGCGCGGTCAGCACCGCGCCGCCCGTGCGGAAGGTCAGGTACTTGAACAGGTTGAAGACCGGAACCTGATCGGCCAGGGGGTAGAGGAGATTGTAAAGCATTCAGCGGCCCCCTTCGGCCAGAGCGTTGACCACACGTCCCATCCGGCTGCCCGCCGAACCCTTGACCATCACCACGTCGCCGGGGCGCACCATGGCCTTGACCAGCGCCGCCACGGCATCGGCATCGGCCCCGTGCCCGCCGCGGCGGTGCCCGGCCAGAGCCTCGTCCAGATGGGTCATCAGCGGTCCGGCGGTGAATACCAGGTCGATGTTCCAGCTTTCCGCGGCTTCGGCGATGGAGGCGTGCAGCGCCGGCCCCTGGGGGCCAAGCTCCAGCATGTCGCCCAGCACGGCGATGCGCCGCCCGCCCTCGAGTGGGCGCACCGAGGCCAGCATGGCGATGGCCGCCTTCATGGAGACGGGCGAGGCGTTGTAGCTTTCGTCGATCAGCTCGAAGCTGCCGCCCTCGATCTCCACCTGGCGGCGCTGGCCGCGTCCCTTGGGAGCCGCCATGGCGGCCAGCGCCAGGGCGGCCAGGTTGACGTCGGCGCCCAGCGCCTCGACCGCCAGCAGCACGGCCAGGGAATTCATGGCCCATTGCCGCCCGGCGATGCCCACCCGGTAGGACAGGGGGTGGTCGGCCAAGAGGGCGAAGACGGCGGTGGACTGGGAATCGACGGCGCAATCGAGCAGCCGCGCGGTGGATTCGATATGGTTGCCGAAGGTCCGCACGTCGGCGATGCCGCGCGTGCGCGCGGCCGCCTCCAGAAGGGCGAAATGGGGGTTGTCGCGGGGCAGCACGGCGGTGCCGCCGGCCTCCAGCCCGTCGAAGATCTCGGCCTTGGCGCTGGCGATCTCCGCGGTGGAGGTGAAGAACTCCATGTGTACCGCCTCGACGGTGGTGACCACCGCCACGTGGGGACGCACCATGCGCACCAGGGGGGTGATCTCGCCGGGGTGGTTCATGCCGATCTCGAAGATGGCGTACCGGCAGGCGGCGGGCATGCGGGCCAGCGACAGCGGCACGCCCCAGTGGTTGTTGAAGCTGCCCACGCTGTAATGGGTGGCGCCCTGGTCGGAGAGCGACAGGGCCAGCATCTCCTTGGTGCCGGTCTTGCCGACGCTGCCGGTGACCGCGACGATGCGGGCCTGGGCACGGGCGCGCGACGCCAGCCCCAGATCCTGCAGGGCCGCCATGGTGTCACGCACCAGCACCAGGGGCGCGTCCTCGGCGATGCCCCGGGGCAGCTTGTGGACGATGGCGGCGGCGGCGCCACCGGCCAGGGCCGAGGCCACGTGGTCGTGGCCGTCGTGATTGGGGCCTTCCAGCGCGATGAACAGGTCGCCGGACTGAACGGTGCGGCTGTCGATGGACACGCCGCCGGCTTCCCAGGCGGGGCCGGACGGGGTGCCGGCCACGGCGGCGGCGGTTTCGGCCGAGGTCCACAGCGGGCGGATCATGACGCCCCTCCATCGGCCAGGCGCACCGCCTCGCGGGCTTCCTCGGCATCGTCGAAGGGCAGCACGGACGCGCCGACGATCTGGCCCTGTTCGTGGCCCTTGCCGGCGATCACCAGCACGTCGCCCTTCTGCAGCCCGGCCACCGCGGTGCGGATGGCGTCGCGGCGGTCAGCGATCTCGATGCCCGCCGGGCAGGCGCCCCGCACGGCGGCGCGGATCAAAGCGGGCTCTTCCGAGCGCGGATTGTCGTCGGTGACGATCATGGCGTCGGCCAGACGGCAGCCGATGGCGCCCATCAGGGGACGCTTGCCGGGGTCGCGGTCGCCGCCGCAGCCGAACACCGCCACCAGACGCCGCGCCGCGTGGGGGCGCAACGCCTTCAAGACCGTCTCCAGCGCGTCGGGGGTGTGGGCGTAATCCACGTAGACGGGGGCGCCGTTGGCCCGTTCGGCCACCTTCTGCAGGCGGCCGGGCACGCCGTCCAGATGCTCCAGCGCGTTCAGGGCGGCTTGGGCGTCGGCGCCGCAGGCGATGGCGAGGCCCAGCGCAGCCAGGGCGTTGTCGGCCTGGAAGCGGCCGGCGAGCGGCAGATGGACGGTGGCCGGCCGGCCCATGATCTCCAGCTCCAGGTCCTGGCCCGCCGGAGTGGGGCGCGCGGCGGTCAGGCGCAGGTCGTTGGCGGCGCGGCCATAGCCCAGCACGGCGATGCCGCGCTTGACGCACAGTTCCACCAGACGGGGCGCCAGGTCGGAATCGGCGTTGATCACGGCGGTGGCGCTCTCGGGCAGAACCTCGGCGAACAGGCGCAGCTTGGCTTCGGCATAGGAGTCCATGTCGGCGTGGTAGTCGAGATGGTCCCGCGTCAGGTTGGTGAAGGCGGCGGCGACAAGCCTCACGCCGTCCAGGCGGTGCTGGTCGAGGCCGTGGCTCGACGCCTCCATGCAGGCGTGGGTGACGCCCAGCCCGGCCAGTCTGGCGAGGTTGGCGTGCAGCCCGGCCGGGTCGGGAGTGGTCAGCCCGCCTTCATTGTCCCAGCCCGGCGCGTTGATGCCCAGCGTGCCGATGGAGGCCGAGGCGTGGCCGAGGCGGGCCATGATCTGGCGGAAGAACTCGGCGGTGGAGGTCTTGCCGTTGGTGCCGGTGACGGCGGTCATCACCTCGGGCTGGGCGCCGTGAAAGGTGGACGCCATCAGGGCGAAGCGGCGCCTGGGGTTGGGATCGGTGACCAGCACCACCTGGGGCGGCAGCTCCACCTGGGTGCCGTCCTGCGCCAGGATCGCGGCGGCGCCGGCCTTGACGGCGTCGGGGATATGGGCGCGGCCGTCGGCCTTGGTTCCCACCAGGGCGGCGAACAGATAGCCCGGCCGAACGGCGCGCGAATCGGCGGTCAGACCGGTGATGGTCACGTCGCGGGAAGGCGCCGTCGCCGTCATGTCACTCAACCGCCGCAACTTCACGGCCTCCCTTGGACTGGGCGATTCCCTTGGTGGTCGGGGGAATCGGCAGGGTCTTGGGCATCAGCCCCAGCAGCGGCGCGATCTGGGCGATCACCCGTCCGGCGGCGGGCGCCGCGGTCCAGCCGGCGGTGATGAAGCCGAAGGTCTGCTTGGTGGCCTGGGGCTCGTCGATCATCATCAGCACCGCGTAGCGCGGCGCATCCATGGGGAAGGCGGCGATGAACGAGGACAGCACCGCCTTCTTGCGATAGCCGCCGGCCCCGGCCTTTTCGGCGGTGCCGGTCTTGCCGCCCACCTCGTAGCCGGGTACGTCGGCCTTCTTGCCGGTGCCGTCGGTGACCACCATGCGCATCAGCTGGCGCATGTTTTCCGAGGTCTTGGGCTTGATCACCCGGATGGCGGGGACCGCGTCGCCCGGCGCCCGGGCCAGCAGGGTGGGCGCATGGTATTCGCCGCCGTTGACCAGGGCGGCGGTGCCGGCCAGCAATTGCAGCGGGGTCACCGACAGGCCGTGCCCGAAGGAAATGGTGACGGTGTTGATCTCGCGCCAGGGGGAGGGCACCAGCGGCGCGCCCACCTCGGGCAGTTCCAGCGGCGGGGCCTGCAGCATGCCGATGCGGGCCATGAAGGCGCGCTGGGCCTCGGTGCCGGCGTCCAGCGCCATGCGGGCCGAGCCGATGTTGGACGAGTGGATGAGGATTTCCGGAATGCTCAGCCAACGGTTCAGCGCGTGGTCGTCATGGATGGTGTGCCCGGCGAACACCAGCGGCTTGGTGGCGTCGAAGCTGGAATTGAGGTTGGCCTTGCCGTGGTCCAGCACCATGGCGGTGTTGAACAGCTTGAAGGTGGAGCCCATCTCGTAGGCGCCCTTGGTGGCGCGGTTGAACATGGACGAATCGGTGGGGGCGGGCGGGTCGTTGGGGTCGAAGTCCGGCAGACTGACCATGGCGACCAGTTCGCCGGTGCGCACGTCCATCACCATGCCGGTGCCGCCGACGGCCGAGAACTCCTCCACCGCGCGGGCCAGTTCGTTGCGCACGATGGTCTGGACGCGGATGTCGATGGACAGGGCCAGCGGCTCGCGGCTTTCCTTCAGCGCGTTCTCGAAGCGCTTCTCGATGCCGGCCACGCCCTTGTTGTCCACGTCGGTGACGCCCACCGCGTGGGAGACCAAAGAGCCGTGGGGATAGATGCGGCGCTCGCCCTTTTCGAACAACAGGCCGGGAATGCCCAGGTTGTTGACGTCGTATTGCTGGCGCGGCGTCAGGTTGCGCTTGAGGTAGACGAACTGGCGGCCCGACGACAGGCGCTCGATGGTCTCTTCCAGGTCCAGTTCGGGCAGCACGCCCACCAGCCGGATGGCGGCGTTCTCGACGTCGACCTTGGCGATGCGAAGGTCCTCGGGCCGGGCGAACAGCGACACGGTGGGAAGCGACGAGGCCAGCAGCACCCCGGTGCGGTCCGAGATGTCGGCGCGCTCCATCTGCAATTCGTCGGTCCGGGCCTGGGGCTGGGCGTGGGCCTTGGGCGGGTTGCGGTCGATGACCGCCACGTCGACCATGCGCGCGCCCACGGCTGCAAAGGCCAGCAGGAACACCAGGGCGGTGACCACCAGACGAGAACGGCCGGTCTCGATGGCCTGCATGCGCACGCCGTCCAGGCGCAGCGCCGCTCCGGCCTGGAGGTCGTCGCCGGCGTGGAAGCCGGGGGTATGGCGCTTGGGCGCGAAGATGCTCATCGCGCGCCCCCTTCGCCCTGGGCCAGGGCGGGCGACGGAATGACGATGCTCCGGCTTCCCTTGGCGGGGGCCGGAGCCGGGGCCGTCACGGGCGGGGCCAGGGGTTTGACAATGGGCGCCTGGGCCAGGGTGCCGGTGCCGGGCTTGTTGGGCTGGGGCTTGCCGGGCTGCGGCTTGGCCGTTTCCGCCGGCCGCGGCCTGGCCGGGCTCTCGGCCAGCTTGACCGAGGTGGCGGGGGGCTGGGCCTTGGGGTCGGAGGGCTTGGCCTGGGCGGCGGCCGGCGGCAGCGACATCTTGGCCGGCGACACGGCGGCGTAGACCACGCCGGTGGCGGGGATGCCGTCCTTGGGCAGGGTGTCCAGCGTCGCCACCTGGGTCGGCGTCACCGGCTTCATGCCCAGATGCTTTTCCGACAGGGTGCGCAGGCGCACCGGGTCGTTGAGATAGCTCCACTCGGCCCGGAGGATGTGGATGGTCTCCTGGTTGCGGTGAATCTCGGCGTTCAGGCCGGCGAGACGATGCTCCAGGTCCTTGACCTCGTACTTCACCACGAACAGCACCACGCCGACGCTGACCGCCAGCAGGGTCCACAGGATGGTTCCGGTCAGTCCGCGCCTCATGATGCGGTCCCCCGGGCGGGAGCGTCGGTGCGGATGGCGGCGCGCAGCTTGGCCGAGCGGGCGCGGGGATTGGCCCGCGATTCCTCGGGGCCGGGGGCGACGGCCTTGCGGGTCTGCAGGGTGAAGGTGGGGACGGGGCCGGCGCCCTGCGCCTGGGGGACGTGGCGCGAGGGCCGCGCCGCCTCGCCCGAGCGGGCTTTCAGGAAGCCCTTCACCACCCGGTCTTCCAGGGAATGGAAGGTCACCACCGCCAGGCGCCCGCCGGGGACCAGCAGGCGCTCGGCCGCTTCCAGCCCACGCTCCAGCTCGCCCAGTTCGTCGTTGACCGCGATGCGCAGCGCCTGGAAGGTCCGCGTGGCAGGATCGATGCCGTCGCCCGAGCGCGGCACCACCCGGCGCACCACCTCGGCCAGTTCGCCGGTGCGCTCGAAGCGCTTGGCGCGGCGCGCCTCGACGATGGCCTTGGCCACGCGGCGCGACAGGCGTTCCTCGCCATAGCGGTAGATGATGTCGGCCAGCTCGCCCTCGGGCGTGTCGTTGACCATGTCGGCGGCGCTGGGACCCTTGGTCTCCATGCGCATGTCCAGCGGGCCGTCCTTGGCGAAGGAGAAGCCGCGCTCCGCCTGGTCGATCTGCATGGAGGACACGCCGATGTCCAGCGCGATGCCGTCAACCTGGTTGACACCCTGCTGACGCAGCAAGGATTCCATGTCGCCGAATCGGCCCTCGATCATGGCGAAATGGCCGTCCTGGCTTTGCTCCAGGGAACGGCCGCGCGCCACGGCGGTGGGGTCGCGGTCGATGGCCCACACCCGGCAGGCGCTGGCCGACAGGATGGCCTTGGTATAGCCGCCGGCCCCGAAGGTGCCGTCCACATAGGCGCCGCCGGCCTTAGGCGAAAGCGCCGCGATCACCTCGGCCAGCAGCACGGGGATGTGGGGGCTGGTGTCGCTCATGGCGTCACCTTGGGACGAAGGGGCAGGGTGGGGCGCGATTGCAGGGCGCGGGCGCGGATCTCGGCTTCGACGGTCTTGTAGGCCTCGGGCGACCAGATCTGGAAGGTCTGGCCCTTGCCGACGAAGGAGACGGACTCGGTGATGCCGGCATGGGCCATGATGTCCTCGGGCAGGACGATGCGGCCCTCGGGGTCCCAGGGCAGCTGGCGGGCGTCGGCGAAGATCAGGGCGGACAGGTCTTCCTGCTCGGCCGAGAAGGCGTCGAAGCTCTGGGCGCCGTCGGACAGGCGCTCCATGAAGTCCATGCCGCAGCCTTCGATGCAGGCGTTGGTGAACGAGCGGTAGCAGACGATTCCGGCGAAGCTTTGGGCGGCCAGGGCAGCACGGAAGGTCGCGGGCACGGAGACCCGTCCCTTCTTGTCGACCTTGTTGACGAATGTGGAGAGGAAGAGTGCCACCCTCGTCCGCCTTCCGCTTGTGTGCCCGAAAACCCCTTGCCCATCTCCCGGGACACAATACGCCTGTGCGCCCCGATGGGATGGTGATTAATGGGATATCATGGGAAATCATGGGAGTCAATGGAATCGGATAGTAATCGCATGGGCTGGGGCAGTTGAGAGACAATGTTTGACGGTATTTACTAAAGTACTCGAGGATCGCCTCGCAGCGCATTGATATTTACCGTTTTTTCATAAACGACCAAAATCCCTATGTGAAATCCCTCACAGGGGTGTAACGTGAACATCGCCCCGATGGCGGTGGATCGGGGCTGATGGGCGGTTTGGGAAATTATGGGAAAAAGCGTCAGACGGCCTGTAAGCCGGGTTCTGTCCCCGTCCGAGGACGGGTGACGGCCATTCATCTGGGACGCCCGTTACCGGACGCCTCTCGCGACCGACCCGGACGGCGACGCGGAAACGCGTTTCGTCCTTCCCGGGGGAAGAACAGTGCCGTCCCTATTTGGTCTTGCTCCTGGTGGGGTTTGCCGTGCCGCTCCCGTTGCCGGTCGCGCGGTGCGCTCTTACCGCACCCTTTCACCCTTACCTGCTGCCGGACCGAAGTCCGGGAACGGGCGGTTTGCTCTCTGTGGCACTTTCCCTGGGGTCGCCCCCGCCGGACGTTATCCGGCACCGTGTTTCCGTGGAGCCCGGACTTTCCTCCCCCTGGCGCAAGGCCCGAGGGCGGCCGTCCGGCCGTCTGACGCGGCCCCACTCTAAGGCCTGGAATGCACAGGTCAAGTGCCGCGAAGTGTGAATGACGTTCAAAAGAAAAGGCCTCCGTAATGCGGAGGCCTTTATTGTCTCTATACTTGTGCCTGGTCGGGTTAAAACCGTATTTACCCGAACAGCTTGTCGATTTCGTCCTGGGAGATTCCCTGGTTTTCCAGGGCCGGGCCGTTGAGCAGCTTGGAATCGTCGTCCTTGTGCTCCTCAAAGATCTTGGGCGACACGTCGGAGATGTTCTCCGGGCCCCAGATCTCGATCATGGCGTTGATGCGGGCCTCGACGTATTTGAGGGTCTTGACCACCTTGGTGATGCGCTGGCCGGTGATGTCCTGGAAGTTACAGGCCTCGAAGATGGTGCTGACCGTGTCGTTGATGTCCTCGACCAGGCGGCCGACATAGGAATCGGCGGCGTGCGCCCGGATTTCCTTGCCGATGCTCTCGATCTTCTCGGCGGCCTCCAGGATGTTCTCGGTGGCGCTTTCGGTGGACGACACGATGGCGTCCAGCTCGAAGGTGACGGCCATCAGGCGGTCGTCGTCGGCATCCTTGGGGCGCAGCGCGGCGATTTCGGCCTTGGTGTGCTCGATGCAGACGGCCAGCGCGCGCAGCTCGGTCTTCAGCATGGAGACTTCGGCGGCCTTCTGCGGCAGCACGTCGTCGACCACCGCGGCGGCCACCGGCGGCGGGGCGTCGCCGCGGACCAGGGATTCCAGCCCCTTGATGTCGGCGCGAAGGTCGTTGATGGCCTTGAGGACCTCGGAGGTGGAGGCGCTGGGGCCGGCCTCGCCGCGAGCCTGGAGCCGCTTGATCTCGGCCGTGAACAATTTGCGCTCGGTCGTCATGACTGCTTGGCATCCCCTAATGTCACCGATGGCGGCCTTGCTCCGCCATCAACCACCCGCTTCACCCACGGCATATACGATTTATCCGTAACCAGGATGTGCTCGGTCAACCACTTCTTGAGGAATTCTACAACCTGTTCGTTCAATGCCCCGCGTTCTCCCGCCCGGTATCGGCCGCAGATGTCGCGGACATGGGCCTCCAGCCGCCGATGCTCGGCCTTGTGGTCCTCGAAGTCGGGAAAGCCGGAGGCGGCCATCATAGCCTCTTCGCGGCGAAAATGATGCTCTGCATATTCGGAAAGCGCGGAGAGCACGCTGCCGACCACGTCGCGGCTCTGGCCGGTGTCGGTGGCGTCGTACAGCTGGACCAGCAGGTCGATCAGGATGCGATGGTCGGAATCCAGCAGTGGATTGCCCACGCTGAAAGCTTCGCTCCACGCGATCGATGTCATCGGGTCCCCCGCCCCTGCGTTCCCGTCGCAGCCACTATACCCTACATCCCAGGCGGTACAAGCCTGGAAGGATGGCCAGACCGCCCCTCGCCGGGCGGCTGTGCTTGATGTAGACTTGGGGCCTGCGGAGGCTTTCAGTGACCCGACTGCGCATCGCCACCTTCAATCTGGAAAACCTGGACGAGCGTCCGGGCGGCGGCATGGATTTCGAGGACCGGCTGGCGGTGCTGCGGCCGCAATTCCTGCGTCTGCGGGCCGACGTCCTGTGCCTGCAGGAGGTCAACACCCACCCGGCCACCAAGAGCGGGCCGCGCCTGTTCACCGCGCTCGACCGGCTGCTGGCCGGTACCGGGTACGAACACTGGAACCGGGCGCACAGTCTCAACCGTGGCGGCGTCCATCCCTCGGACAAGCACAATCTGGTCATCGTCTCGCGCCTGCCCATCCGCTCGCACCGCCAGATCTGGCACGATCTGGTGCCGCCCTGCGCCTATCGCCCGGTGCGCGCCGAGCCGGCCCCGGCCGAGGCCCAGGCGGTGGAATGGGACCGCCCCATCCTGCACGCCGTGCTCGACCTGCCCGACGGACGTCCGCTGCACGTGATCAACGTCCATCTGCGCGCACCCCGCGCCGTCTGGCTGCAGGGCCAGAAGGAGCGGTTCGGCCGCTGGCTGTCGGTGGGCGGCTGGGCCGAGGGGTTCTTCCTGGCCGAGATCAAGCAGGCGGGCCAGGCGCTGGAGGCCCGTCTGGCCGTGGAGGAGATCTTCGATTCCGATCCCGAGTCCCTGGTGGTGGTGTGCGGCGACTTCAATTCCGCCGAACGCGAAGGCCCGCTTCGCATCATCAAGGGCGACGAGGAGGATACCGGCAACGGCCATCTGGCCATGCGCATGCTGGTGCCGCTGGAGCGCAGCTTGCCGGAAAACCTGCGCTATTCGGTGATTCACCACGGCCGCCCGGTGATGCTGGACCACATCCTGGTGTCGCGGCCCCTGCTGGGCTGGTACCTGGGCGCCGAGATCCACAACGAAACCCTGGGCGACGAGCTCGTTTCGCCGGCGACGGTCCACGGCACGCCCGACAGCTACCACGCCCCCCTGGTGGCCGAGTTTTCCCCGCCCCAGCCCTGAGGGCTTCTCAATAATCATTTCAATTCCGACGATGCGCCCGCTGTCTCGCGCCGTTATAGTGGTGCCGGAGCGAGGGGAGGCGCCATGATCGCGTGGCTTTGCGGATTGGTGGGCGAGGGGCCGTTTCCCTCGCGGCGGGTGGTCGCCTATCAGGCGATGCTGGTGCTTTGCATCGTGCTGTCCACCGCCATCGCCATCATCGACACCGTGCCCGACGCCTGGGTCGGGTTCGAGGGCGCCGTGACGGCGGCCAGCGGCCTGTTCCTGGCCGTGCTGTCGGCCGATTACGCCATCCGGCTGCTGTCGGCCCATTCCCAGCGGGCCGAGGGGGAATCCGGGCTGGCCGCCATGGTGCGCTACGCCCTGTCGCCCTACGGCATCTTCGATTTCCTGGCGGTGGTGCCGTTCCTGGTGGGCGAGGCCACCACCGTGCTGCCCCATGACGGCGAAACGGTGTTCGGCATCGTCCGCTTCCTGAAGCTGGCGCGCTATTCCCCCGCCCTGGAAACCCTGGGCGTGGTGGTGCTGCACGAGATGCGGCCGCTGCTGGCGTCGCTGTTCATCATGCTGATCCTGGCTATTTCGGCCTCGACCATGCTGTACTTCGCCGAGCGCGCCGCCAACCCGGCCATGGGCAGCGTGCCGGCGGCCATGTGGTGGGCCATCGTCACCCTGACCACGGTGGGATTCGGCGACGTGGTGCCCATCACGGCGCTGGGCAAGCTGCTGGGCAGCGTGGTGGCGGTGCTGGGCCTGTGCATGTTCGCGCTGCCGGCCTCGATCCTGGCGTCGGGCTTCGCCGAGGAGATGAAGCGCCAGAATTTCGTCTCCACCTGGCATCTGGTGGCCAAGGTCCCCTTCTTCCAGCGCCTGCAGGCCAGCCAGATCGCCGAGATCGCCGGCCTCTTGAAACTGGCCCGCGCCATCAAGGGCGAGGTGCTGATGCGCGAGGGCGACACCGGCGAGTGCATGTACTTCATCGTCAACGGCCAGGTGGAGGTCAAGGGCAAGGCCGGGACCTTCATCTTGAAGAACGGCGACTTCTTCGGCGAGATCGCCCTGATCGAGCGCTGCCCGCGCACCGCCACGGTCAAGGCGGTCAGCCGCTGCCAGCTCCTCATTCTCGACGCCCGGGACTTCCACAAGTTCGTGGCCCACGACCACGCCCTGCTGGAAGTGATCTGGGAGACCGCCCGCGCCCGCATGGCCCAGGCCAAGCAGGTCGAGAAGAAAGACGACCAGAAGAGCGAAGAGAAGGAAGACGCGTGAGCGGGTTTCCGGCGATTGAGAGGCTCATGCCATGAGCGAGCCCAGGCTGAAGGCCAAGCTGTGGGTCCATGCCGCCATCCGCCGCTGCGCCATCCTGGCTATTCCGGCCTTCGTGGTGGCCAAGGGCGACGAGGATGCAGGCGCGGTGCTGATCAAGCTCAACCGCGGTCCCGCCGGTTGCGAGGTCTTCACCCAGGTGCGCGACGGAGCGGGCGAGGCGGCCTGGATGCGCGCCACCGGCCCCGATCCGGTGCCCGAGGACAAGGCCGATTCCTATATCCGCAAAAGCCGCGACATCGATTCCGACCTGTGGGTGGTGGAGGTCGAGGACCGCGACGGCCGGGTCCCCTTCCTCGAGCGCATCTTGGCGGGCTGACCGGAAATACGCTATGAAGCGTTCTTCCGTAATTTCCATCCAAGGACCCGCTCCATGACCCGTCAGCTGATCTCTTCCGGTTCCTCGTTCGAGGAAGTGGCCGGCTATTCCCGCGCCGTGCGCCAGGACCCCTGGGTGTTCGTTTCCGGCACCTCGGGCTTCAAGGACGGCCAGATCGCCGACGGCGTGGTCGCCCAGGCCGAGCAGTGCATGGCCACCATCGCCGCCGCCCTGGAACAGGCCGGTTATTCTCTGGCCGACGTGGTCCGGGTCAAGGCCTACATCACCGAAGCCGCCTTCTTCGAGCAGATCGCCCCGGTGCTGGGCAAGGCCTTCAAGGGCATCCGCCCGGCCAACACCACCATCGTCTGCGGCCTGGTCGATCCCCGCATGAAGGTGGAGATCGAGGTTACCGCGCTGAAGGCGTAACAAGCGGCCGGGACGGCCGCGCTCCGGGTATGGAGCGCAGGCATCCTGCCCGCCAGCCAAAGGGAGAACGCACCATGCCCACCATTCTGATCACCGGCGCCAATCGCGGCATGGGTCTCGAATTCGCCCGGCAATACGCCGCCGCCGGCTGGCGGGTGCTGGGCACGGTGCGCGATCCCATGGCAGGGCGCGCCCTGTCGGAAGCCGGCGGTGAGGTCTATGTCTGCGACGTGGCTCTTCCCGATCAGGTCGCCCGCCTCAAGGCCTCGCTGGCCGGGGTGGAACTGGACGTCCTGCTGCTCAACGCCGGCATCTACGGCGAGAACCAGGAGTTCGGCGCGGTCGATCCCGCCGCCTTCATGAAGGTGATGGCGGTCAACGCCCTGGCGCCCTTGAAGCTGGCCGAGGCCTTCGCCGACCGGATGGCGGGGCGCAAGGTGATCGCGGCGGTGTCGTCCAAGATGGGCGCCATGTCCGACAACACCTCGGGCGGGTCCTACGCCTACCGGGCGTCCAAGGCGGCGCTGAACATGGTGATGAAGGGCCTGGCGGTGGATCTGGCAGGCCGGGGCATCCTTACCGTGGCCCTGTCGCCCGGCTGGGTGCGCACCGACATGGGCGGCCCCAACGCGCCGCTCGACGCCGCCGAGGCGGTGGCCGGCATGCGCAAGGTGGTGGACGGCTTGAGGAGTGAGGACAGCGGCTGCCTGATCCATTACGATGGCTCCCGCCTGAACTGGTAGGAGGTGGGCATGGCCGCGCCCGTCGAGTTTTATTTCGATTTCGCCTCGCCCTACGGCTTCTTCGCCGCGCAGGAGGTGGACGGGCTGGTCGCTCCCTTCGGCCGCGAGGTGGCGTGGAAGCCGATCATGATCGGCTCGGCCTTCAAGGCGTCGGGCAACCTGCCGCTGGTCAGCCAGCCCTTGAAGGGCGACTACGCCCGCCATGACTGGGAACGCCTGGCCCGCCTGATGGAGGTGCCCTACCGTCTGCCCGATCCCTTCCCGGTTCCCGCTTTGCCGCCGTCGCGGGCCTATTGGTGGCTGGAGTCCAGGGACAAGGACCTGGCCAAAAGCTATGCCCGGGCCGTCTATCTGGCCTATTTCGCCGAGAACATGGACATCTCCAGCCTGGAGGTGGCCTGCGCCCTGGGAGTGCCGCTGGGCGTCGATCCCGACGAGATGGCCGCCGCCGTCCAGGCTCCGGAATGGAAGGCCCGCCTGAAGGACGAGACCGAGGCGGCCATCGCCAAGGGTGTGTTCGGCTCGCCGTTTTTCATGGTGGACGGCGAAGGCTTTTGGGGCGCCGACCGACTGTGGATGTTACGGAGGTGGCTGGAAAAGGGTGGCTGGTGACCTAAATAAGCGCTAAGGCTTTCATCGAAGGTCGGGGCATACTTACCCCTGATTGCCCCGGGGCGCGCGTAGTGCCATTGTCGCCGCCTTGAATGAACGGAGTACGTTGCGTTGCCGCTTATCATCGATCTGAAGCCGGGCGAGAAGCTCATCATCAATGGCGCGGTGCTGGAAAATGCCAGTTCCAACACCAAGGTGCGGGTGCTGAACGACTGCTCGATCCTGCGTCAGAAGGAGATCCTGTCGGATTCCGACAGCGTGACGCCTGCATCCCGGGTCTATTTCGCCCTGCAATGCGCCTATATCTTCCCGACCAAGCGCGGCGAGTACCTGCGCATGTTCAACCACTACCTCGACAGCTATGTCGAGGCCTGCCCCAGCGCCGTCCCCATCAAGGACGAGATCACCGAGGCGGTGGAGGAGGGGCATTACTACAAGGCGCTGAAGGCGACCCGCCACCTGCTCGAGCACGAGACCAAGGTGCTCGGTTCGCTGCAGGAAGCCGCCGCCGAGGAAGCCGCCGCCGTCGGGGACTGAGCCCCGGCGACGGGCGGTGCCATAAGGCGCGCGGGCCCTTGGGCCTAGCCAAACCCGGATGAGACCTGCTCATCCGGGTTTGTGATTACTTCAGATACGTCAGCAAGCTGAGATTGCGGGTCTGGGCCAGCGCCTGGTAGCTGGCCTCCAGCGCCGTCTGGTCGGACAGCAGCTTGGTCACCGCCTCGGTCTGGTCGACCTGGGCGATGTCGGCCACCCGCTTGGACAGGAAGCCGATGAACTGGTTGTGCTTCTCGTTCTTCAGCGAAATGGTCTTGCGGGTGCCATCGATCAGGCTGGCCGCCGACTTGATGTCGCCCACCTTCTCGGCGCCGAAGGGCGGCGTGCCGGCCGCCGGTGATTCGATGGCGTCGTTGATCAGGAAAAGCGCCTGGCTGATGCGCTCCTGGTGGGATTCCAGCCCGCCGGCGGTGCCGAACTGGCCCTGGGCGATCAGGCCCAGCGCCCGGATGGCCTTCTCGAAGGCGGGGTCCGAGGCGTAGATGCCCACATTCACCGTGCGGTCGTTGTCCACGCGATGCTGCAACTGCAGGGTGTCTCCCTTGTACCAGCTGCTGGAATCGATCTTGGCGTTGGTCGACAGGGTCTCGTCGGTCAGGCTGACGCTGGCGATCTCGAGATAGCCGCCGGCATTGTCCACCACCTTGTAGACGCCGTCGTTGACGCCGGTGGTGCCCTTCATGGTGATGATGGTGCCGTTGGGCGGATAGAGATTGCCGCCGTCATCCTTGAAGCCGTTGGCGTTGGACGAGGTGATGCGCTCGCCCAGCGTGCCGCTGGAGGCGAAGTCCAGCGAGCCGAAATGGTTGGAATTGCGCGTCACCGTGGTCGCGGTGTTGGGGTCGTAGAACGTCATGGTGAAGTCGCTGCGCCCGGTCTGGGGCAGCAGCTGGGACACCCGCGCCCCTTCCGGATTGAGCACGAAGGACACCGAGGTGGCGGTGGCGTCGCTCACCGTGAAGGAGCCGTTGTGGCTGGCGGTGCCGCCCAGCGAGAGCTGGTCGCCGATATTGACGCCGGCGAAGTCCACCGTCGCGCCGGCGGCGGCGGTCAGGGTCACCGTGGTCAGGCCGGTGGCCGCCGAGGTGGTGGTGGTGAAGTTCAGCGTGCCGGCGGTGGTCGGGCTGGCCGGGGCGACGCCGTTGATGCCGAACTTGAGGCTGGTCGAGGCCACCGCTTCTTCCTTGGCCGGGTCGAAATTGGTCTTGAAGTTGACCACGCCGTTCTTGTTGCTGACGACCTCGTAGGCGCCCTCGTATCCGGTGGTCGCCGCGCCGTTGGTCAGCTGCGGGCCGATGGTGAACTTGGTGCCCACGGTCAGGCCGGCCAGGGAGCCGGCGGTGTTGGCAGTCATGTTCATGGTGCCGTCGGGGGCGAAGGTGAAGTTCAGCTGCGAGGTGGCGGTGTCCAGGATGGTGCTGGGGGTGGTGCCGTAGCTGAGGACGTTGGTGGTGGTGCTGCCCTCGGCCAGCGGATTGCCGGCCACGTCGCACATGGCCTTGGACTTGACGGTGAAGTCGCCGTTGTTGGCGGGCGTGGCGGTGCTGTCCGAGACGGTGATGCGCGAGCCCGAGTAGACCGCCTTGAAGGCGTCCGAGCGCGCCGGGATGATCACCCCGCTGCTGGCCTTGAAGCTCATGGCGGTGGCTTCGATGTTGGTGATGGACAGGTCCTGGAGGTCGGCGTTGCGCGTGGTGGAGAAGGTGTTGATCGAGCCGTCGTAGAGGGACTGGAAGTCGGTCAGGGTGGCGGCGGGAATCTCGACCGGAACGTTGCTCACCCGGCCGCCCGAGAACAGGTACTGGCCGTTGACGTTGGTGGCCAGGTCGGCCTGCAGGCTTTGCAGCGCCTCGAAGGCGGTCTTCTGGATGCCCTTGATGTTCAGCTCGCTCTTGGGGTTGTTCTGGCGGAACGAAACGAGCGAGTCGCGGAACACCGTCAGCGTCTTCTTCATCCCGGAAATGGCGGTGGTGGCCGCTTCCAGCTTGGTGCTCCACACGTCGTTGTTGTCGATGAAGCGCTTGGCGATGGCCTGCTCGTTCTCGAAATTGATGACCGTGTTGGCGCCCGAGGCGATGCCGTCGTACGACTGCGACTTCAGCTTGGTGGTCACCTGAATCTGCTCGGACTGAATCCGGGTCTGGATATCGAGGATCCGGTTGACGTAGGCGGTATTGGCGCCAAGCGTGCCGATGCGGGTCATGATCGGCCTCCCTTACTTCACGATATTGACGAGGGTATCCAGCATTTCCTGCAGCGTCGAGATTACCTTGGCCGACGCCGAATAGGCCTGCTGGAAGTTGATCATGTTGGCGACCTCTTCGTCCAGGTTCACGCCGCTGGTCGAGGCGTACTGGGTGTTGAGAGCCTGGCCCAGCGTGGTCTGGTAGTCCAGCCGGTCCTTGGAATGGGCCGCGTCGGTGGACACCTGGGCGATGGAGGCGGCGGCGTGCTCGGCGAAACTGTAGCTGCCGGCATAGAGGCTGCCCGCCGTCGACATCTGGGTCTTCGTGGACATGGCGCCGCCCATGGCCAGGGCGGTGGTGTTGTCGCCCTCGGACAGGAAATATTTGCCGAGATCGGAATTGTACTGCATGGCGCCGCGGCTGACCTTGGCCGGCGAGCCCTGGATGTCGGCGCGCACGTCGATGACGCCCGACTTGCGGGTCGAGGCGGTGTGCATGCCCAGTTCGGTGATGAAGCTGCCGGCCGGCGTCAGATTGTCGGGTGTGGCGCCCAGGAACAGCTCGCGATCCGAGGTCTGGCGGATGCGCAGGCGATAGCCCGAGCCTTCCGGGATCACCGAGGCTTCCACCAGCTGGGACTGCTGAAATCCCAGATAGGACTTCATGTCGGAGGACCCCATGGTGCCGCCGACCACGCTGATGTCCAGCGGTACGCCCCGGTTGTCCCAGACGCGAAGGCGGTAGGCGTTGGGGCCTTCCTGGACGGCCGCGGCCTGGGCGGAGCTGCTCTGCGCGTTGATGGCGTCGGCGATGTCCTTGAGCGTCATGTTTCCCGCCGCCAGCGAGATATGGGCCACCGCGCCGTTGGCATCGCTGATGTTGATGCTGGTCGATGATGTGGTGGTCAGGGATGAGCTGGACAGGATGGCCGATTCGTTAGTCTGGGTCTGGGCGTTGATCTTCTTGGCGATGTCGTAAAGCGACGAGCCGGCCGCCATGCTGATGGTGTTGCCGATCTTGCCGGTGGGGTCCAGCAGGTTGAAGCTGCGCGCCGTGGACAGGGTGAAGTCCTTGGCGACCACGTCGGAATCGACGATGGAGTCAGGCACCTTGCTGGTGAAAAAATCGTTCAGCCCGAAGAAATTGGCGAAGCCCGTCACCTGCTTGTCGGCCTTGTTGTCCCCGTCCACGTCGAAATTGATGCGGGCGTCGGTGGTGCCCGATCCGGCGGCGGTGGCCTTCTGGTCGCGGAACGCCAGCGTCACCGACGGGACGCCGGTGTCGAGCACGAAGGTGCCGGTGTCGATCGAGGCGGTGGCCGAGCTCATCACGTTGCCCTGATAGCTCTGCTGGCGCATCCAGCTTTGGATCTTGGCCGCCACGTCGGTCATCTTGACGCCCAGCGTGGTGGCGGAATCGGACATGTCCAGCGCGGTGGCGTTGCCGGCGGCGTCGGTATAGCTCGTGCTGCTCATGATGGCGCGCACGGTGGTGGCGGCCACCTGGTTGCCCTGGGTGTCGAACAGGGCGATGGTGGTGTCGTCGTTGCCGGAATACCAGATGTTCTGCGGGTTCGATCCGTTCAGCGCCGGGTTGTTGGGGTCCACCAGCTGGCGGGTGCCCACCATCTTGGAATTCTGGGTGGGGAAGATGGTGCCGCGGTTGTGGACCTGGTTGACCGTCTCCTTCAGCTTGGCGGCCACCTCGTCCATCTGGGCCTGAAGGTTGGGGATGACGGTGTCGCGCAGATCGAGCAGGGCGCGCAGTTGGCCGTCATTGATGTCCTCGCCGATATCGGTGGCGTCGCTGGTGCTGACGGTCAGCTTGTTGAAATTGCCGCCGGCCGCCGTCATCCAGGAATCGGTGATGGTGGTCGCCACGTGGCGGAGGGTGGCGGGTCCCTTGTCCACCAGGGTCTTGCCCGTCTTGGTGAACACGCCCACCGAACCGTCGCCGCGTTCGAAATACTGGATGTCCATGTACTTGGACAGGGTGGTCAGCGCGTTGTCGCGCTTGTCCTGAAGGTCGCCGATGTCGCCGCCGATGGCGTTGTTGCGGACGATCTTCTGGTTGAGGTCGAAAATGTCCTCCAGCTGCTTGTTGACCTGCTCCGTGGTGTCGGCGACGGCCCGGTCGGCTTCCAGGCGCAGGTTCTGCATGTGGTAGGTCATCTCGTTGAACTGGTCGGTCATGTCCTTGGCGGTCTGGACGGTCGCCGACTGGAAGGCCGGCGTGTTGACCTGGGTGGCCAGGGTCTCGAACGAGGACTGCATCTGCTGGATCTGGTGCGAGATGGAGGTGGAGCTGCCCACCGTGCCGAAAAGGTCCTCGAGGCGGGGATAATAGGTCTGCGTGATGTCCAGCGCGCCCTGGGTCGAGGTCTGGCGGCGGATGTCGCGCATCAGCCCCTCGTCGACGTTGCGGGTCAGCGCGCCTTGCTGCACGCCGGCGCCGATGCCGTTGACCACCCGGGATTCCGGGGTCATCTGCTTGCGGACATAGCCCTTGGTGTTGACGTTGACCACGTTCTGGGAAATGACGTCCAGGGCCTTCTGGTTGGTCAGAAGTCCGGAAAGCGCCGAATTGAGTCCGAGGGTCAGCGACATGATTTATCTTCCCCGCCGTTCTGGCGTCAAAGGGCCTTATTGAAGGACAGCGAGCCGCCCGTGCCGGCGGAGGCGTCGAAGATGCCGGCCCGGCCGTAGGCGGTGGTGCTGGTGACGTTCTTCTTGGCGGCGTCGACCATGATGTCCATCACCCGCTGGTAGGCCTCCATCTCGGCCTTGAGGCGCCGGGCGTTGGTCTCCACCAGTTCGTTGAGGCGCGTGCCGACGGCCACCAGCATCTCGCGCCGGTCGTCGTCGAGCAGGCGGGCCAGGTCGGGCTCGTCCATCAGGGGCTGGACCGACTGTTCATAGAGCCGGGCCAGCGCCGCCTTGTTGTCGGCCAGCAGGCGCACCGTCTCGGGGTCGTGGGAGAGCAGGGCGTCATTCTCGACGTCGAGCAGGTCGCACAGATTGGTGCAGGCGAACAGCAGGTCGTCGTACCAGAACAGCTCGGCCTCGGCCTGGGCCGCCCGCAATTCGTCGTCGTCGAGAAGGTCGTGGTCGTGAAGTTCGCGGTCGTCGTTCATGTCACTGCACCTCCTGGTGGCTCAGCAGCATTTTCTGGACGGCGGCGCCGATCCCGATGCCATTGCCTTTGTTGGCGACCATCTTGCCGTACTCGTCGATCAGCAGGGACCGGAACATCTGTTCGCCGCTGCCGCCGCCGAAGACGCCGTCGGTCTTGATGCCCTCGAACATGTGGGTGAGCATCTGGCTCATGTACATGGCCTCGAACTGACGTCCGGCCTTGGCGGCCCGCGCCGTGTCGGTGGCGCCGGCCTTGGGCATCTTGACGCCGGGCAGGCCGGTGTCGGTGTAGGGCGTGGCGGCCAGGGAGGGAAGAACGCTCATCACAGCACCTCCAGCTCGGCCTGCAGCGCGCCCGCCGCCTTGATGGCCTGAAGAATGGTAATCAGGTCGCGCGGGCCGATGCCGAGGCTGTTCAGGCCCTCGACCAGCTCCTGCAGGGTGACGCGGTGGGCGACCACGGCCAGCTTGTTGCCGGCGCCCTCGTCCACCTGGATGTCGGTGCGCTGCACGGTGGTGGTGGTGCCGGTGTCCGAGAACGGCGAGGGTTGCGACACCTGCGGCGTCTCGGTGATGCGGATGGTCAGCTGGCCCTGGGCGATGGCCACCGTGCTGATGCGCACGTTCTCGCCCATGACGATGGTGCCGGAGACCTCGTCGATCACCACGCGGGCCACCTGGTCGGGCTCGACGCGCAATTGCTCGACGTCGGTGAGCAGGCCGACCACGTTGCCGCGATAGCCGGGGGGAACGACCACCTGCACCGTGCCGGGATCGACGGGCCGCGCCATGTCGCCGCCCAGGTAGGAATTGATCGCCTGGGCGACGCGGCGCGAGGTGGTGAAGTCGGGGTTGCGCAAGCTGACCTTGACGGATTCCAGGTGCGACATCTCGAAGGGCAACTCGCGCTCGACGATGGCGCCGTTGGCGATGCGTCCGGCGGTGGGCACGCCCTTGGTCACCGACGAGCCCGAAGCGCCCGAGGCGGTGAAGCCGCCGGTCGCCACCTGGCCCTGGCCCACGGCGTAGACCTCGCCGTCGGCGCCGATCAGGGGCGTGACCAGAAGCGTGCCGCCGCGCAAATCCTTGGCGTCGCCCATGGCCGAGACGTTGATGTCGATACGGGTGCCCTGGCGCGAGAAGGGGGGCAGGGTGGCGGTGATCATCACCGCCGCCACGTTCTTCGGCGTGAGCTGGGAGCTGATGGCGCCGGTCTTGTCGCGGATGTTGACGCCGAGCCGCTCCAGCATGCCGGTCAGGCTTTCCTTGGTGAAGGGCGCGTTGGTGAGCGAGTCGCCGGTGCTGTTGAGGCCGACCACCAGGCCGTAGCCCACCAGCATGTTGTCGCGCACGCCTTCGAAATCGGCGATGTCCTTGATGCGGGACGCCCCGAAGGCCTCGACCGGCATCATCCCCAGCGTCGCGGCCAGCAGCGAGGCGGCCAGCAACAGGGCGCGGATCGGTTCGGCGGCGAAAAGGGCTCGGCGGGCATTGCTTTTCATGACGGTCTCATCCCAGCAGACGGAACATGGGTCTGGCAGGCATGCTCTTGCGAAACCCGTGCCAAGAGGAAACATGGGGAATATCAATGTGTTGCCTTTTGTTGTTACGGGCGGGTGGCGGTTTTGGCCGGGCAGTTACGGCCCTTCAGCCCGGCAAAACCTGCCCAGTTGACCCGAAGCGCCGGCTCTGGCGAAATAACGCCTGTCGCAGTCCGGCCCAACCGGGTAGAATCAGGACATGAAGATTTCAGGCGTGGGCTCCAAGGGTGCCGTTTCCGGCACCAAGAAGTCCGAAGGTACAGGCGCCAAGGGCGAGTTCAGGAAGGCTCTCATCGAATCCATGGATTCGATGGAGGAGGCGCATGCCGTCGAGGCGCCGGTCGGCATCACCGGCATCGACGCCCTTCTGGTGGTGCAGCAGGTGGACAATTCCGTCGAGCGCGAGGCGCGGCGCCGTCTGGTCCGCCGCGGCGAGGAGCTGCTGGACGGGCTGGAGGAACTGCGCCACGGCCTGCTGATGGGCGAGATCCCCACCAGCCGCATGATGAATCTGGCCCAGAACGTGCGGATGCGCCGCGAAAACTGTGCCGATCCGCGCCTTGCCGCCATCCTCGACGAGATCGAGCTGCGCGTCGAAGTCGAGCTGGCCAAGCTGTCGTCGCGCGGCTGATTTTCCTGTCACGAAACGAATTTACCCGTCCGAGGGGGCGCCGTGATGCAAGACGGCGCTTGCGGGGGTGCGCCCCGATCCATATATTGCGCTGCGACTTGAACCCCGAGCAGGATTCGAGGGAACCTTATGAACGTCACGTTGCCGCCGGACTATGTTCCGTCCGAGGACGAGCCCTTCATGAACGACACCATGAAGGAGTATTTCCGCCAAAAGCTGCTGCGCTGGCGGGCCGAACTCCTCCGCGAATCCGACGAAACCCTGCAGCACCTGCAGGAAGGTGGCATGCAGGAGCCCGACATCGCCGACCGCGCCTCGGCCGAGGCCGACCGGGCCCTGGAACTGCGTACCCGCGACCGCGAGCGCAAGCTGATCTCCAAGATCGACGCCGCCATCGGCCGGGTCTCCGACGGCTCCTACGGCTATTGCGAGGAGACGGGCGAGCCCATCTCCATCCGCCGCCTGGAGGCGCGCCCCATCGCCACCCTGTCCATCGAGGCGCAGGAGCGTCACGAGCGGCTGGAGCGCACCCATCGGGAAGATTAGGCTTCTGTCATAAGTATAGGTCCGGATGCCCCGCCCCTCGGCGGGGCTTTTTTTGTTTGGAAAACCTCCAATTAATGCCTAAAAAAGAAGCTCACGCGGGGGTGTGTTCTAAAAATAGGCACAAGGGGGCGTAAATGGCCGAGCCGGAACGAATCCTGGAACTGACCCAGGCGGTGCATGCGGTTGCCAACGACAAGATCAGCGAGATCAAGAAGGTGACCGGGACCACCCGCATCCTGTCGCTCAACGCCCTGATCGAGGCGGCGCGGGCCGGCGAGCTGGGCCGGGGCTTCGCGGTGGTGGCCAACGAGGTGAAGAACGTCTCGGACAACATCAACACCATCACCCAGTCGTTGGAAGGCGAGCTGTCGTCGACCATCAACGACCTGATGAGCCTGGGCCAAGTGATGGTCAAGCAGCTGCGCGGCTCGCGCCTGGCCGACCTGGCGCTCAACATGATCGAGATCATCGACCGCAATCTCTATGAGCGCTCGTGCGACGTGCGCTGGTGGGCCACGGATTCGGCGGTGGTGGATTGCCTGACCCAGGGCAGCGCCGATTCCGCCAGCCACGCCTGCAAGCGCCTGGGCGTCATCTTGGATTCCTACACCGTCTACCTCGATCTGTGGATCGCCGATGCCGAGGGCCGTGTGGTGGCCTGCGGCCGTCCCGACCGCTATCCGCGCGCCATCGGTTCGGACGTGTCGGGGGAATCATGGTTCCGGGGCGCCATGGCGTCGCGGGACGGCGGCGAATACGCGGTGGCCGACATCTCGACCAGCCCGCAACTGGGCGGCGCCCAGGTGGCCACCTACAGCGCCGCCATCCGCGAAGGCGGTGAGAACAGCGGCCGGGCCATCGGCGCGCTGGGCATCTTCTTCGACTGGCAGGCCCAGGCCGAGACCGTGGTCAAGGGCGTGCGCCTGCGCGAGGAGGAAAAGGCCGCCACCCGCTGTCTGCTGCTGGACCAGGACTTCCGGGTGATCGCGTCGTCGGACGGGCTGGGCGTGTTGGCCGAGCGGCTGCCGCTCGACACCCGTCACGGCCCGGTGGGGTCCTATGTGGAGGACAGCGGCACGGTGGTCGGCTATTCCCTGACGCCCGGCTACGAGACCTACGAAGGCCTGGGCTGGTACGGCGTGATCATCCAGCACCCGCAGACCATGGCGACGACCCGGCACTGATCCCGATGGCGTCCACCAACGTGCGCAGTTCCTGGCGGGCTGCCACGTGGCTCATGTTGAACTCGAAGCCCATGATCTTCTTCTTCAGGTCGATCAGGGTCAGGCCTTCGAGGAACATGGAGCGGTAGATCACCCGCTCGCCCAGGCCGGGAATGACGCGAAAGCCCACACGCTTGGACAATTCGGCCAGCAGCTTCTCCATGTCGCGCTTGTTGCGCGCGTCCAGGTTGGACAGGCGGTTTCTCAGCACGATCCAGTCCACCACCGCCTTTTCGCCCCGCATGGCGCGGGACTTCTTGGTCTCCCACACCATCTCGGCGTAGTGGCTGGGGCGGCGGATCTTCATGGCGCCGGGCTCGACCAGGGCCAGCACGTCCAGATCCACCAGGGAATCGTTCAAGGGCGTCACCAGGGTGTCGGCGAAGGAATGCCCCAGCCGCGACATGGGGTGGTCGCTGCCGGGCGTGTCGATCACCACCACGTCGTGGCGGGCGGCGAAATCCTTGAACACCTCTTCCAGCCGGGCGCAATCGGCCGCCGGATCGCCGGTGGGGGGGATGGCCATGTGCTCTGGCAGCGGCAGGCCCAGCTCATCCCTGTCCTTTCGCGCCGCCCGGTTGCCAATATAGCGCGACAGGGTCGCCTGGCGGGCGTCGATGTCGATGCTGCCCACCGACAGCCCCCGGTCCAGCAGGCTGACGATCAGGTGCATGGAGATGGTGGACTTGCCGGTGCCGCCCTTCTCGTTGCCGACGACGATGACGTGGGCTTTCTTCATGACGGTTTCACCTGTTTCAGCCAGACCTTGGTGTCGTGGAAGACGGCGCCGCCGCCGGGCAGCGCCGGGTCGGCGCTGGTCAGGTGATTGATGCCCTTGCCGCCCTCGAAGAAGGCGTCGGGCCAGATGCCCTCGACCGCCACCACGCCGCGCGCGACGCCGGCGGTGGGGCGGACGTGGACCCTGATCTCGGCCTTCCGGTTGCCGATGGCGACAAGGCCGTTCTCGGCCAGGCCCAGGGCGGCGCAATCCTCGGGGTGGAGCAGGGCGGTGGGCCGCCCGGCCTGTGAACGCGAGGTGGGCATCTCGGTGAAGCTGGTGTTGAGGAAGTGCCTGGACGGCGGCGTGATCAGGCGGAAGGGGTGCTCTTCATCCGCCTCGTCGGTGACCGCCAGATGGTCGGGGAGTTCCGGCAGGCCGTCCATGCCCCAGTCGGGGGCGAAGCGGAAGCGGCCGTCGTCGTGGCCGAAGCCCGACAGGAAGTGGGCATCCTCGAACACCTTGGCGCAGTCGAGGCCGCCCAGCACGTGCAGCTCGTCGGCGCCGGGCAGGTCGGAGGCGACCAGCACCTGATCGATCATCTCCCACTCGTCCATCTCGAAGCCGGGATGGATGGCGCCCAGGCGGGCGGCCAGATCGGCGATCACCCGGTGGTTGGCGCGGGCTTGGCCGATGGGCGCGATCACCGGCTTGGCCACCTGCAGGAAGGTGTGGCCGTAGCTGGTGTAAAGGTCGGCGTGCTCCATGGAGGTGGTGGCGGGCAGCACGATGTCGGCGAAGCGTGCCGTCGCCGTCATGAACTGCTCGTGCACGGCCAGGAACAGGTCGTCGCGGGCGAGGCCGGCGCGCACCAGTCCGCTGTCGGGGGCGACCTCGGCCGGGTTGGAGTTCTGCACCAGCATGGCGGTGACCGGCGGCCCGCCGGCCAGATCCTTGGGATCATTGGTCAGCACGGGGCCGATGCGGCTCATGTCCAGGGTGCGGACCTTGGGGGCGGGGACATCGAGTCCGTCCAGCAGGGTGCGGGCGATATCGAACACGCCGCCCATGCTCTGCACCGCACCGCCGCCCTTGTGCGCCCAGGCCCCCGACACGGCGGGCAGGCACGAGACGGCGTGCAGGTTGACCGAACCGTTGCGCGAGCGGGAATAGCCGTAGCCCGAGCGCAAATAGGCGCGCTTGGTGGTGCCGTAAAGCCGGGCGAAGGCCTCGATCTCGTCTTCCGACAGGCCGGTGATGGCGGACGCCCATTGCGGCGTGCGGGTCTTAAGGTGCGCTTCCAGCCGCTCGGGGCAGTCGGTGTAGCGCGACATGTAGGCGCGGTCGGCCAGATCGTCCCTGAACATCACATGCATCACGGCGCAGGCCAGCGCCCCGTCGGTGCCGGGGCGCAGCATCAGGTGCTGGTCGGCCTTTTCGGCGGTGGGGGTGCGGTAGGGATCGACCACCACCAGCTTGGCGCCGCGTGCTTTGCGGGCCTGGCTGATCAGTCCCATCAGATGCACCTGGGTGGCGGCCGGATTGGCGCCCCAGATGACGATCAGGTCGCTTTCGGGAATCTCGCGCGGGTCGACGCCCCACTTGGCCCCCGTTCCCGCCACCCAGCCGGTGCTGGCGGCGGCCGAGCAGATGGTCTTGGCCTGGTTGGAATAGCCCATGACCCGGCGCAGCCGGTTGATGGCCGATTGCTGCACGTGGCCCATGGTGCCGGCGTAGAAATAGGGCCACACCGTCTGTGGGCCCAGGCGGGCGGCCGCCTCCTTGAAGCGCGAAGCGACCTCGTCCAGCGCCTCGTCCCACGAGATGGGGGCGAACCTGCCCTCGCCCTTAGGCCCGATGCGCTTCAACGGCGTGGTCAGGCGGCCTTCGTGATGCACCCGCTCGGCATAGCGCGCCACCTTGGCGCAGACGACGCCCTCCGTATAGGCCATGTCGCCGCCATGCACCCGGCCGATGCGGCCCGGCTCGGGGAGCTCCACCACCAGCGGGCAGGCGCTGGGGCAGTCATGGGGGCAGACGGAAACGGCGGTATTGACGGTCACGGGCGGGATTTCCGGTCATGGTGCGTTGCAGCGGAGTCTAACGGGGGCAGGGGGCGGGCGCAACGGCGATGCGCCTTTAACCCTTGACCCGCCGATGGTATTCTCCGCGACATCTAGATATGTCTTGCCCGGAGAAGAACAAGGTGTTGACGGACGGTGCCGCTGAGCGGGTGGATTGCGTGGTGATCGGGGCCGGCGTGGTCGGGCTGGCTTGCGCCCGCGCCCTGGCCCATGCCGGTTCGGAGGTGGTGATCCTCGAGGCTGAAGGCGCCATCGGCACCGGCATCTCGTCGCGCAATTCCGAAGTGATCCATGCCGGCATGTACTATCCGGCCGGCAGTGGCAAGGCCCGGCTGTGCGTCGAAGGCAACCGCATGCTGCGCGACTACGCCGCCTCTCGCGGCGTGCCCCACACCATGACCGGCAAGCTGATCGTCGCCACCGACGAGGCCGAGGCCGCCCAACTGGACGGTATTCTCGAGAAGGGCCGGGTCAACGGCGTCGAGGGGCTGACCCGCATCTCCGCCACCCATGCCCGCGAGATGGAGCCCGATCTCAATTGCGTCGCGGCGCTGTTCTCGCCCGCCACCGGCATCGTCGACACCCATGGGCTGATGCTGTCGCTGTTGGGCGAGGCCGAGGAGCGGGGCGCCGCCCTGGCGCTGAAATCGCCGGTCACCGGCGGGCGGCCTGTCGAGGGCGGCATGCTGATCTCGGTGGGTGGCGCCGAGCCCACCACGCTTCTTGCCCGCAAGGTGGTGCTGGCCGGCGGCCTGTCCTCGCCCCGCCTGGGGGCGGCCCTGGGGCTGGCCAACGTCCCGCCGGGTTACCTGTGCAAGGGCAATTACTTCACGCTCACGGGCCGCACGCCGTTCTCGCGCCTCGTCTATCCCGTGCCGGTGGCCGCCGGATTGGGGGTGCATTTCACCCTGGACCTGGGCGGTCGCGGCCGCTTCGGCCCCGACGTGGAATGGGTGACTGCTGAGGATTACCAGGTGGACCCGCGCCGGGGGGATTCCTTCTACGCCGCCATCCGCCGCTATTGGCCGGGCCTGGCCGACGGCGCGCTGGAGCCCGCCTATGCCGGCATGCGCCCCAAGATCTCGGCCGAGGGTGAGGCGGCGGCTGATTTCATGATCCAGGGACCGAACCAGACGGGGCGGCCCGGGGTGGTGGCCCTTTACGGCATCGAAAGCCCGGGCCTGACGTCTTGTCTCGCCATCGCCAAGCTTGTGGGGGAGTTGCTGGCATGATCAAGCGCCTGATCGCCGTGATGGTGTTGCTCGGCGCCGCGCCGTCCGCCCTGGCGCTGGACCGGCCGCGCGATTTCGTGCCGCCGCCGCCCTCGATGATCCCCAATTTCCGCGAACAGACCCGCGACGTGGTGATCGAGCTGGGCACCTACGCCAAGAAGCGCAACCCCGCCTTCCAGGTGCTGATGCGCGGCGGCTCGGAGCTGCTGGTCAAGGGCGAGCTGGAGATGGAGTGGGACGACCTGCACGATCCTACGGGAGCCAATTTCATCAAGCGGCCGCCGCTGCGCTCGGTGTTCCGGCCGCTGGTCAAGGTGCTGGACGGCATCGTCATGGACGGCCTGTATTGCGGCCCCTATGCCTTCGACAACAAGCCGCTGGACGAGGTGCTGAAGGCCCGGCGCGACCTGGACCTGGAACTGGATGCCGAGAAGAAGCGCGGCATCCACCGCCCGCCGGTGGCCATCGAGATGGGCCCCTTCAGCAACGACCCGGCCGAGGAGCTGCGCAAGTACAACGACCTGAAGCAGAAGCAGGCCCGCGCCGAGATCCAGCGGCGCGAGACCTATGCGCTGGACGCCATCCGCTCGGAGGGGCGCAACGTGCTGGCCATCGAGATGTGCGACAAGCCCGCCGAGCGCGAGGCCGCCTACAAATCGGCCATCCGCGATCGTGTGACGCCCTACGCCAAGATCGGTGCGGGCCCCCTGGACGAGACGCCGCGCGCCCATCCCTCCTTCGAGAACGCCCGGGAGATCCTCACCGTCGCCCATGCCCGCAACTGGCTGCCGGTGCTGCGCTCGGACCGCTTCGGCACCAAGGGCAAGTTCATCGAGGCCATCGCCGAGACCAATTACGACATCGTGCTGGTGGACGTGGCGCACCGCTCGGCCGAACTTCTGGTCAAGACCGACGTCCAGCGCCTGAAGTTCAAGAAGCTGGGACCGCGCCGGCTGGTCTTGGCGGTGATGCCGCTGGGCCGGGCCTATGACTGGCGCTGGTACTGGATGAAGGGCTGGGAGGTGGGCAATCCCGCCTTCCTCTACGCCCTGGACGAGGACCCCGGCACCTACCTCACCGATTTGGGCAGCGGCGAATGGCGCGGCATGCTGGGCAAGTACCTGGCGGGAATCATGGATCTGGGCTTCGACGGCGTGATGTTCGACGACGTCGGCACCTATCTGTGGTTCGAGGAACTGATGCCGCTGGGCGGGTGAGGACGATCAATGCTGACCGCCTGCCGTTCCTACGAGGAAGCCTGCCGGACCTTCCGCTGGAAGATTCCCGAGCGCTACAACCTGGCCTTCGACGTCTGCGACCGCCAGACCATGGGTGGCGCCGACGGGCACCGCACGGCGCTGATCGTCGAGGCCCCGGACGGCGGCGTCGAGCGCCATACCTTCCACATGCTGCGCCTGTTGTCCAACCGGCTGGCCAACGCCCTGGCCGCCTTCGGGATCGCGCCGGGCGACCGGGTGGCCATGGCGCTGCCCGCCGGGCTCGAGGCCCTGGTCACCCTGCTGGCCGTCACCAAGATGGGGGCGGTGCTGGTGCCCGTGCCGCTCGGCCTGGGGGCCGAGCCCCTGGGCTGGCGGCTGGCCGACAGCGGCGCGCGGGTGGCGGTGATCGACCCGGCGGCTGTCCCGGCGCTGGACCGTGCCCGCCATCGCCTGCCCGATCTGGAGCGGGTGCTGGCGGTGGGGGACGGCGGAGCGGGAGCCCTTGATCTGTGGTCGGTGCTGGAGGCCTCGTCAGACGCCTTCACCCCCCTGGTGACGCCCGCCGACCACCCGGCCTTCATCTTCTATCCCGAAGGGGCGTGCGGCACGCCCGCCGGGGTGATCCACGCCCACCGCGCCATGGCCGGCGGCCTGCCGGCGGTGGAGATGTCGCTGTCCTTCTTCCCCCAGTTCGGCGACGTGGTCTGGACCTCGGCCGACTGGATGGGGGCCGAGGCCCTGTTCCGCGCCGTTCTTCCGGCGCTGCACCACGGCGTGCCGGTGGTGGCGCGCCCCGGCCCCTTCGACCCGGCGGCGGCGCTGGACCTGATGTCGCGGCACGGCGTGCGCATCCTGTATGTGCCGCCCCGGCACCTGGGCGCCCTGGCCGAGGCGGCGGCGACGCGGCCGCACGCCATGCCGCGCGCCATCGCCACCGGGCCCGAGCCCATCGACGATTCCCTGCACGAGCGGGTGATCAAGGTGTTCGGCGTCCATGCCAACGAGGCCTGGGGCGTGCTGGAATGCGGCGCGGTGGCCGCCAATTTGGCCGGGCTGATGGAATTGCGTCCGCCTTCGCCCGGCCGCGCCGCGCCGGGATTGTCGGTCGAGGCGGTGGACGAGCGCGGCCGGCCGTTACGGGCCGGCGACCGGGGCATCCTGGCGGTGTCGCCCAACGCACCCGGCAGCTTTCTCGGCTATTGGGGCGACGGCGCCGGCGCGGCGCGGCGGGTCAACGGCTGGCTGCTGACCGGCCGCGGCGGCTTTCGCGACCTGGACCATTATCTGTGGCCCGATCCGCCGGCGGCGGCCGACGGCGCCGTGGTGGTCAAGGGCGAAATGGTGCGGCCTTCCGAGGTGGAGGCCGCCCTGGCCGCCCATCCCGACGTGGCGGCGGCCGGCGTGGTGGAATGGCCGTCCGGCGAGCTGAAGGCCTTCGTGGTGTCTAGGGGGCGGCCGGGCGAGGCCGGGTTCGTCCGCGAGCTCCAGGGCTGGGTCAGCCTGATGCGGTCCGCGGCCGAGGCGCCGGCGCGGCTGGACTTCGTCGAGGAGCTGCCCCTGTCCGTGGATGGCAGCGTGCGGTACGGCGACCTGCTGGACCGGCCCATCCGCCTGGACGCCCCGTTGCCAGACGAGCGCTGGCCGGGGCGCAAGGGCAAGCCGCGCTGACCTCTGGCGTTTTTCCACCCAAGATGTCATGGTTCGTCATGCAAGGAGGGGCGGCATGGGCCGTGCGGCTGACGACATTCAACTGACGGACGAGCAGCGGTTGCTGTTCGACAGGCTGTGCGCCCTGATCGATTCCCAGACCGAAGGCCTGGTCCTGATGACGGTGGCCCAGGACATGGTGGGCGAATTGCTGCGCCGCGACTGCGACAGGCAATTGCGCGAGCAGACGCTGGGCGAGATTTCCCGCTTCTTTCTCGGCATGATCAAGGCGCCCAATCTGTCCGCCCAGTACAAGCTGGGTCGCCTCAAGATGTTCGCCCGCGCCACCGTGCGCATCCTGCTCGACCGCCGCGCTCATCTGGCGGCGGAGCTGCCCGCCCCGCCGCCTCCGGGCCTGGCGCGCCGGGCCGAGGATCACGCGCCTGCCCCTCAGTGAGCTTCCCGGCCGATTCAGAACACGGGGCGGTTGTCAAGAATCTGATTGCTTCATAAAGGCGAAAGCTTGTAGTCTGTGGCTTGTGCCAGAAGGCGCTGCCGGGCGAGTTGTCTTCGCGATTCGAATCCGGCAGTTGTCAGTGTCCAATGATTATAGGAGGGCAGAATGTCCACCTCGATTGCATCCGACGCCCCACTCCGGTCTCCGGTCGCAGACGTGCCGCACACGGCGGCTCATGCTGCGCAGCCCGTGACGGCCGAGGCCAAGGAAGCGGCGTCCCTTTCCGAGCCCCCCCGGTACACGTCTCCGGTGGTCAAGGTCGATAGCGGAACCGGTCTGGCTCTGCTGGTCGTCCGCGACGGCGATACGGGCAAGGAAGTCGAGCAGTATCCTTCGCGCCATGTGGTCGAAGAGTACAAGCGCAACATCCCCACGGCGATCGACCAGTCCCAGACTGCGGTCAAGGCTCAGGCCGCCGAGGATGTGAAGGCTCCGCCCGCCCCCGTGGCTGCCGCCCCCAGTGCTCCGGCCGCTCCCGCGGCGCCGGCTCCGACCGGCGGCTCGGTCAAGATCTAAGCGGCGGCTTCCGCCGCTTTAGGGCAGGGGATCGCGGCCGGTCTCAAGACTTGGGCCGGCCCTGTGGTTCAGAACTTCGTTGACGGTTCGCCCGCAAGGACGAGCCCGTTTTCGCACGTCTGGATCAGATCTGCCCGGCATTGACGGCAAATCCCGAAATCGAAACCTCAAACTTCCTGGCCCGCATGCGGGAGGGAGGGCAAACCGGACAGACGCGACCCTGTCGCGGGTCAGCCCGCCAGGGCCCGTTCCAGCCGCGCTTCCTCGGCCGGGCTGCCCGGCAGGCCGAAGCGCAGAATGTCGGCGCGAAAGGCGAAGGCGCGTACCAGGATGCCGGCGCGGCCCAGGCGCTCGTAGACCTCGCCGGCCCGGTCGTGGCGGGCCAGACGGAACAGGCAGGTGCCGCCCAGCACCTCCAGTCCGGTGCCTTTCAGGATGGCGTCCAGGCGCCCGGCGGCGTCGTTCAGGCGGGTGATGGTGGCCTCGGTCCAGGCCTGGTCGGCCAGGGCGGCGGCGCCGATGGCAAAAGCCGGGCCCGAGACCGGCCAGGGGCCCAGGTGGTCGGCGAGGCGAGCCGCCATCCGTTCCTCGGCCACGGCGAAGCCCAGGCGCAACCCGGCCAGGCCGAAGAACTTGCCGAACGAGCGCAGAACCACCAATCCGGGGCCGACCTTGGCGGTCAGCGACAACTCGGGGCGTTCGTCGCAGAAGGCCTCGTCGACGATCAGCAGGCCGCCGCGCGCCGCCAGCCGCGCCGCCAGCTCGAGCAGGCGTTGGGGGGCGATGACGCGGCCGTCGGGATTGTTGGGATTGACCGCCACCACCACGCGGGCCTCGCCGATGTCGTCCAGTCCGGCGACTTCGCGGACGGCGTGGCCGGCGGCGGTCCAGGCGCGGGCATGCTCGCCATAGGTGGGAGCCAGGATGGCCGCGTCGGTGGTCTCGGTGATGCGGGGCAGGGCCTGGATCAGCGCCTGGCTGCCGGTTCCCGCCACCACCCGCGCCGTGGCGGGGATTGTCCAGCGGCGGGACGCGGCGTCCAGCAGGGACTGGGCGGCTCCGGAATCAGGCAGCCGCCGCCAGCACTCGGGGGCCAGGTCGGGAAGGGGATAGGGCCAGGGATTGATGCCGGTGGACAGGTCCAGCCAGCCTGCGGCGGGCTGGCCCCACCGGGCCTGGGCGGCGGCGACGTCGCCGCCGTGAAGGGGAAGGTGGGTCAGGCTCGGTTGGCGCTTTCCAGCAGCCCCTCGGAAATCTGGAGGTTGACGTTGACCAGGGTGGTGATGGTGTTGTCGCTGATCTCGACGCCCTTCTTCAAGGTGGTGTCGGCGACGAAGTCCGACAGGCGCTTCAGGTTGGCCTTGACCGCCTCGGGCAGGCCGCTGGCCGAATCGGAGACCAGGGTGCGGATGGCCACCCACAGCTGCAGGTTCTGTTCCAGCGCCGCCGCCAGCCGGGCCTTGTCGCCGCGCGACTGGTCCAGCGTGATGGCCGCCTCGACAAGGCCGAAGGCATCCTGTTCGCCGATCTTGAGCGATTCGAGCTGGATAGGTTGAGACATGCGCTTATCCCCCGACTTCCCTTGGCTGCGGCCCATTGCCGCCTCGAAGCTTGCCCGAATCATACGTCAGGCGATGGAATCTTGCCAATTCGTATGTTGATAAACCCTTAAAAGGGCGGCGCCGCGTTGACGCCCCGCCAGAGGCCCCCTATCCTCAAATGTGTATTCCATCAGGAACGGAGCGGCAGTTGAGCGGCGGAAAGCACAAGACGGCGGACCAGCTCCTGCAGGATGCGGTGAAGCACCACCTTTCCGGCGACCTGGACGGCGCCGGCCGTCTCTACAAGGAATTGCTGAAGCAAAGCCCGCTTCATCCCGACGGCTTGCACCTGTCCGGGCTGGTGGCCATGCAGCGGGGCCGGTTCGACGAGGCCGAGCGCCTGATCCGCGCAGCCATCGCGGCCAGCCCCAAGGCGGTCCCCTATCACGGCAATCTCGGCACCGTGCTGATCAACGCCGGCAAGCCCCAGGAGGCCATGGCCTGCTACCGCCGCGCCGTGGAACTGGACGAATCCTATGTGGACGGCTGGAACAACATGGCCAGCCTGGCCGCCCAGATGGACGACCACGAGCAGGCGGCCCTGGCCTACAGCACCGTGGTGCGGCTGACCGGCGGCGCCGATGGCGGCGCGCTGGGCTATCTCGGCCTGGAACTGGCGGTGCTGTGCGACTGGGACAATCTGCCGGTGGTCAAGGAAGCCATCGCCGCCCTGGCGCCGTGGCGCGGCGGCAAGAGCCTGCCGGCCCCGCCCTTCACCTTGCTGATCCATGATTTCAGTCCGGCCGAGCAGCGCCGCCATGCCGACGAGGCCGCCTCGCTCATCGAAAGCCGCGTCCAGCCCATGACCCACAAGCCCCGGGCGCGCCGGCCGCGCCTGCGGCTCGGCTATCTGTCCGAGGATTTCCACGACCACGCCACCGCCTATCTGCTGGCCGAGGCGCTGGAAAGCCACGACCGCTCGCGCTTCGAGATCTTCGCCTATTCCTACGGCCCCGAGGCCAAGGGCGCGGTGCGCGCCCGGCTCAAGGACGCCTGCGACCATTGGGTGGAACTGGGCACCTTGTCCGAGGCCGAGGGCGCCAAGCGTATCGCCAAGGACGGCATCGACATCCTGGTGGATTTGAAGGGCCATACGGGGCGCGCGCGCACCAGTATCCTGGCCGCCCGCCCGGCGCCGGTCCAGGTGGCGTGGCTGGGCTATCCCGGCACGTTCGGCGGCACCTGCATGGACTACATCATCGCCGATTCCTTCGTGATCCCGCCCGGCGCCGAGGGCGATTACGCCGAGCAGGTGGTGCGCCTGCCGCTGTGCTACCAGCCCAACGATTCGCGCCGCCCCCGGGCGCTCGCCCGCGAGCCCAAGGCCAAGTGGGGCTTGCCGGAAGACGCCTTCGTCATCGCGGTGTTCAACAACAGCTTCAAGATCAACGCCGAGGCCTTCGCGGTGTGGATCAGCGTGCTTCAGGCCCAGCCCGACGCGGTGCTGTGGTTCGTCGAATTCCATCCGGCGGCGACGGCCAGCCTGCGCAACATGGCCCAGGCCGTGGGCATCGATCCGGCGCGCCTGATCTTCGCGCCGCGTCTGCCCCAGGCCGAGCATCTGGTTCGCCTGTCGGCCGCCGACCTGTTCCTCGACACCTGGCCGTGCGGCGGCCACACCACGGCCAGCGACGCCCTGTGGGCCGGCGTGCCGCTGGTGGCCTGGGCCGGCCGGACCTTCGCCTCGCGGGTGGCGGGTTCGCTGCTCAAATCCCTGGGCTTCGACGAGCTGATCACCGATTCGCAAGGCTCCTACCACGCTTTGGCCCAGCATCTGGCCAAGGAGCGGGTCATCCTGGCCGAGTTGCGCCAGCGCCTGTGGGCGGCGACCCAATCCTCGCCCCTGTTTGACGGCAAGGCTTTCGTCGGCCCGCTGGAGAAGGCCTTCGACACCATGTGGGAACGGTGGGAAAAGGGCGAAAAGCCCCAGGGCTTCGACGTTTAGACCGCCAAGGTCCACTTCAGCCGCAGGCTGCGGCCCGAGGTGAAGCCGCGCTTGAAGAAGGCGATGGAAATTTCCTTGTCGTCGGCATGGCCCTTAGCCGGAATCTCGCCCAGGTCGAAGCGGGCGAGCCCCGCTTCCTTGGCCCGCAGGATGGTGTTCCACAGCGGCCAGTGGCCCAGCGGCTTGTCGAACTGGTCGCGGTCGTAGACGCCCGAGGCGTAATAGGCGGCGCCGCCCGCCCACACCACGATGGACCCGGCGGCGAGCGTGCCGTCCTCGAGGAAGCCCAGGGACAGTTCCCCCCGGCCCTGCGTGATCTCTGTCCAGTAGACCTGCCAGTAATCGTCGCCGCGCCGTTTTCCGCCGGCGATGCGGGCGTGGAAGTCGGGAAACAGGTCGAAGGCCGCCCGGTCGGGATTGGCGGCGTTGACGAAGGTGAGAGACAGGTTGCGGCTGCCCCAATTGATGAGCGAGCGGTAGCTGTCCCTGATGTCGGCCCGTAAGGCTTCCGCCGGGCGGGCCAGATCGATCATGGCCGAGGCCAGCACGATCCCTTCCGCGCCTCTGTCCACCAGCAGGGCGGCCAGCGGGTTGCAGGCTTCTTCCGCCGGGCCGCCGATCACCACGCGGGCCAGTCCGGCGGATCGGGCGCTTTCCGCCAGATGGTCAAGGGCGGTGGCCAAGCCATCCTTGACGTGTCTGGGCTCGGCTTCGGCCTTCCTGGCCAGCACCGCCGGCAGGCCCCGGAACGACACCTGATCGGGGCCCGTGGCGGCGCGGGCGCGGATTACGGGGCCGGCCGGGCCGACCACCTGGAACGAGATGTCCCGGTGGGTTGGCGTCACGGTGGGATAAAGGCGGGCGGCGAAGCGCCCCCGCAGCGGGTGGGCGTCCCATTGCGGAAAGCCTTCGCCTTCCGCCGCGGGATCGATGGGTTCCACCCGGTACTTGGACATCACTTGCGCTCCAGCTCGCGCAAGCTGGCCATGTTCTCGGCCACCTTGCAGAAGGCGTCGGCCACGTCGTCCAGGTCGGCGCGGCTGGCCGGCGGGCGGATCAGTTCGTGGGTGATCACCCGGTTGAAGTGGGCGTCCTCGACGTTGGGGCAGGACCCCGGGGCGTAGTCGGGGGCGCCGGTGTAGTGCGGGCATTTGAAGGGGCAGCCCACCTCGCCATAGGCCACCTGCTTCTGGTAAAGCGGCTGCAGGTAGAGCGGCCGCACATAGCCTTCGCCCACCAGCACGCCCTCGCCTTCGCGCAGTTCGGTGGCGGCCAGCTCGGCCTTCAGCGCACGCACGAAGGTGGCGCGTGACAGGTCGGCCGCCTCGGCATCATAGGACAGGGCATGCAGGTAGGTGACGTGCTCGACGCCGTCCTGGACCCGGGGCATGGCGAGGAAGGGAATGCCCCGGATGCGGTCCTCCAGGTATTTGACGTTGGCCTGGCGGCGCTTGACCAGATCGGGACCTTTGAGCAGCTGGCGCCGGCCGATGGCCGCCTCGATTTCGCCTAGGCGGAAATTGTAGCCGATCATGTTGACCAGATCGGTGACGCCCTTCTTCTCGACCACCGCCTCGGCGTGGTTGCGGATCAGCTGCAGCTTCTCGGCCAGGCGGGAATCGTTGGTGGTGACCACGCCGCCTTCGCCGGTGTGGATGTGCTTGTGGTAGTTGAGGCTGAACACCCCCATATGGCCCAGCGTGCCCACCGGGCGGCCCTTGTAGGTGGCGAAGGGGGCCTGGGCGCAATCCTCGATCACGGTGATTCCGTGCTCCTCGGCCAGTTCCATGATCGGGTCCATGTCGGCCACGTTGCCGAAGATGTGGACCACGATGATGGCCTTGGTGCGGGGCGTGATCTTGGCGGCGATGGTCTTGGCCGAGAGGCAGTAGCTGTCGGGATCGATGTCGGCGAAGACCGGCACGGCGTTGAACACCAAAGCGGCCACCGCCGAGGCGCTCATGGTGTAGGGCGAGACGATGACCTCGTCGCCCGGCCCGATGCCGGCCGCCCCGGCCGCCGCGTAGAGCCCGCTGGTGGCCGAGTTGACGCTGACCGCGTGGGCGGCGCAAAAGGCGGTGGCCCATTCGTGCTCGAAGGCCTTGACCTCGGGCCCGCCGAAAAAGTCGTTGTGCCAGGTGCCGAGGAAACGCGACAGGATGCCGCTTTCCATCACCTTGGCCACGGCGGCGCGGTCATCCTCGCCGATCACCGAATAGGCGGGAAACAGCTTGGTGCGGACGGGATCGCCGCCCAGCAGGGCCAGGGTGCTCATCAGGTCGTCTCCCACAGGGAAAGAAGGCGGGCGCACAGGGCCTGCGCCGCCAGGGCGGAATGGCCGTCGCTGGCCAGGGGAATGCCGCGGTCCAGATGGCCGGCGATGTTGTCCAGGGCGTCGGTCATGGCGCGGCCCAGGCCGCTGTCCTCGGGCCCGGCGGGGGCCAGGACGCGGTAGCCGGGAAAGCGTGGGCTGTCGGTCACCGGGCGCCGCGTGAGCTGGAAGCCGGAATCCGTGAGGCTGACCCGCCCGCCGGAAAACAGCAGATCGGCCTCGAACACCGAGAAGGCATGCATGTCGGCCCCCAGCAGGTGGATGGCCGCGCCGTTCGTCGTGGCGACCACCACGTCCAGGGTGGGGTCGTCGTCGCGGCCGTCCTCCACCTTGCCCAGGGCGGCCCGGGGCGTCAGCTCGCCCAGCAGGAAGGACAGCAGGTCGAGGAAGTGGCTGGCGTTGTTGAGCAAACCCTTGGTGTACCAGGCGCTGCCCTTCTGGAACGCGCCCCATTGGCCGGCGGCGATTTCGTCCCGCAGGCGGACCATGCCGGGGGCCCAGCGGCGGAAATAGTTGACCATCAGCGGCTTGCCCGCCGCCTCATAGGCTGCGACGATGGCCGCCGAGCGCGCCAAATCGTCGGTCAGCGGCTTTTCCGCGAAGACCAGCCGGGCGGGCGACGGCAGCAGGGCCTCGAGAATCTCGGCATGAAACGGGGTGGGCACGCAGACGCTGGCCACGTCGTAGGGCACGTCCACCTCGGCCAGACTGGCGAAGCCGGCGGGAATGCCCCAGGCCGCCATGAAGGCGGCGCGGCGCTCGGAATCGGGCTCGACGCAGGCGGCTAGCTCGAAGCCGGGGTGGCGCCGGTAGGCCTTGGCGTGGGTCAGCACCTGATCCGAGGCGGGGTCGGCCTCGTCATAGCCGCCGGCGATGGCGCCGCAGCCGACGATCAGCGCCCGGATGCGCTCAGACCCAGCGATGCGCGACATGGTCGTTGATCTTGCGTAAGTCGGGATGGGTTTTGAGCAGGGTCAGCACGTCGCCCAGGGAGAAGCCCGGCCCCTTGATGGGCAGCAGGGTGCTGAACACGGTGTCGATCAGCTCGTAATCCTGCTTGGTGTCCAGCGTCAGGCGCAGCTCGGGATCGAAGTGCTCGGAGGGCGCCGGGATGTTCTTCAGGGTGTACAGCTCGGGATGGCGGTAGATGTAGAGGCTGACATGTTCGTGGTCGGTGGGGTCGCTCGTCCGCTGGGCCACGTCGGCCAGAATCCTGGTGGCGAACACCTGGGTGTCCATGCCGATGGGGTAGGTGCGCTCCAGGATATTGGAAAGGTAGTCCACCCCCGCCGCCTTGTACGCCTGGACGCATTGCTCGACGATCATGGGATCGATCAGCGGGCAGTCGCCGGTCAGTTCCACGATGAGATCGGCTTCGAAGGCCTGGGCGGCGTCGAGAACGCGCTTCAACACGTCGTCCTCGGACCCCCGCCAGCAGCCGATGCCCAGTTCGGCGGCCAGGGCCTCGATGGGGTCGTCGGTGGCGTTGACCGTGGTGGCCACCACGATGCCGTCGAGCGAGGGAACCATCTTCAGGCGTTCGACCATGCGGGCCAGCATGGGCTTGCCCTGGGCGGGCAGCAGCACCTTGCCCGGCAGGCGCGACGAGGTCATGCGCGCCTCGATGGTGGCGATGATCTTCATGGGCGGATGTTCTCTTCCGTAGGCTGTGGCGAAAAGGGTAGGGCGGCGCCGTTAAGATCGGCTTAAGCCAAGGCCCCGCTCCGTGCTAGAAAGCGGCCATGACCCCCGACGAAATCCTTTCCCGCGTGCTCTACAAGGACCAGGACGTCATCGTGCTGGATAAGCCCGCCGGGCTGGCGGTGCATGCCGGCCCCAACTCGCCCGACCACCTGGAACTCTATCTCGATGCGCTGCGCTTCGGCTGGGCCGAGGTGCCGAAGCTCGCCCACCGCCTGGACCGCGACACTTCGGGCTGCCTGATTCTGGGACGCCACGCCAAGGCCATCAAGCGCCTGGGCAAGATGTTCGAACAGCGCCGGGTGGAGAAAGTATACTGGTCGGTCAGTCATGGAACGCCCGACGGCGACAGCGGCACGGTGGACGCCCCGCTGCTGAAAGTGTCGGCACGCGGCCAGGGCTGGCGCATCAGAGTCGATCCGGCGGGGCAGCCTTCTGTAACCGACTGGTCGGTATTGGGGCGGGGCGACGGCCTTTCCTGGATCGAGTGGCGGCCCAGGACCGGCCGCACCCATCAGATCCGCATCCACGCCCAGCATCTGGGCTGCCCGCTGCTGGGCGATGCCTATTACGGTCCCGACCCGGAGACCCAGACGCGGCTGCATCTGCTGGCCCGCGAGGTGTCGTTTCCGGCGCTCGCACCCAGCAAGGAACCCATCCGGGTGATGGCTCCGCCGCCCGCCCATATGGTCGAGGCGTTGGGCAAATGCGGGTGGGATCAATCCTCCTGAAGGTCGCTTTCGAAACTGCGCCCGGCATAGGCGATAGCGACCATCTCCACCGTATCGGCGACGACCCGAAAGGCTATGGTGACGCGGCGCTCGAAGCCGATGGTGCGCAGGCCCGGGACGATGTCGTCGCGGCGGGTGCCGCGCTCGGGGAAGGTCAGCAGGCTCAGGCAGGCATGTTCGATGCGGTCGAGATAGGCCCCGGCGCGAGCTGGTCCCGAAGTCTCGGCGATAAAGCGGAAGAGTGATGACAGGTCGCTTTCCGCCGTGGCGCGGAAGACGAGTCTGCGTGTCACCGGCCTTGTCCGCGCAGCCTGGCGAAGACGTCCTCGGCCGGGATGCTGGGGCGGTTGTCGGCCAGGGAGGCTTCCACCTTGCGGCGTAGGATTTCGTCCAGCGCCGCCTCTTCCCGGTCAAGCGCCCGCAGGGCGGCGCGCATGACCTCGCTGGCCGAGCCGTAGGCTCCTGAGGCAAGGCGCGCCTCGAGAGCCGCCTGTTGCGGTCCCAGGGTCACGGTGATGGGTTTGCTGCTGCGCATAATGAATATTACACTGTCATATCGGGGGAGAATCTTCAAGACGCGGCCTTGGACCGGGAGACGCATCTCCCTATAGTACCCGTCATGAGCCGTCCGCTGCCCTTCGATTTCATGGAACGTCCGCCTCTGCCCGAGGGCGATGTGGAGTTCAAGCTGGTGTCCGACTACCGGCCCTCGGGCGACCAGCCCCAGGCCATCGCCGAGCTGTCGGCGGGGGTGGAGGCGGACGAGCGCGATCAGGTGCTGCTGGGGGTCACCGGCTCGGGCAAGACCTTCACCATGGCCCACGTCATCGCCAAGACGAAGCGGCCGGCCCTGGTCCTGGCCCCCAACAAGACCCTGGCCGCCCAGCTTTACGCCGAGATGAAGGGGTTCTTCCCCGACAACGCGGTGGAGTATTTCGTCTCCTATTACGACTACTACCAGCCCGAAGCCTATATCCCGCGCACCGACACCTATATCGAGAAGGATTCGGCGGTGAACGAGCAGATCGACCGCATGCGCCACGCGGCGACGCGGTCCCTGCTCGAACGGCGCGACGTGATCCTGGTGGCCTCGGTGTCGTGTATCTACGGCATCGGCTCGGTGGAATCCTACGCCCGCATGACCGTGGCACTGAAGGTGGGTGAAAGCATCGACCGCGCCGACCTCCTGAAGCGACTGGTGGAACTGCAATACACCCGCAACGACGCCGCCTTCGAGCGCGGCACCTTCCGGGTGCGGGGCGACGCGGTGGAGATCTTCCCCGTCCACTACGAGGATCGCGCCTGGCGCCTGTCCCTGTTCGGCGACGAGATCGAGGCCATCCACGAGTTCGATCCGCTGACGGGCGAGAAGACCTGCTCGCTGTCCGAGGTCACCGTCTACCCCTCCAGCCACTACGTCACGCCGCGTCCGACCATCACCCAGGCCATCAAGGGCATCAAGGCCGAGTTGAAGGAGACGCTGGAGCGCTTTCACGCCGAGGGCAAGCTCTTGGAGGCCCAGCGCCTGGAGCAGCGCACCAATTTCGACCTGGAGATGCTGGAGACCACCGGCCACTGCAAGTCCATCGAGAACTATTCCCGCTACCTCACCGGGCGCAAGCCCGGCGACCCGCCGCCCACCCTGTTCGAATACCTCCCCGAGGACGCCCTGCTGATCGTCGACGAAAGCCACGTCACCGTGCCGCAGATCGGCGGAATGTACCGGGGCGACTATAACCGCAAGAGCGTGCTGGCCGAATTCGGCTTCCGCCTGCCGTCGTGCATCGACAACCGGCCGCTGAAGTTCGAGGAATGGGAACTGATGCGGCCCCAGACCGTCTACGTCTCGGCCACCCCCGGCCCCTGGGAGATGGAGCGCACCGGCGGCGTGTTCACCGAGCAGGTGATCCGCCCCACCGGCCTGATCGATCCCGTCTGCATCGTGCGCCCCGTCGAGCATCAGGTGGACGATCTGCTGGCCGAGGTCCGCCAGATGGCCCGCCTGGGCAACCGCACCCTGGTCACCACGCTGACCAAGCGCATGGCCGAGGATCTGACCGAGTACATGCACGACAACGGCGTGCGGGTGCGCTACCTGCATTCCGACATCGACACGCTGGAGCGCATCGAGATCATCCGCGACCTGCGTCTGGGCGCCTTCGACGTGCTGGTGGGCATCAACCTGCTGCGCGAAGGCCTCGACATTCCCGAATGCGCCCTGGTGGCCATCCTCGACGCCGACAAGGAAGGCTTCCTCCGGTCCAAGACCTCGCTGATCCAGACCATCGGGCGGGCCGCGCGCAATATCGACGGCCGCGTCATCCTTTACGCCGACAAGATGACCGAAAGCCTGGAATACGCCCTGGCCGAGACCAACCGCCGCCGCGAGAAGCAGCAGGCCTACAACACCGAGCACGGCATCACGCCCGAAGGCATCCGCAAGGCGGTGTCCGATGTGATGGAAAGCGTCTACGAGGCCGATTACGTCACGGTGGGCACCGGCGAATCCGGCATCAAGCACGGGGTCGGGCACAACCTGGCCTCGGTCAAGGCCGACATCGAAAAGCGCATGAAGGCCGCCGCCGCCGACCTGGAATTCGAGGAGGCCGCCCGGCTCAGGGATGAATTGCGCCGCCTCGAAGCCCTGGATCTGGGGATCGAGGTGGACCTGGGCAGCAAAGGCAGGCCGCGTCCCACCGGCAAGCCCAAGGGAAAGGGACGGCGGCGCTAGTTGTTGTGGAAACTACCCATCGGTTAGGGGGACGAAGCCATTCTACTCTGTTAGAGTAATGTGGAGGATGGGGCCGGCCATTGCGCCGGCAGGGAAGGAGCCTAGCGAAGCTCATGGAGCGGATCGGAAAATACGTCATTCATACGGCGGTGGTGACCACGGGCGCCGCCCGGATTTTGTTGTGTCACGATCCGGATCTGCAGATTCCGGTGGCGGTCAAGCTGTTCGACCCCAAGCCGGGCGACGACGGCCCGCTGAGCCCCGCGCAGCAGCTGACCCGCTTTCTGACCGAGGCCCGCACGCTCGCTTCCTTCGACCATCCCTATATCGTCGGCGTCAAGACGCTGGAGCATCTGGCCGACGGCCGGCCCTTTTTCGTCATGCCCTACATGGCGGCCCATCTGCCCTACGAGATCGGCAAGGAATTCGCCTCGGCCGAGGAGGCGGCGGCCGCGCCGGAACGCGACCGGCCGCGCCGCGCGAGCGGCCAGCGGGCCATGCTGGTGATGAAGCAGCTGTCGTCGGCGGTGCTGGCGCTGCACAAGCGCGGCATCGTCCACCGGGCCTTGAAGCCGTCCAACATCTTGCTGACCGCCACCCAGAACGGGGCGGTGAAGCTGTGTGATTTCGCCCTGATCAAGCTGGCGGAAAAGAACCTGCCGCTGCCCGACCATTGGATGGGCGACGTCGCCTATACCGCGCCCGAGCAGCGCGAGAACGCCACCGCCGTCGGCCCGCGCGCCGACGTCTATTCCCTGGGCGTGCTGGCCTATCGCCTGCTGGTGGGCACGCTGCCCGATCCGGCGGCCGGAGCGGCGGTGCTGGGCGGCGGCTTCCCGCCCGAGTTGATCAATCTGGTTGCCGCCTGCACCGATCCCGAGCCTGAGCGCCGTCCGCTGCATGCGGGTGAGGTGCTGGGCGGGCTCGACCGCGTGCCGCCCCCGTCGCGGCCGAATGTGGCCAAGCCGGTGGTTCAGGTGGTGGCCAAGCCGCGCGTCGCTTCGGCGGTGGCCGCCGAGTCCTGATGGCCGATACCCTGCTTTCGCCCCGGCTTCCCCGCGCCGCCCTGGTTACCGGGGGCGGAAGGCGGATCGGCCGCGCCATCGCCCTGGACCTTGCCCGCCAGGGCTTCGCCGTGGCGGTCCATTGCCGCCGTTCCATGGCCGAGGCTGACGGGGTGGCGGCGGAGATTCAGGCCATGGGCGGGCGGGCGGTGGTCCTGGCCGCCGACCTGGAATGCGAGGATCAGGTGCGGGTCCTGATCGGGCGGGCCGAGGCGGGGCTGGGGCCGCTGGGCCTTCTGGTCAACAACGCCTCGGTGTTCGAGAAGGACGACGCCCTGGGGGCGGATCGGGCCAGTTGGGACCTTCACATGGAGGTCAACCTGCGGGCGCCCTTCGTGCTGACCCAGGATTTCGCCCGCCGGCTGCCCCAGGCGGCCGAGGGGCTGGTGGTCAACCTGCTGGACCAGCGGGTTTGGAACCTGCCCCCCCATTTCACCAGCTATACCCTGTCCAAGGCCGCCCTGTGGGCGGCGACCCAGACCCTGGCCCTGGCTTTGGCCCCTCGCATCCGCGTGGTGGGAATCGGACCCGGCCCGGCGCTGCCCAGCGCGCGGCAGACCGACGCCCAGTTTGCCGCCCAGGTGGCGGGGCTGCCCCTGGAGCGGGGGACCTCGCCGGACGAGGTCTGCCGGACGCTGCGCTTCCTGCTGGCCACGCCGTCCATCACCGGTCAGATGATCGCTTTGGATGGCGGACAGCACCTGGGGTGGTCGACCTTTGGTGATACGCCGGAAGAATAGGCCCGACGGTTTGCTGCGTTGCGAGGCGTGAGTCTTTTGAACCGGTTCCGCAACGGTCCAGGCATAGCCTGGGACTCTGCCCTGAAAGTCGAATAGGTTAAGTTGTTCACAGGCGTTAACGCCCCGGCGGGGCTGCCAAGCGGTCCTGGTTTTGTCCAGGGAAAAAAGCCAATATTTGCTGATTGTTTACACTTGACTTGGTTAACCCATTGAAAAATAACGAGACAGTCGGCATGCTCACAAATTGGGCAAAGTGCTCACACCCCAGGAGACTCAAGGGGGCGGACCGTGCCTGACGAACTTGCCAACAGACTTATCCACAGCTTTCGTGGATATCCCGCAACGCAAGGAAAATCGATTCGTCCCTGCGTAATGGATAGGCGAAACCCCTGCCGCCGGTCTGTGGGAGGCGCGCCGTGACCGAAGCCGACAGCCCCGCCGCCCCCCTCGCCCGTGGGGTGGAGGTTATCGCCCAGGTGGTGGCGACCCTGCCCGGAACCCCCGGGGTCTATCGCATGCTCAACGGCAAGGGCGACGTCCTTTACGTGGGCAAGGCCAAAAGCCTGAAGAAGCGGGTGGTGGCCTATACCCGCCCCGATCGCATGCCGCTCCGCATCCAGCGGATGATCGCCGAGACGGCGTCCATGGAGGTGGTGACCACGCGGACCGAGGTCGAGGCGCTGTTGCTGGAAAGCAACCTGATCAAGAGCCTGGGGCCGCGCTACAACATCCTTCTGAAGGACGACAAGAGCTTTCCCCACATTCTGATCACCGCCGACCACGACTGGCCGCAGGTGCTGAAGCACAGGGGTGCCCGCAACCGCAAGGGCGAGTATTTCGGCCCCTTCGCCTCGGCCGGCGCGGTCAACCAGACGCTGGCGGCGCTGCAGCGGGCCTTCCTGTTGCGCTCGTGCTCGGATTCGGTGTTTTCGTCGCGCACCCGGCCCTGCCTGCTGTTCCAGATCAAGCGCTGCTCCGCGCCTTGCGTCGAGCGCATCGCCCCGGGCGAGTATCTGGCGCTGGTCGAGGAGGCCCGGGCCTTCCTGTCGGGCCAAAGCCGGCGCATCCAGAACGATCTCACCAATCGCATGTCGGCGGCGGCCGAGGCCATGGAATACGAGAAGGCGGCGGTGTTCCGCGACCGCATCCGGGCGCTGGCCCGCATCCAGGCGCATCAGGACATCAATCCCGCCGACGTCGAGGAAGCCGACGTGGTGGCGCTGCACCAGGCCGGCGACGGGGTGTGCATCCAGGTGTTCTTCTTCCGCTCGGGCTGCAATTACGGCAGCCGGGCCTATTTCCCCGTCCACGCCCAGGGCGAGGAGGCGCCCGAGATCATGGCGGCCTTCCTGGGCCAGTTCTACGCCGACAAGATGCCACCTAAGGAGATCCTGCTGTCGCTGGACCCCGCCGAGACCGCCATCGTCGCCCAGGCCCTGTCGGAGAAGGCGGGGCGCAAGGTGGTCTTGAGCGTGCCGAAGCGCGGCGACCGCAAACGGCTGGTCGAGCATGCGCTCGACAACGCCCGCGACGCCCTGGGGCGGCGCATGGCGGAAAGCGGGGCGCAGCGAAAGCTGCTCGAAGGCGTGGCCGAGGTCTTCGGGCTGGAGGCGGCGCCCGAACGCATCGAGGTCTACGACAATTCCCACATCCAGGGCTCGGACGCGGTCGGCGCGATGATCGTCGCCGGCCCCGACGGGCTGATGAAATCGGCCTATCGCAAGTTCAACATTCGCTCGGCCGAACTGACCCCCGGCGACGATTTCGGCATGATGCGCGAGGTGCTGACCAGGCGCTTCGCCCGCGCCCAGAAGGAGGACCCCGACCGCGACCGGGGGCTGTGGCCCGATCTGGCCCTGATCGACGGTGGCAAGGGCCAGCTCAACGCGGCGCTCGGCGTGCTGGAGGAGTTGGGCATCGACGACGTCGCCCTGGTGGGCATCGCCAAGGGGCCCGACCGCAATGCCGGCCGCGAGCGGTTCTTCCTGGCGGGCAAGGAACCCATCAGCCTGGAGCCGCGCCACCCGGTGCTCTATTTCCTGCAGCGCCTTCGGGACGAGGCGCACCGCTTCGCCATCGGCACCCACCGGGCCAAGCGCTCCAAGGGGCTGGTGCAGTCCACCCTGGACGCCCTGCCCGGCATTGGCCCGAAGCGCAAGAAGGCGCTGCTGCACCATTTCGGCTCGGCTAAGGCCGTGGCCGAGGCCGGGCTGCCCGACCTGGAAAGCGTCGAGGGAATCAGCCACGCCATGGCCAAAAAGATTCATGACTACTTCCATCCCGAGGGTTAGTATTCGCCCGCCATGCTGACCAGCCTTCCCAACCTGCTGACTCTTTCGCGGATCGTCGTGATCCCGCTGGTGGTCGGGCTGTTCTATGTGGAAGGCGACGCCGCCCGCTGGGCCGCCTGCGCCCTGTTCGTGGCCGCCGCCGTCACCGACTGGTTCGACGGCTATCTGGCGCGGTCGTGGAATCAGGTCTCCAGGTTCGGCCGCTTCCTCGACCCCATCGCCGACAAGCTGCTGGTGGCCTCGGTGCTGTTCATGCTGGCCGCCTTCGATCGCCTCAGCACCGTGTCGTTCCTGCCCGCTTTGATCATCGTGCTGCGCGAGATCCTGGTGTCGGGCCTGCGCGAGTTCCTGGCCGAGGTCCGCGTCAGCATGCCGGTGTCGCGTCTGGCCAAGTGGAAGACCGGCATCCAGATGACCGCCATTCCGGTGCTGCTGGTGGGCGACGCCGCCGCCTTCATGCCCACCCGCCAGCTGGGCGAGGTGGGGCTGTGGATCGCCGCCATCCTGACCATCATCACCGGCTGGGACTACCTGCGGTCCGGCATGCGGCACATGGGGGAATCGGCGGAATGAGGGTGTTCGGCATCGCGGGACGCTCCGGGATGGGCAAGACCTCGCTGATCATCCGTCTGGTTCCCTGGTTCCGGGCCAAGGGCGTCACCATCTCCACCGTCAAGCAGGCGCACGAGGCCTTCGACGTGGACAAGAAGGGCAAGGATTCGTACGAGCATCGCGAGGCCGGCGCGTCCGAGGTGATGATCGCCTCGGCCCGGCGCTGGGCGCTGATGCACGAGTATCGCGACGAGCCCGAATACACCATGGACCAGCTGCTGGCCCGCATGAGCAAGGTGGGTCTGGTGCTGGTGGAGGGCTTTCGCCAGTGGCCGCATCCGCGCCTGGAAGTCTGGCGGGAAGAAGGCGGCAAGCCGCCCTTCTGGCCCGAGGACGACCGCATGTGCGCTCTGGTCAGCGACCGCAAGGTGGCCGCGTGCCCGCTGCCTCAGTTGAATCTGGACGACACCGACGCCATCGGCGCCATGATCTGCGAGAGGGTGGGGCTGTGACCGACCGTTTCGTCCCGGACAAGGACATGATGACCGTCGCCGAGGCGCTGGCCCGGCTGGACGCGCGCCTGTCCCCGGTTGTCGGGACCGAGGAGCTTGGCCTGCACCACGCCCTGGGCCGCATCCTGGCCGAGGATGTGGTGTCTTCGGTCAACGTGCCGCCCCACGACAATTCGGCGGTGGACGGCTGGGCCTTTTGCCGCGCCGATTTGCCCGCCGACGGGTGTCTGCCGGTGGTGGGCCGCGTCGCCGCCGGCCATCCCCTGGACGGGCCACTGCCCCGGGTGAGCGCGGTGCGCATCTTCACCGGCGCGCCGCTGCCCGAAGGCGCCGATACCGTCGCCATGCAGGAGGATTGCAAGGACCAAGGCGAGTCGGTGGTGCTGCCCATCCGGCTGTCCGAGGGCGACAACGCGCGGGCCGCCGGCGAGGACATCGCCAAGGGCGCGGTGGTGCTGCATGCCGGCACGCGGCTCAGGCCGCAGGAACTGGGCGTGGCGGCGGCCACCGGGCGTTCCTCGCTCAAGGTCTACCGACCCCTCAAGGCCGCCGTGTTCTCCACCGGCGACGAGATCCGGGACCCCGGCACCGAGCTTGCCCCCGGCTGCATCTACGACACCAACCGCTTCACCGCTTCGGGCCTGCTGCGCGCGCTGGGCGCCGAGGTTACCGATCTCGGCATCCTGCCTGACCGTTTTGAGACCATCCGCGACGCCCTGGCCGAAGCCGCCCGTTCCCACGACCTGATCCTCACCTCCGGCGGCGTGTCGGTGGGCGACGAGGACCATGTGAAGCCCGCCGTGCTGGCGCTGGGCTCGCTGGATTTCTGGCGTCTGGCCATCAAGCCCGGCCGTCCGGTGGCGCTGGGTGAGGTGGCGGGCACCCCCTTCGTCGGACTGCCCGGCAATCCGGTGGCGGTGATGGTCACCTTCATGGCCATCGCCCGGCCCATGGTGCTGCGCCTGATGGGGGCCGCCCAGACCGCTCTGCCCCGCTATTCGGTGGAAGCCGGCTTCGCCTTCAAGCACAAGCCGGGGCGGCGCGAATACCTGCGGGCGCGGCTCGCCCACATGGACGGGCGGCTGGTGGCGGCCAAGTTCACCTCGGACGGATCGGGCGTGCTGACCTCTATGACCTGGTCGGACGGGCTGGTGGACGTGCCCGAGGACAGGGGCGACATCGCGCCGGGCGAGATGGTGGATTTCCTCTCCTATGCGGACATGATGCGATGAAGGTGCTGTATTTCGCTTGGCTGAAGGCCAAGACCGGCGTCGGCGAGGAGGATGTCGCTCCCCCGGACGGCGTCGCCAATGTCGGACAGCTGGTCGACTTCCTGAAAACCCGCTCGCCCGGCCATGCGGCCGCCTTCGAGGCCATGGGCGTGGTGCGCGTCGCCGTGAATCAGGATTACGGCAATCTCGACACCCCGGTGAAGATGGGTGACGAGGTGGCGTTCTTTCCGCCGGTGACCGGAGGCTAGGTCGGGAAGCGGGGCTGCCGCCCCGGCCCCGCTTGGAGGCGATGCCTCCAAACCTCCATTTTATTTATGAATCAAAGGGGGTTCGGGGCATCGCCCCGAATGGGTTCGGGCGATAGCCCGACATCCTGAAGGAGAGCGAGAATGATCCGTGTCCAACGCGAGGATTTCGACCCCGGCGCCGAGCTGGCCCGCTTCTCTTCCGGCAAGACCAATGTGGGCGGCGTCTGCCTGTTCGTCGGGCTGGTGCGCGATTACATGGGCCACGATCCGGCCAGCGGCGCGGCGGTCAACGCCATGACGCTGGAACACTATCCCGGCATGACCGAGCGCCAGCTGGAAGCCATCGAGGCCGAGGCGCGCTCGCGCTGGCCGCTTGACGACGCCCTGGTGATCCACCGTTTTGGGCGGCTGGAGCCGGGCGAGCGCATCGTGCTGGTGGCCGCCTCGTCGGCGCACCGCGACGCGGCCTTCGAAGCCTGCCGCTTCCTCATCGACTGGCTGAAGACCAAGGCGCCGTTCTGGAAGGTGGAGCATACCCCGCAAGGGGATGCCTGGGTTGACGCCAAGGAATCCGACGATGCGGCGGCGTCGCGCTGGGATCAGGCAAAGCCCTGATTTCTTGGGGCAAAACAGTGAGGGGCCGGCGGCCCCAGGTCAAGCTTAATTCGCTTTTACCTTTTGTTAACCTCTTTGCCTGTGCTAAAATGGCGGCCTGTAATCCACAGGTTCCGTCATGTCCGACTTGATCCGCCAATCCGTTTCATGGCCTTACGTCCACGGCGCCCGCAGTTACTCCCGCGTCACCCAATTGGCGCGTTCGGGCGGTGGCGAAGCGTCGGAAAAGACGGAAGAGACGGATCGTCCTCAGGCCAAGGCAGAGGCGGGCAAGAGTGAAGGCGCCTCCGCGGTCCGGCGTGGCGGGGTGCTGGACCTTTCCGTCTGACCCTGTCGACCTGAGCAAAAGCCCCATCCCGGTTCCCCCCGGGATGGGGCTTTTGCTTTGGGCGGGTGGCGTTACCGCCCCTTCTTTCCCTTGCCCTTGGGGGCGGGCGCCGGCTTGGCCGTGCCCGCCTTCCTCAGGCGGGTATCCGGGCCAATGGGGCAGTGGCGGTTGATCTCGTCCATCCGGGCCCGGTAGAGGTCGAGGTAATCGGGACGCGACAGCAATTCCACTTCGTCACTGTCGAGGTCGGTGCCGACCTCGTCGTAGATGTCCATGTTGGCGAGGTCGGGAACCGGAATGCGGTCGGCCAGGAAGTCGTTCCACATGCCTTCCAGCAGATTGTCCAGATGGGTCACCAGCTTGTCGGTGTCGAACAGGTCGCAGGTGGCGCGGTTGGCCGCCAGCCTGTCGCGGTAGCCGGCCAGCAGGCGCTTGTCGTTGCCCAGCTCCACCGCCTTTTCCACGTATTCGTCGAAGGTGGTGCAGACCAGTTCCTCGAGCCCGGCGGCGGTGGCCAGGCTGCCGCAGACGCGCGACGCGAAGCCGCGCCCGGCCACGGTCAGCACCGGAACGCCCATCCACAGCGCGTCCGACGCGGTGGTGTGGGCGCCGCAGGGCGAGGTGTCGAGGAACAGATCGGCCAGGGGATAGCGCGACAGGTGCTCGGCATTGATGATCTTGGGCGCGAAGATGATGCGGTCGGGGGTGACGCCGTGCTTGATGGCCTCCTGGCGCAGGTTCTCGTTGATGCGCTCGCTACCGTCCAGCAGCCACAGCACGCCGTTGGGAACGCGGCTAAGGATGTCCATGAAGCGGGCCCACATGGGGGCGGTGAACTTCTGCAGCCCGTTGAAGCCGCAGAACACGATGGCGTTGGCCGGCAGGCCCGCCGCCTCGCGCGTCCACTTGATGTCGGCCACCTGCCGGTTGCGGTCGTTGGGCTGGTAGCAGGGCAGCCGCACCACCTTCTCTGAGTAGTAGATCTCGTGATCGGGCGGAATGGTGAAGTCGTCGGCGATGATGTAGTCGTGGTAGGGCGTGCCCATGGAGCCGGGATAGCCCAGCCAGCTGACGGCCACCGGGGCCGGACGCATGGCCATGATGGCCGGGCGCGCCTCGCCGGTATAGCCGTTGAAATCGATCAGGATGTCGATGCCGTCGGCATGGATGCGCTTGGCCACGTCCTCGTCGGACATCTCCAGGATGTCGACCCAATGGTCGAAATCCTTCATCAGCTGGTTCTGGATGCGGTCCCCGGTGCGGCGCGAGCAGGAATAGGCGAAGACCTCGAAGCGCGAGCGGTCGTGCAGCTTGTACATCTCCGCCGTCAGGTAGCCGTGGGCATGCTCCTTGAAATAGGACGACAGGTAGGCGATGCGGATCTTGCGCTTGGGCCGCTTGGCCAGGGCGGCGCGGTGGCTGTCCTTGTCGAACAGCACCTTGGGCCGCCCGATCTTGGCCTTGTAGTACTTCCAGCCGCGCGCCAGGTGCAGCAGCGGGTCGTCGGTATGGAAGACCAGGCAATGGGGAGACATGGCCGAGAACAGCTGGCGCCGGGTGGTGCCGGGAATGCCGGTCAGCACCGGCCACTTGCACAGCTTCTGGCGGATGGCGATCCAATGCTGCATGGCGTCGGCGGGCTGGACCAGCTCGATGCACTGGCGCAACGCATCCTCGCCCGATTCCTCCAGCGAGGTGTGTTCGAGCACGCGGCCGATCTGCTTCAAGGCCGAGACCTTGAAGTTCACCGTGTCGCCGGTGACGCCGGGCAGCTGGTTGACCAGCCCCAGCCACTGGGTCACGGCGTCGGGGACGCGGCCCAGGCGCTCGTAGGTGCTGCCCAGGTTGATGTGGGCGGGGTAGAAATCCTGCTTCAGGGCGATGGCGGCGCTGAACGCCTGCACGGCGGCTTCGTGGTCGTTGAACTTGTTCAGCAGCACGCCGAGATTGTACTGGATGGCGTAGGCCAGCGGGTTCTGGCCGTTGTATTGCAGCCAGGTGCGGTAGAGGCCAAGCGCGTCGGCGTCGGCGCCCTGCTGGGCCAGGCTGTCGGCGGCGGCGATGACGCGGGTGGCTTCGATCTTGCCGGACGCGATCTGTTGCATGACCTCGGCCATGACGTTGCTCATCAACCGTTCTCCGTGTCAGGGGCGGGCCACATGCGAGTGTCCGCCGGGATGGGGTAAAGGTGGTCGAGCGCGGCGAGGCCCTTGCGCCAGCGGGCGAAGTACTCGTCTTCCGGAACGAAATCCACGACTTCCACGGGGTGTTCGACGCCGACGTCCATATAGGTGTCGAGGTTGCGCAGGTCGGGGCAGGGCAGGCGTCCGGACCTGAAATCGTCCCACATCTCGGCAAACAAACCCTCCAGCCGGCTGACCAGAAGATTGGTGTCGAACATCACCGCGTTGGGCTTGGCGTCGCGCAACTGCTTGCGGTAGGCCTGCAGCTTCGCGGGGTCGTGGCCCAGCGCGATGGCTGTCTCCACGTATTGTTCGGGGGTCGAGCACACCAGTTCCGGCAGGCCCGCCGAACGCAACAGCGAGCCGGCGACGCGCGACGCGAAGCTGTGGCCCGACAGGGTCAGGATCGGCACGCTCATCCACAGGGCGTCCGACGCGGTGGTGTGGGCGCCATAGGGGAAGGTGTCGAGGAACAGGTCGGCGAGCGTCATGCGGGCCAGATGCTCGGGGCTGGGCAGCCGGCGGCCGAAGATCAGGCGTTCGCTCTCGATGCCGCACTGGCGGGCATGGGCGCGCAGGCGCTCCTGGACCTCGTCGCTGGTTTCCAGCAGCCACAGCACGCTGCCCGGCACCGCCGCCAGAATGGCGACCCAGCGCTCGAACATCAGCCGCGTGATCTTCTGCTGGCTGTTGAAGCAGCAATAGATCATTCCCTCTTCCGGCAAACCGGCCTCGGCGCGGCTGGGCGGCTGGACGGCCACCGCCCGCTGGCGGTCGTTGGCCTGGTAGCAGGGCAGACGCATGACCTTTTCCGAGCAGTACATGTCGCGGCCGGGCGGAATGATCCAGTCGTCGGCGATGATGTAATGGTGGTAGGCCGTGCCCATGGTGCCGGGATAGCCCAGCCAGTTGACGTTGATGGGGGCCGGGCGCATGCCGAACAGCTTGGTCCGGGCGCCCTTGGTATGGCCGTTCAGGTCCACCAGGATGTCGATGCCGTCGTCGCGGATGCGCTGGGCCGCCGCGTCGTCGTTCATGCCGGTGATGTCGAGCCAGTGGTCGAAATCGCCGCGGATGCGCTGCTTTAACGGGTCCTCGCCGGCGGGGCCGCAGTAATAGGCGAAGATTTCCACCTTGGAACGGTCGTGCAGGGCGAAGATTTCGGCGATCAGATAGCCCACCGCATGGGCTTTCAAATCCGATGACACATAGCCGATCTTGAGGCGGGTCCGGTCGGCGCGGTCTTCCGGCCGGATTTCGGGCAGGCGGGCAATGCGCCGACCGAACATCTTGTTGCTGTGCTCCCAGGCCGAAGCCAGGTGCAGCAGCGGGTCGTCGGTATAGGACGACAGCGACAGCGGGCTGAAATTGCGCATCTGGGTCAGGTGGTCCATGCCCTCGAAGGGCACCACCACCGGCCAGCGGCACTGGGCCATGCGCCCGGCCAGCATGTGCTCGGCGTTCTCGCGCTGGGTGTTGTCCAGCTCCAGGCTCTGGCGCAGGGTGTCCTCGGCGGCGACGGATTGCTGGCGGTCCTGCAGCACCCGGGCAATCTGCTTCAAGGCCGTGGCCTTCATGCGGACGGCATGGCCGGTCACCTGGGACAGCCGGCTGACCAGCCTGTTCCAGGTCTCCACCGCCCCATCGGGCGAGCCCAGCGCCTCGTTGGCACCGCCCAGGTTGATGTAGGCGGGATAGAAGTCCGGATTGTGCTCGATGGCCCGTTCCAGCGCCGCCTTGGCCTGATCGGGCTTGCCGCTCGCCGTGTGCAGCACCGCCTGGTTGAAGCAGGCGGCATAAAGCAGGTGATGATCCGGGTTGAGGCCGATCCACAGGTGATAAAGCTGCAACGCCTGTTCGACTGCGCCGCCACGATGCAGCGTGTCGGCGGCGCCGAACAACTCCTGCAGGGACAGGCGGCCCTCGGTCAGGGCCTTCACGGCGGACAGAAAGACTTCCTGGGTCATCGGACGTCCCATCGGGTTGGGTCAAATCGTCCCGGCGGCGTGCGAACGTGCCGGGGCCGACGTCCATAATGACCGCCCAATGGTTAACGGATTGATGCCGGATTTCGTTCCGCCGCCAAGCACCGTTCGGCCAAGCGAATGCCATCCCCGGAAAGGGGGCGGCGCCGCCGGGAAGGGTGAGCCGTCCCCGGTCAGGGACGGCTCATCTTGCCTTAGGTGTTGGTGTTCGAACCGCTGATTGCCCAGAAGTAGGCGTTCTGCTGGTCGGTGTTGAGGGAACTGATGGCTGCGCCCTGGATCGCATTGGCCTGGGTGGTGGTCAGGGCGTAGATGTCGGTGGTCTCGAGGCCGACGATCTGCGTGGTGGTCAGGCCGTCGATCTGGGTCGTGGTCAAGCTGTTCGCCTGGGTGGTGGTCAACGCAGCGATGTTGGCCGAGGTCAGGGCGTTCAGCTGGGTAACGGTCAAGGCCTTGATATCGGTGGTTTCGAAGGCCGCCGTCACCGTGCTGGTCAGTGCGCCCAGTTGGGTGACCGTCAGGCCGCCGATCTGGGTGGTGGTCAGACCCGCCACATTGGTGGTGGTGAGCGCGTTGAACGCGGTGGTGCTGAGCGCGCCGACCCCGGTCGAGGCCAGAGCCCCGATCTTGGCGGCGGTCAAACCCGTCGCCTGGGTATCGGTCAGGGCACCAACCTGGGTGACCGACAGGGCGGCCATATCGGTGGTCTCCAGCGCGTTCAGCTGGGTGGTGGTCAGACCCGTCACCTGCGTGGTGGAGAGGCCGCCCACCTGGGTGGTGGACAGCGCCACGACCTGGGTGGTGGTCAGCGAGTTGAGGCTGCTGGTGGACAGGGCCCCGATCTCGGTGGTGGTCAGCACCGCCAGGTTGGTGGTGGTGATCGCCGCCGCCTGGGTGGTGGAGAGGCCGCCGATCTGGGTCGCGGTCAGCGACGCGAGGTCGGTGGTTTCCATGGCGTTCAGCTGGGTGGTGGTGATGCCGGCCACCTGGGCGGTGGTCAGGCTCTGCACCTGGGTCACCGACAGGGCCACCAGATCCGTGGTCTCCAGCGCGTTCAGCTGGGTGGTGCTGAGGCCGGCCACCTGGGTGGTGGTCAGGCTCTGCACCTGGGTGGTGGTCAGGGCCACGACGCCGGTGGTGGTCAGCGCGTTCAGCGTGGTGGTCGAGAGAGCCGCCAGATCGGTGGTCTCGATGTTCACCAGCTGGGTGGTGGTCAGACCCGCCGCCTGGGTGGTGGTCAGCGCCGCCACCTGGGTGACCGACAGGCCGGCCAGGTCGGTGGTCTCCATGGCGTTCACCTGGGTGGTGGAGAGGCCCGCCACCTGGGTGGTGCTCAGGTTCGAGAACTGAGTGGTGGTGAGAGCCGCCACGTCGGTGGTCTCGAGGGCGTTCAGCTGGGTGGTGCTGAGACCGCTGACCTGGGTGGCGGTCAGGTTGACGACCTGGGTGCTGGTCAGCGCCGCCACACCGGTGGTGGTCAGAGCGTTGAGCGCCGAGGTGGTCAGTGCCGCCAGATCGGTGGTCCCGATATTGATCAGCTGAGTGGTGGTGATGCCGGTCGCCTGGGCCGCGGTCAGCGAGGCGGCCTGGGTCGAGCTCAGCGAGGCCACGCCGGTGGTCGACAGGGCGTTCACCGCGGTGGTGCTGAGGCCGGCGACCTGGGTGGTCGACAGAGCGGAGATCTGCGTGGTGTTCAGTCCGCCGGCGCCGGTGGTCGACAGAGCGTTCAGCTGGGTGACGCTCAGCGAGCCGACTTCAGTGGTGGACAGGCCGGACACCGAGGTGGTGGTCAGCGCGTTGACCTGGGTGGTGGTCACCGAAGCCAGCTGAGTGGTGGAGAGAGCCGCGATGTCGGTGGTTTCCATCGCGTTGACCTGGGTGGTCGAGAGACCGCCGACCTGGCCGACCGTCAGAGACTGGACCTGGGTGGTGGACAGGGCCGCCACGTCGGTGGTCTCGAGAGCGTTCAGCTGGGTGGTCGACAGGCCGCTCACCTGGGTGGTGGTCAGCGAGGAGACCTGGGTCGAGGTCAGGGCGACTACGCCGGTGGTGGTCAGCGAGTTCAGCTGGGTCGCCGAGAGCGCCGTAAGGTCGGTGGTCTCGATGTTGATCAGCTGGGTGGTGCTGATGCCGGCCACCTGGGTGGTGGTGACGTTCGCCACCTGGGTCGAGGACAGGCCCGCGATGCCGGTGGTGGACAGCGCGTTCAGGTTGGTGGTCGACAGGCCGGCCACCAGGGTGTTGGTCAGGCCGGACAGCTGGGTGGTGTTCAGCGCCGCCGCACCGGTGGTGGTGAGCGCGTTCAGCTGGGTGACCGAAAGCGCGCCGACCTCGGTGGCGGTGACGCCGGCCAGGGCGGTGGTGGTGAGGCCCGCCAGCTGGGTGGTGCTGATGTTCGCCACCTGGGTGGTGGAGAGCGCGGCCACGTCGGTGGTTTCCAGGGCGTTGACCGTGCTGGTGGTCAGGCCCGCCACCTGAGTGGTGGTCAGAGCGCGCACCTGGGTCGAGGTCAGGGCCGCCACGTCAGTGGTTTCCAGGGCGTTCAGCTGAGTGGTGCTGATACCCACGGTCTGGGTGGTGGTCAGCGACGAGACCTGGGTCGAGCTCAGAGCCGCGACGCCGGTGGTGGTCAGCGAGTTGATCTGCGTGGCGGACAGGGCCGTCACGTCGGTGGTCTCGATGTTCACCAGCTGGGTGGTGGACAGGCCGGCCACCTGGGTGGTGGTCAGGTTGGAGACCTGGGTCGAGGTCAGGCCCGCCACGTTGGTGGTGGACAGCGCGTTCAGCTGGGTGGTGGTGATGCCGGACACCGTGGCGGTCGAGATGCCGGCCACCTGGGTGGTGGTCAGGGCCGCCAGCGTGGTGGTGGTGAGCGAGTTGACCTGGTTGGCGGACAGCGCACCGGCCTCGGTCGCGGTGATGCCGGACAGAGCGGTGGTGGTCAGGCCGGCCACCTGGGTGGTGGTGATGCCCGACACCTGGGTGGTGGTCAGGGCCGCGATGTCGGTGGTCTCCATCGCGTTGACCTGGGTGGTGGTCAGACCGCCGACCTGGGTGGTGGTCAGCGACTGCACCTGAGTGGTGGAGAGCGCGGCCAGATCCGTGGTCTCGAGGGCATTCAGCTGGGTGGTGCTGACGCCGGAGACCTGGGCGGTGGTGAGCGACGAGACCTGGGTCGAGGTCAGGGCCACAACGCTGGTGGTGTTGAGCGCGTTGAGATGGGCGGCCGAGAGCTGCACCAGGTCGGTGGTCTCGATGTTCACCAGCTGGGTGGTGGACAGGCCGGCCACCTGGGTGGTGGTCAGGTTGGAGACCTGGGTCGAGGTCAGGCCCGCCACGCCGGTGGTGGACAGCGCGTTCAGTTCGGTGGTGCTGAGGCCGGACACCGTGGTGGTGCTGAGGCCGGTCAGCTGGGTGGTGTTCAGCGCGGCCGCGCCGGTGGTGGTCAGGGAGTTGACCTGGGTGGAGGTCAGCGCCCCGGCCTCGGTCGCGGTGATGCCGGACAGGGCGGTGGTGGTCAGGCCGGCCACCTGGGTGGTGGTGATGCCCGACACCTGGGTGGTGGTCAGGGCCGCGATGTCGGTGGTCTCCATCGCGTTGACTTGGGTGGTGGTGATGCCGGCCAGCTGGGTGGTGGTCAGCGAACGCACCTGGGTGGTGGTCAGCGCGGCCACGTCCGTGGTCTCAAGGGCGTTCAGCTGGGTGGTGCTGATGCCGGGGACCTGGGCGGTGGTCAGCGAGGACACCTGGGTGGAGGTCAGGGCCGCCACGCCGGTGGTGGTCAGTGCGTTGGCCTGGGTGGCCGAGATCGCCGCGATGTCGGTGGTCTCGATGTTCGCCACCTGGGTGGTGGACAGGCCGGCCACCTGGGTGGTGGTCAGCGCGGCCACCTGGCTCGAGGCCAGGCCGGCGACGCTGGTGGTCGACAGGGCATTCAGCTCGGTGGTGGACAGGCCGGCCACGACGGTGGTGGACAGGCCGGACACCTGGGTGGTGGTGAGCGCCGCCGAGTTGGTGGTGGTCAGCGTGTTGACCTGGGTGGTGGTCAGCTCGGCGATGCCGGTGGCGGTCAGGCCGGACAGCGTGGTGGTGGTCAGCGCCGCGATCTGGGTGGTGTTCACCGACCCGATCTGGGTGGTGGTCAGCGCCGCCACGTCCGTGGTCTCCAGCGCGTTGACCTGGGTGGTCTTCAGGCCGTCGATCTGGGTGGTGGTCAGCGAGCGGACCTGAGTGGTGGTCAGCGCGGCCACGTCCGTGGTCTCGAGCGCGTTCAGCTGGGTGGTGCTGATGTTCGAAACCTGGGCGGTGGTCAGCGAGGACACCTGGTTGGCGGTCAGGGCCGCCACGCCGGTGGTGGTCAGCGAGTTCAGCGCGGTTGCCGAGATGGCCGAGATGTCGGTGGTCTCGATGTTCACCAGCTGGGTGGTGCTGATGCCCGCCGACTGGGTCGAGGTCAGCGCGGCAAGCTGGGTCGAGCTCAGGCCGGCGATGGCGGTGGTGGTCAGGGCGTTGACCAGGGTGGTGGTCAGGCCGGCCAGGTTGGTCGCGGTCAGGCCGTCCAACTGGGAGGTGGTCAGAGCAGCGGCGTTGGTGGTGGTCAGCGCGTTGATCTGGGTGGTGGACAGAGCGTTCACCTCGACGGAGGTGATGCCCGACAGGGCCGTGGTGTTCAGGCCACCGGTCTGGGTGCTGGTGATGCCCGACACCTGGGTGGTGGTCAGGGCGGCGATGTCGGTGGTCTCCATCGCGTTGACCTGGGTGGTGGTCAGTCCGCCCACCTGGGTGGTGGTCAGCGAGCGCACCTGGGTAGTGGTCAGGGCCGCGAGGTCGGTGGTCTCCAGCGCGTTCAGCGTGGTGGTGGACAGGGCCGCCGCCTGGGTGACGGTCAGGCTGATGGCCTGGGTGGTCGACAGCGCCGCCACGTTGGTGGTGGTCAGGCCGTTGAGGGCCGTGGCGGTCAGCGCCGTGACCTCGGTGGTGGTCAGGTTGGTCAGCTGGGTGGTGGACAGGCCGGCCGACTGGGTCGAGGTCAGCGCGCCCACCTGGGCGGTGGTCAGGCTGGAGATGCCCGTGGTCGACAGGGCGTTGATCAGCGTGGTGGTCAGGCCGGCCACGTTGGTCGCGGTCAGGCCGTCCAGCTGGGTGGCGGTCAGGGCAGCGGCGTTAGTGGTGGTCAGCGCGTTGATCTGAGTGGTGGTCAGCGCGTTCACCTCGGTGGAGGTGATGCCCGACAGCGTGGTGGTGGTCAGCGCGCCGGTCTGGGTGCTGGTGATGCCCGACACCTGGGTGGTGGTCAGGGCCGCGATGTCGGTGGTCTCCATCGCGTTGACCTGGGTGGTGGTCAGGCCGCCCACCTGGGTGGTGGTCAGCGAGCGCACCTGAGTGGTCGTCAGCGCGGCGACGTCCGTGCTCTCCAGGGCGTTCAGCGTGGTGGTGCTGATGGTGCTGACCTGGCCGGTGGTCAGGCTGCTGACCTGGGTCGAGGTCAGGGCCGCGATGCCGGTGGTGGTCAGCGCGTTGACCTGGGTGGCGGTCAGCGAGGCCGCCTGGGTGGTGGTCAGGTTGACCAGCTGGGTGGTGGAGATGCCGGCCAGCTGGGTGGTGGAGATGCCGTCCAGCTGGGTGACGGTCAGGGCCGCCACGTCGGTGGTCTCGAGCGCGTTGACCTGGGTGGTGGTCAGGCCGCCGATCTGGGTGGTGGTCAGCGAACGCACCTGGGTGGTGCTCAGCGCCGCCACGTCGGTGGTCTCGAGAGCGTTCAGCTGGGTGGTGGACAGGCCCGAGACCTGGGTGGCCGACAGGTTCGGCACCTGGGTCGAGGTCAGGGCGGCCACGCCGGTGGTGGTCAGCGAGTTCAGCGACGTCGCCGACAGGGCGGCGATATCGGTGGTCTCGATGTTCACCAGCTGGGTGGTGGAGATGCCGGCGGTCTGGGTCGAGGTCAGCGCGCCGACCTGCGTGGAGGTCAGGCTGGCAACGCCGGTGGTGGTCAGGGCGTTCAGGTTGGTGGTGGACAGGCCCGCGACCTGGGTGGTGGTCAGGCCGTCCAGCTGGGTGGCGTTCAGGGCCGCCGCGCTGGTGGTGGTCAGCGCGTTGACCTGGGTCACCGACAGGGTGGCGACCTCGATGGAGGTGACGCCGGACAGGGTGGTGGTGTTCAGGCCGGCCACCTGGGTGGTGGTCAGGTTGGAGACCTGGGTGGTGGTCAGGGCCGCCACGTCGGTGGTTTCCATCGCGTTGACCTGGGTAGTGGTCAGCGACGAGACCTGGGTGGTGGTCAGCGAGCGCACCTGAGTGGTGTTCAGGGCGGCGACGTCGGTGGTTTCCAGCGCGTTCAGCTGGGTGGTGCTGAGGCCGGACACCTGGGTGGTGGTCAGCGAGTCGACCTGGGTGCTGGTGAGCGCCGCCACGTTGGTGGTGGTCAGGACGTTGAGCACCGTGGCGGTCAGGGCGCGCAAATCGGTGGTTTCGAGGTTGGCGACCTGGGTGCTGGTCAGCGCCGCCGCCTGGGTGGTGGACATGCCGGCCACCTGGGTGGCGGTCAGGCTGGCCAGGCCGGTGGTCGACAGGGCGTTCAGCGTGGTGCTGGTCAGTCCGCCGAACTGGGTGGCGGTCAGGCCGTCCAACTGGCCGGTGGACAGGGCGGCGGCCGACGTGGTGGTCAGCGCGTTCAGCTGGGTGGTGGACAGGCTGCCCACCTGGGCCGAGGTGACGCCGGACAGGGTGGTGGTGCTCAGGCCGGTGGCCTGGGTGGTGGTCAGGTTGGCCACCTGGGTGTTGGTCAGGGCGGCGACGTCGGTGGTCTCCATCGCGTTGACCTGGGTGGTGGTCAGCGACGACACCTGGGTGGTGGTCAGCGCCCGAACCTGGGTGGTGTTCAGGGCGGCGACGTCGGTGGTCTCCAGCGCGTTCAGCTGGGTGGTGTTGAGGCCCGACACCTGGGCGGAGGTCAGCGAGTCGACCTGGGTGCTGGTCAGCGCGGCCACACCGGTGGTGGTCAGCGAGTTCAGCGAGGTGGCCGAGATGGCGCGGACCTCGGAGGTGGTCAGGTTGACCAGCTGGGTGGTGGTGATGCCGGCCGTCTGGGTGGTGGTCAGGTTGGCGACCTGGGTGCCGGTCAGGCTGGACAGAGTCGTGGTGTTCAGCGCGTTCAGGCTGGTGGTGGTCAGGTTGGCCACCTGGGTGGCGGTCAGGCCATCCGCCTGGGTCGCGTTGATCGCGGCGGAGCCGGTGGTGGTCAGCGCGTTCAGCTGGGTGGTGGACAGGCTGCCCAGCTGGGCCGAGGTGACGCCCGACAGCGCGGTGGTGGTCAGGCCGGTGGCCTGGGTGGTGGTCAGGTTGGTCAGCTGGGTATTGGTCAGCGCGGCGACGTCGGTGGTCTCGAGCGCGTTCACCTGGGTGGTGTTCAGGGCCGAGATCTGGCCGGCGGTCAGACTCCGGACCTGGGTGGTGTTCAGCGCGGCGACGTCGGTGGTCTCGAGCGCGTTCAGCTGGGTGGTGCTGAGGCCGGACACCTGGGCGGAGGTCAGGCCATCCACCTGGGTGGTCGACAGGGCGGCCACGTTGGTGGTGGAGAGCGAGTTCAGCGCGGTGACCGACAGGGCACGCAGATCGGTGGTCTCGATGGCGCCGAGAGCCGTGCTGGTCAGGCCGCCGGACTGGGTGCTGGTCAGGGCCGAGACCTGGGTCTGGCTCAGGCCGGCCAGGGTGGTGGTGGCCAGGGCGTTCAGGCTGGTGGTGGTCAGGCCGGCCACGGTGGACGACGCGACACCCGACAGCTGGGTGGTCGACAGGGTCGCCGCGCCGGTGGTGGTCAGCGCGTTCAGCTGGGTGGTGGACAGCGCCGACATTTCTGTCGAGGTCAGGCTGCCGATGCCGGTGGTGGTCAGGCCGGTGGCCTGGGTGGTGGTCAGGTTGCTGACCTGGGTGGTGGTCAGCGCCGCCAGATCGGTGGTCTCGATGGCGTTCAGGTTGGTGGTGGTCAGGCCGGCGATCTGGCCGGTGGTCAGGGCCCGGACCTGGGTAGTCGACAGGGCCGCGACGTCGGTGGTCTCGAGCGCATTCAGGGTGGTGGTGTTGAGGCCGCTCACCTGGGTGGTGGAGAAGTTGCTCACCTGCGTGCTGGTCAGCGCCGCCAGGCTGGTGGTCGACAGCGAGTTCAGCTGGGTGGCCGTCAGGGTGTTGATCACCGCCGAATTCAGGGCGACAGCCGCCGTGGTGGTCAGGCCGCCGGTCTGGGTGGTGGTCAGGCCGCGCAGCTGGGTGCCGGTCAGGCTGGACAGCGCGGTGGTGGTCAGCTGGTTCAGGTTGGTGGTCGACAGGCCGCCGACCTGGCCCGAACTCAGGGCTTCCACCTGGGTGGTGGTCAGCAGCACCACGTTGGTGGTGGTGAGCGAGTTCAGGTTGGTGGCGGAGAGCGAGCCCACCTGGGCCGAGCTCAGTTCGCTGACGAAGGTGGTGGACAGCGACGCCACCTGGGTGGTGTTGACGCCGGTGACCTGCACCGAGGTCAGGGCGGCCAGGTCAGTGGTTTCCAGCGCGTTGAAGTGCGTGGTGTTCAGGCCGCCGACCTGGGCCGAGGTCAGCGAGCGGACCTGGGTGGTGGACAGCGCGACCACATCGGTGGTGTCGAGCGCGTTCAGCACGGTCGAGGTCAGGCCGGACACCTGAGCGGTGGCCAGGGCCGCGACCTGGGTGCTGGTCAGCGCCGCCACGTTGGTGGTGGACAGGGCGTTCAGCGCCGTGGTGGTCAGCGAGGTGAGCTCGGTCGTCTCGATGTTGACCAACTGGGTGGTGCTGATGCCGGCACTCTGGGTGCTGGTCAGCGCGCGCAGCTGGGTCGCCGTCAGATTGGCGACCGCGGTGGTGGTCAGCGCGTTCAGGTTGGTGGTCGACAGGCCGGAGACCTGGGTGGTGGTCAGGCTGGACACCTGAGTGCTGCTCAGCGAGGCCGAGGCGGTGGTGGTCAGCGCGTTGATCTGCGCCGTGCTCAGGGCGCGCAGGTCGACGGTGGTGAGCTGGGCAGCCGAGGTCGAGTTGAGGGCGCCCAACTGGGTGGTGGACAGGGCCGCCGCCTGGGTGGCGGTCAGGACGCCGACGTCGGTGGTTTCCAGCGCGTTGACCAAGGTGGTGGTCAGGGCGCCGACCTGGGTGGTGGTCAGCGAGCGCACCTGGGTGACGGTCAGGGCCGCGGCGTCGGTGGTTTCCAGGCCGTTCAGGTTGGTGGTGCTGAGGTTCGACACCTGGGTGGCGGTCAGCGCGCTCACCTGGGTGGTGGTGAGCGCCGCCACGTTGGTGGTGGTCAGCGCGTTGACCTGAGAGGTGGCCAGGGCCGACAGGCCGGTGGTGGCCAGCGCCGACGCGGCGGTGGTGGACAGCGCCGCCGCCTGGGTGGTGGTCAGACTCCGAGTCTGGGTGGCGTTAAGGGTTGCCAGACTGGTGGTCGACAGGGCGTTCAGGTTGGAGGTGGACAGGCCGGCCACCTGGCCGGTGGTCAGGGCGCCCACCTGGGTGCTGGTCAGGGCCGCCGCGTCGGTGGTGGTCAGCGCGTTCAGCTGCGTGACGTTCAGCGCCTTGATCTCGGTGGCGGTCAGCGCCGAGGCGTTGGTGGTCGACAGGCCGGAAACCTGGGTGGTGGTCAGGCCGGCGATCTGGCTGGCCGACAGCGCCGCGATGTCCGAAGTTTCCAGCGCGTTCAGCACCGTGGTGGTCAGACCGGCCACCTGGGTGGCGGTCAGGCCCTTCAGCTGGGCGCTGGTCAGGGCGGCGACGCCGGTGGTGTCGAGCGCGTTCAGCGTGGTGGTGCCGAAGCCGGCCAGCTGCGTGGCGCTCAGCGTGGTCTGCTGGGTGGTGGACAGCTCGGCGATATTGGTGGTCGACAGCGCGTTGAACACGGCCGAGCTGAGAGCGCCCAGCTCCGTGGTGGTCAGCGACCCCGCCTGGGTGGAGGTCAGGCCGCCGACCTGGGTGGTGGTCAGGCTCTTGGCCTGGGTGGCGGTCAGGCCGGCGACGCCGGTGGTCGACAGCGCATTGAGGCTGGTGGTGCTGAGGTTGCTCACCTGGGTGGCGGTCAGAGCCGACACCTGGGTGGTGGACAGCTGGCCGGCGCCGGTGGTGGTCAGCGCGTTCAGCTGGGCGGTGGACAGCGCCTTCGCCTGGGTGGCCGACAGGCCCGAGATCTGGGTGGTGGACAGGCCGCCGACCTGGGTGGTGGACAGGCCATTGATCTGCGAGGCGTTGAGCGCCGCAAGATCGGTGGTTTCCAGCGCGTTCAGCTGGGTGGTGCTGAGGTTGGTGACCTGGGTGGCGCTCAGGCCCTTCAGCTGTCGGCTGGACAGGGCGGCGACGTCGGTGGTCTCCAGCGCGTTCAGCTGGGTGCTGCTCAGGCCGGACACCTGGGTGGCGGTCAGCGAGGCCGCCTGGGTCGTCGACAGGCCGGCGACGTTGGTGGTGGTGAGCGAATTCAGGGTGGTGGCGGTCAGGCCGGACAGGTCTGTGGTTTCCAGCGCGCCGAGGGCGGCGGCGCTCAGGCCGGCCACCTGGGTGGTGGACAGATTCCGGGCCTGGGTCACGGAAAGGCCCGCGATGGTCGTGGTCGACAGGGCGTTCAGGTTGGTGGTGCTGAGGCCGGACACCTGGGTCGCGTTCAGCTGGCCGACCTGGGTGGTGGTCAGGGCCGCCGCGCCGGTGGTGGTCAGCGCGTTCAACTGGGCGGTGGACAGCGCCTTGGCTTCGGTGGCCGTCAGGCTGCCGACGGCGGTGGTGGTCAGCGCCGCCACCTGGGTGGTGGACAGGCCGCCGACCTGGGTGGCGTTCAGCGCCGCCAGATCGGTGGTTTCAAGCGCGTTCACCTGAGTGGTGGTCAGGCCGCCGACCTGGGTGGCGGTCAGGTTGCGGAACTGGGTGCTGGTCAGGGCGGCCAGATCGGTGGTTTCAATCGCGTTGAGCGTCGTGGTGCTGAGGCCGCCGACCTGGGTGGCGGTCAGGACGGCCTGCTGCGTGGTGGACAGCGCGGCCACGTTGGTGGTCGACAGCGCGTTGATCACGGTGGCGGAGAGAGCCCCCACTTCCGTGGTGCTGAGCGATTGCACCTGGGTGGTGGTCAGACCGCCCAGCTGGGTGGTGGTCAGACCCTTGGCCTGGGTGGCGGTCAGCTCGGCCACGGTGGTGGTGGTGAGCGAGTTCAGGTTGGTGGTCGACAGGCCCGACACCTGGGTGGCGGTCAGGGCCCGCAACTGGGTGGTGGACAGCTCGGCCGCGTTGGTGGTGGTCAGCGCGTTCAGCTGGGTGGCGGTCAAAGCCTTGGCTTCGGTCGCCGTCAGGTTGGTGAACTGGGTGGTGGTCAGCGCGGCCACCTGGGTGGTGGTCAATCCGCTGATCTGGGTGGCGGTCAGCCCGGCCAGGTCAGAGGTTTCCAGCGCATTCAACTGGGTGGTGCTGAGGCGACCGACCTGGGTGGCGGTCAGGCCCTTCAACTGGGCGGTGTTCAGGGCGGCGACGTCGGTGGTTTCCAGCGCGTTCAGCTGGGTGCTGCTCAGGCCGCCGATCTGGGTGGCGTTCAGCGCCGACACCTGGGTGGTGGACAGGGCGGCGACGCCGGTGGTGGTCAGCGCGTTCAGCTGGGTCGCCGTCAGGGTGGCCAGCTCGGTGGTTTCCACGCCGCTCAGCTGGGTGGTGGTCAGCGCGCCCACTTGGGTGGTGGTCAGGGTCTTGGCCTGGGTGGCGGTCAGGCCGCCGATGCCGGTGGTCGACAGCGCGTTCAGGTTGGTGGTGCTGAGCGCCGCCACCTGGGTGGTGTTAAGCCCGGCCACCTGGGTGGTGGACAATTGGCCGGCATTGGTGGTGGTCAGCGCGTTCAGCTGCACCGTGGTCAGGGCGCGCAGCTCGGTGACCGTCAACGACGAGGCGTTGGTGGTGGACAGCGCGGAGATCTGGGTGGTGGACAGCGCATTGATCTGGGCAGCGTTCAGCGCCGCGATGTCGGTGGTTTCGAACGCGTTCAGCTGGGTGGTGCTCAGCCCGGAAATCTGGGTGGCGTTCAGCGCACGGACCTGGGTCACGGACAGCGCGCCCACATTGGCGCCGGCCAGGGCGTTCAGCGTGGTGGTGTTCAGGCCGGAAACCTGCGCCGCGGTCAGGGCGCTGGACTGGGACGTGGTCAGCTCGCCCACATTGGTGGTGGTCAGCGCGTTCAGCGCCGTCACCTTCAGATTGGCGACGTCGGTGGTCTCCAGGGCGCCCAGCGTGGTGGTGTTCAGGCCGCCCACCTGGGTGGAGGTCAGGCTTCCGACCTGGGCGATGCTCAGGCCGGCGACGCTGGTGGTCGATAGGGCGTTCAGGGCCGAGGTCGACAGGCTGCCGACCTGCGAGGTCTGAAGGGCGCCGACCTGGGTGGTGGACAGCTCGGCCGCCGCGGTGGTGGACAGATTGGCCAGCTGGGTGCCGCTCAGCGCCTTGATCTCGGTGGCGGTGAGGCTGCCCGCCAGGGTCGAGCTCAAATTGGCCAGCTGGGTGGTGGTCAGCTGGGCGACCTGCGCGGTGCTCAGGCCGGCGAAGTCGGTGGTCTCGAGCGCATTGACCTGGGTGGTGGTCAGGCCCTGCAGCTGGGTGCCCGTCAGGGCGCGCACCTGCGTCAGGCTCAGCCCGGCGATGCTGGTGGTCTTGAGCGCGTTCAGCGTGGTGGTGTTCAGGCTGCCCAGCTGAAGGGTGCCCACCGAACTCAGCTGAGACGTGGTCAGCGTGTTCAGCGCGGTGGTGCTCAGGGAGTTGATCACCGCGGCGGAGAGCGCCCCGGTCTGGGTCGAGCTCAACGACGACACCTGGGTCGAGGTCAGCGAGGCCGACTGGGTGGTGGTCAGGCCGCGCAGCTGCAGCGTGTTCAGCGCCGCCAGGGCGGTCGAGGACAGCTGTCCCAGATTGGTGGTGTTGAATCCGGCCAGCAGGGCGGAATTGAGGCCGCCCACCTGGGTCGCGGTCAGCTGGCCGACATTGGTGGTCGACAGGGCGTTGAGCAGGGTGACGCTCAGCGCGCCGATCTCGGCGCTGGTCAGGGCGCCGAGCGAGGTGGTGGTCAGCGCCCCCGACTGGGTGGTGGTCAGGCTGCTCAGCGACGAGGTCGCCAGCGCCGCCAGATCGGTGGATTCCAGGGCGTTCAGGTTGGTGGTGTTCAGCGAGCCGACCTGGGTCGAGGTCAGACTCTGGGCCTGGGTGGTGGTCAGGGCCGCCAGATTGGTGGTGTTCAGCGCGTTCAACGCGGCGCTCGACAGCCGCGCGACCTGGGTCGCGCTGAGGCCGGAGACCTGCGAGGAGGACAGGCTGGCAAATTGGGTGGTGGACAGGCCGCCGATCTGGGTAGCGGTCAGGGCATTGAGTTCGGTGGTCGACAGCGCAGCCGTCTTGGTGGTCGACAGGCCGGACAGCTGGGTGGTGGAAAGACCGGCGACCTGGGCGCCGCTCAGGCTGGACAGGCCGGTGGTGGTGAGCGAGTTGAGGCTGGTGGTCGAGAGGGTGGCGACGTGCGAGGTCTTGAGTGCGGCGAGCTGGGTGGTGCTGAGGACGGCGACGTCGGTGGTTTCAAGCGAGCCGATGAGCGTGGTGCTGATCGAGGAGAGCTGGGTGGTGGTCAGGCCGGCGACGGCCGTGGACGACAGCGCCGCCATGTCCGACGTCGAGAAGACGCCGAGCTGGGTGGCGTTGAGCACCCCTAGCTGGGCCGCGTCGAACACGATCTGCGTGTTGTCGAATGCCGCGACCTGGGTCGAACTGAGCACACTCAGCTGAGATGTGCTGAGTGCGGCAATGTCGGTGGTTTCCAGTGCCTGGATCTGGGTGACGGTGAGCTGCGTGAGCTGCGTCGAAGCCAGAGCCGCGATGTCTGTGGTGTTCCAGCCCGCGACTGTCGTAGTCGACAACCCCGGAATCGCTGTTGCAGCGAGGAATGTGACTGAAGAAACCACGGCTACCCCCTTTCTGGAGATTTATGCGCCGCTTCGGACGCCCGCTCGCAAAAAATATATTGGCACTCAGGTTAATTAACTACCAAAACGCAGGCCCGTAAGCAATGAATTTATCCGGGCTCGAGTCGAGCAAT